>JBBIVH010000139.1:0-5849 GCA_037439805.1 Acidobacteriaceae bacterium
TGAAGGTGTTGCGCTTGACGAGCATCTTGCCGGCGTCATGCCAGGGTTCGCCGAGATCACCGCCGCCGCGGGTATGCGCGTAGGCGAGAACGACGCCGCGGTCGAGCAGCGCGAGCCGGTTGGAGTTGAAGTTGAGCGGCAGGGCGTAACCATAGGAGCCGTAGCCGTAGACGTAAAGCGAATTCTTTCCAGTCGCGCGCTTGTCTTTGCGGTAGACGAGTGAGATGGGCACCTCGACGCCGTCCGGTGCGGTGGCCCCATCGCCGCCAGGCGCGCGAGCAAAGATGCGCTCGCTCTGGTAGAGGCTGCGGTCGAAACCGCCGGGAATCTCGACCTGCTTGAGGAGCGTGGATACGCCTGTGGCGAGATCGTATTCGTAGACGGAGCTGGGCGAGACGAGCGACTGATAGGCGTAGCGGAAGGTCGTGGTGTCAAAGACGCGGTTGATGTGCGGGCTGGCGGAGTAAGCCGGCTCGGGAAAGGCAATCTCGCCAGTGGGTGAAGCAGCGGAGCCTTCGCCGGAGAAGCGCCAGAGGCGCAGGCGCGGCAGGCCAGCCTCGCGCTCGCAGGCGATGAAGAAGCCGGCAAAGAGGTCCACATCTTCGAGCATGATCGAGTCGCGGTGTGGGAGCAGCTCGGTCCAGTCGGCTTCTCCCGGAGAGTCTTGTGGCGCGGTGACGAGGCGGAAGTTGCGGCCCCGGTCATTGGTGCGGATGTACCAGAGGCCGTTGCGATGATCGACGGAGTACTCGTGGTCGTCGCGACGCGGCGCGATGAGTTGGAAGGTGCCGGTAGGGTCGTCGGCGCAGAGGAACCGGGCCTCACTGGTGATGTGGCTGGCGGATTCGAGAATGATGTATTGGCCGTCGCGAGTGCGGCCCACGCCAAGGTTGAAGCGCTCATCGTCGTCCTGGTAGACGAGGGCGTCCTGCGTATGCGGCGTGCCGAGCGTGTGACGCCAGAGCTGGTACTGGCGCTTCTGCACTTCGTCTTCGACGGTGTAGAAGAGCGTGCGATTGTCCGCAGCCCAGACGGCAGAGCCAACGCGCTCAACGGTTCCGGGCAGCGCCTCGCCGGTAGTCAAGTCCTTGATGTGCAGCGTGTACTGTCGGAAGCCTGTGGTGTCCGTGGTGTAGGCCACCCAGCGACTGTCATCCGTGATGGCGACATCGCCGATAGCGAAGAAGGCGTGGCCCTCGGCGAGCTGGTTGCCGTCGAGAACGACTTGCTCCGGCGCGGCATCGTCGGGCGGGTGCTGCATGGTACCGGAGCGGCGGCAGAGGATGGCGTACTGCAGGCCCTCCTGGGTGCGGGTGTGATACCAGTAGCCATCGTCGAAATAAGGCACGGAGACGTCGGTCTGCTGGATGTGGCTGAGCATCTCGCGGTAGAGGTCTTCGCGAAGGGATGCGAGCGGGGCAAGGTCGGCCTCAGCCCAGGCGTTCTCCGCCTCAAGATAGGCGGTGACTTCGGGATCGTCTTTCTGGCGGAGCCAGGCGTAGTCGTCGGTGAGGGTGATGCCGTGGAGCTGCTTTTCTGTGTGCTGCTTGCGTGCGATGGGAGCGTTCAAGTCGGACATGACTACTCCAGTTTAGAGGCTGAGGTGGTCAACTTCGACGCGACTCGTGACGATCGAGCGCTACAATCGTACCGTCGAGTGCCGAGGAGCCACGTGAAGACAATCCTCTTGCTCACCTTGCTGCTTGGTTGGCAAGCTGCTTCTCCTCAAACGAACGCGCAACCTGATCCCGCTGCCTTCCCGCTTGCAGGCGACTGGGAGGGCGTTTTCATCTTCCAGGGAAAGATCAATCACGTTGTCCTTCATATGAACACAACGCCCGAAGGAAAGATGACGGCGCTCCTCGACAATACCGACCTGAAGTTCTCCGGCGATCCTGCGACCGGAGGTTCGTTCGACGGAAGCCATCTGATCCTTCGATTCTTTTATTGGAAGCCGAACAGCGATCGAGACTTGGAAGAGAAGTTTGCCACCTATGACGCGACCGTCAACCCGTCCAACTCAGAGATGACCGGCGTCTTGACACAGGAAGGCTCGTGGCCGCTGAACTTCAAACGCCTGACCTGGCAGGCAAAGGTCCCGAGGCCCGCGCCGGCCACCATCTTCGACGGCGATTGGAAAGGCGTGGAGTACGAGAAGTACAAGGGAAAAGACCTCCAGATCCATTTCATCCTGCATCTTCACAACACCGAGGACGGCCTGATGGCCCTTATCGATTGCCCGGAAGAGAAATTCAAAGGAGCCCTGGCAAGCAAAGTCTCCTACGACCGGGATTCGCGCCAGATCACGATCGCGTTCAGCCAGGAAATCTTCGCTGGAAAGATGACCGCGGACGGCAAAGCTCTGGACACTTCCATGACGGAACCCGGCTTCCACTTTCTGGTCCACTTCGATCGCATGGCGAACCAATAGATCGAACCAGGTTGAGATGCTTTCTCTAGGAAGGCCGTGATCGCTGCCAGCATGCGCTCATCGGCCTGATGATGAACGTGGAGCAACCCGGAGCCTGAGTCTCACCCTGTCGCCTCCCCACCGCGCCCCACACCGCTTGTGAGAAACTAGAAGAGACAAGTCCTCAGGGCGTCGCACCCGTCTGCGCGCCCAACCGCGACTCAACACCATCTTTCTTACTCCGCCGGTTGCGCGCCGCCCATGCGCCCGCTCGCCGGCCACCAGGAATGCAACGGCAATGATCAGCGTCAGCAACGTCACCATGCGCTACGGCTCGAAGGTGCTCTTCGAGGATGTGAGTGTCTCCTTCACCTCCGGCCGCCGCTACGGCCTCACCGGCCCCAACGGCTCCGGCAAGTCCACCTTCATGAAGATCCTCACCGGCGAACTCGACGCGCAGAAAGGCACCGTTGTCCGTCCCAGAAAGTTTGGGGTTTTGCGTCAAGACCAGTTCGCCTTTGACGCCTATCGCGTCATCGACACCGTCATCATGGGCAACAAGCCTCTCTGGGCAGCCCTCGAAGAGCGCGACCGCATCTACGAGAAGGCCGAGCTATCCGACGCCGACGGCATGCGACTCGGCGAGCTCGAAGGCGTCATCGGTGACGAGGACGGTTACACCGCCGAGTCCGACGCCGCCGTGCTCCTTCAGGGCCTCGACATCCCCGACGAGCTCCACGAGCGCAAGATGTCCGAGTTGCAGGGCGGCCAGAAGGTCCGCATCCTGCTCGCACAGGCGCTCTTCGGCAAGCCTGAAGCCCTCATGCTCGACGAGCCCACCAACTACCTCGACCTCGACTCCATCCACTGGCTCCAGGACTTCCTGCAGAACTACGACGGCACCCTCATCTGCATCTCCCACGACCGACACTTCCTCAACAGCGTCACCACCCACACCGCCGACATCGACTACCAGACGATCATCACCTACACCGGCGGCTACGACGACATGGTGATGGCCAAGACCCAGATCCGCTCCACACTCGAGTCGCAAAACGCCCAGCGCGAAAAGAAGATTGCCCAGCTCAACGAGTTCATCGCCCGCTTCGCCGCCGGCACGCGCTCCTCGCAGGTCACCAGCCGCCGCAAAGAGGTCGAGCGCCTCCAGACCAACGAGCTCGCCCGCTCCAACATCCAGCGCCCCTTCATCAAATTCGATCAGGTCCGCCCCAGCGGCAAGCACGTACTCGAGTTCAAGCACCTTACCAAGGTCTACGGCGACCACACCGTCCTCGACGCCTTCACCGCCAACGTTCTCCGCGGAGAAAAGGTCTGCCTCATGGGCCGCAACGGCGCCGGCAAAACCACCCTCCTCAAGAGCCTCCTCGCCAACTACCCCGGCCTCGCCGACAAGGACTTCACTCTCGACTCCGGCTCCGTCTTCTGGGGCCACGAAGCGCAAATCGGCTACTTCCCGCAGGACGTCGGCTCCACCATCGAGCACGGCCTCACCGTCGCCGAGTGGCTCCATCGCTGGAACCCGCAGGCCCACGTCGAAGAGATTCGCGGCATCCTCGGCCAGATGCTCTTCAGCGGCGAAGAAGGCGCCAAGCCCACCAAGGCGCTCTCCGGCGGCGAGCAGGCCCGCCTCGTCTTCTGCAAGCTCATCCTCACCAAGCCCAACATCCTCATCTTCGACGAACCCACCAACCACCTCGACCTCGAGTCCATCAACGCCCTCAACATCGCCCTCCAGCGCTACGAAGGCACCGTCCTGCTCGTCACCCACGACCACGACCTCATCGACGAAGTCGCCACCCGCCTCTGGAACTTCGATCACGGCACCATCGAAGACTTCCAGGGCCCCTACGAAGAGTGGAAGGGCAAGCACAACTAACCTTCAAGGACCGTTTTCATCGGCCCGGGTCTCGCCGCTCCGTCCTGGGCACGATCTCCGATCTGACCCGCGCACGACGCTCTGCGAGTTTCGTAAAATTCCTTTATTTACTCGCACGTCGCATCTGTGCTATTGTTCCTCCACACAAACCGGCACATTGTTCGCAGCCCCCTCCCTCGCACGCAGCTCCAGTTGCCGGAATCCAATCACAACGCCACTCGGGTCCTCATTCCCCAGGCTTGCGCTCGTCTCGCAATCCACAGGAGGACAACATGGCACTCAACGACGACTTCGTCTTTCGGCCTTTACCACCCGTAAAGGACATCATCCACTTCCCTTTCCCCATCCCAAACCCGCTTGGGCCGCTCGCTGCTCTCGCCGGCAACTGGGGCGGGAAAGGCTTCAACACCATCTGGCGGCCCGACCACTCACCGGCCAGCGATCACTTCCTCGAGCTCAACCTCACCCTCGACGGCATCGACTTCACCGCAATCAGCGGCGCAATCCCCAACCGCGGCTTGCTGCAGCCCGATATCAATATGTTCGGCCTCACGTACACACAGCAGGTCTCTGACGCCAACCTCAACGCAGGGCTGCACATCGAGCCCGGCATCTGGGCCGTCGTGCCTCCCACCTCGAACCCGGCGGATGGGCCGACCGTCGTGCGCATGGCATCCATCCCGCACGGCACCACCGTCCTCGCTCAGGGCACAGCGACCACAAACGCGGGACCGCCGGTCATTCCCAACATCAACATCCTTCCCTTCCTCATCGGGAACCCGGCCGCTACCTTCAACTTCCCCGAGCAGAACCTCGCCACACCGTCCGCCTTCCGCTCGCCGCCGGCACAAATCGTCGGAGTCACTCAGGCGATGGTCAACAATCCCAACTCGGTCCTTCAGGCAGCCATCGCCGGTCAAACCATTCTCTCCACCACCACGCTGCAAATCTCCACGCAACCCGCGGCGCCCATCACGGGAGGAGGCACCTCCAATACGGCCTTTCTCGCCGGGGCAGCCGGCGGGCCTAACGCTGTCTCCGCGGTCATGTCGGCTACCTTCTGGATCGAGACCGTCCAGGGCACACCCGACTTTCTGCAACTCCAGTACTCGCAGCTCGTCCTGCTCAACTTCAACGGGCTCAGTTGGCCGCACATCACCGTGGCAACGCTTCGTAGGAATGTGCCAATAATTCCCCCGGTCTGGCTCGTCGATCCCGATATCCCGCACAAACTGCTCGAAAAAGTGCAGCCGCCGATTCCCCCGGACCTCGGCGCGCCGGTTCGAACCCTCTTGCCCGGCAAACTTCCACCCGAGTTGGAAGAGCACGTGGGGCGCGCGGCAAAGCCGACGCACACACCCAAACCCAGAACCAAACCTGATGCCAAATGAGCAGTCAGATCGGCCGCTTCGCTTCTTTTGTGAAGCGGCCTCTTTTTAGCCAGCGCAGTCCGACCGCGCCGCATCCTGTCGGCGAACACACTGGCCTTCCGAAGCGCTGCACGCACGGGAATCAGGTTGTTCCTGGACCGGTCCGCAAACC
>JBBIVH010000139.1:5949-7565 GCA_037439805.1 Acidobacteriaceae bacterium
TTCCGAAGCGCTGCACGCACGGGAATCAGGTTGTTCCTGGACCGGTCCGCAAACCAGCGGACTGAAACACGATCGGACGAGTGCATTCTGCTTAAGATGCGGCGGAACTCAGCGCAATAGCTGCGAGCTCAACTACATTGCTCCGTAGAAGCCCGCAATCCATCCCTGCAGCAGCGCCGGGAAGCATCCCAGCACCACCACCGCAATCCCGATGAAAACTAACAGCACCATCGTCACCGGCGGCAGCGCAATCGGCGTCACATCCGCCGGCGCCGCCACATAGGCTCGCTTCATCACCTGCAGATAGTAGAAGAGGCTCACCGCGCTCATCGCAATCGCCAGCGCCACCAGCCCAAGAGCCACCCCGCCCGGCTGCACGCTCAGCACCGCCGCAAACAGGTTGAACTTCGCCCAGAAGCCCACCAGCGGTGGAATCCCGGCCAGCGAAAGGAACAGCACCAGAAGCACCGCAGCCAGCAGCGGATTCCGCTTGTGCAGGCCCGAAAACGCCTCCAGCCGGTCACTGCCCGTCGCCCGCTCCACCACGCCCACCACACCGAAAGCCGCAATCGTCGTCAGTCCGTACGTCACCACGTAGTAAAGGATCGCCGCTGCGCTCCGCGCCGTGGATGAAAGGAACGCCAGCCCCAGCAACATATACCCCGCGTGGGCCACGGCCGAGTACCCCAGCAGCCGCCGCACGCTGATCTGCGCCAGCGCCGCCAGATTGCCCACCAGCATCGATGCGGCCGCAAGCACGGCCAGCACCGTCGTCCATGCCGGCGCGAATCCCACCGCACCTCCGTGCGGATGATTTTGCATCAGGAGCACCAGCACGTTGGCGCCGCCAAGGCTTTCCAGAGCATGCGATCCCGCCGTCCCGATCGAGATCAGCAGCGCAAAGCTCGCCACCTTCGACACCGATGCGATAAACGCCGCCGCCGGAGCCGGCGCGCCTTCATAGGTATCCGCCACCCACAGGTGGAACGGCGCCGCCGCTACCTTGAAGCCAAGCCCCGCCGCGATCATCACCAGAGCCACATTCAGCAGGGGCCGAGAGAGCAGCGCATTCGGCATCAGCAGCGCAAGCATAATCTCATGCAGATTGGTCGATCCCGTAATGCCGTAGAGATAGCTGAATCCGAACAGCAGAAACGCCGCCGACATGCCGCCGAACAGGTAGTACTTCAGCGCCGACTCTGCACTCGCTCCCGACCGCTTCGCAAACGCCGTCAGAATGTAGAGCCCCAGGCTCAGCAGCTCGAGCCCGATAAAGATCACTAGCAGATCCCGCGCTGCCGCGATCAGTAATCCGCCTGCAGCCGCCATCAGCACCACGGCCACATACTCGCCCACATGTTTCGTGAAGGTGGAATCAATCAGCAGGAACAGCGTCAACGCAGTCAGCGCCAGAATCCATATCTGAGCGGCAGCGGCTGTTCCGCCCGTGGCCAGCAGCGCCTCGCCCGTTCCGGGATAGACGTACCCGCCCATGGGCTGCAGCGGTATCATCCACAGTCCTGCTGCGCATCCCACCACGCCCAGCAATGCGGCCACTCCAGCACGCACCTGCAGCGTCGCCTTGCGCAGGAACCCGAGATCCACGACCAGCACCA
>JBBIVH010000140.1:0-7531 GCA_037439805.1 Acidobacteriaceae bacterium
CTCTCGTGGATGCGGAAGACCGTCTTGTCGGCGTGATCACGCGTCGCCAGCTACGCGCTCTTGCTGAATCCGACGCGCCCACAACCGCAGCGCTACCCTCCGCCGCTCCACAGGTCGCCTATGCCGAGATGACACTGCGCGAGCTGGCCGAGTCAATGGCGAACGCGCGCCTCTACTGCATGCCCGTGGTCGAGCCGGCTTCCGGCAAGCTGCTCGGCCTCGTCACACTCGAAGACATTCTCCAGGCGCGGACTCGCTCCTTCGAGCGGGAAACACGCATGGAGCGCGTGCGCTCCTTCCGGCTGCCGCGCATTGGTCTGCGTGCAACGCAGGATTAGCGCATCTCCACGCCCGGTTGCGTCGGAGCCGATGCCCGGCGCGCTGCTCCGCGCTTCATCAGCAGAAAGAACACCGGCACCAGAATCAGCACATGGATGGTTGAGGTAATCATGCCGCCCACAATCGGCGCAGCGATTGGCTTCATCACGTCGGAGCCGATGCCTGTTTCCCACAGAATCGGCGCCAGGCTCAGAATCACAGCCGTCACTGTCATCAGCTTGGGCCGTAGCCGCTGCACCGCACCTTCCATCACAGCGTGCTCCAGCACGGCTTCTGTCAGTGGAGTACCGCTCGCTAAGTGGTGCTCATACGCTTCGTGCAGATACACCACCATCACGACTCCCGTCTCCACGGCAATGCCGAAGAGCGCGATGTAGCCCACCCACACCGCGACGCTGAAGTTGTAGCCCATCCACCATTGCAGCAGCAGTCCGCCAGACATGGCGTAGAGCGTAGGAAAGATCAGGACGACCGCCTCTAAGGCCGACTTGAAGACCAGGTAGAGCAGCAGAAAGATGACAAAAAAGACGACGGGCAGGATGACTTCCAGCCGCTTCTTTGCGCGCATCTCAAACTCGTACTCGCCAGCCCACTTCCACGTGTAGCCCGCAGGCAGCGCCACGTTCGAACGGAGCAGTTGCGTAGCGCGGTCCACATAGCCGCCATAGTTGCTGCCCTTCAGATTCAGATACACATACCCCGTCAGAGCCCCGTCCTCGTCGCGGATCATCGCCGGACCGCGCGAGAAATACACACGCGCCACTTCGCCGATGGGGATCTGCTCGCCCGTCGGAGTTGGAATCAGTGCCGCGGACAGGTTCTCCGGATGATCGCGAAAGTCCCGCTGATAGCGCACCGCGATGGGGAATCGCTCGCGGCCTTCCACATTTTCCGCAATATCCGCGCCGCCAATCTCCGATGTAATCACGCGCTGCACATCGCCCACCGTCAATCCGTAGCGAGCCGCTTCAGCGCGATTCACCTCGACATTGAGATAGAAGCCCTGCGAGACACGTTCGGCAAACGCTGCCGTCGTCTCCGGCATCGACGAGAGAACCTGCTGCATCCGCGCGCCGATATCCTCGATCTTTGCCAGGTCAGGCCCCTGAATCTTGATGCCCACCGCTGTCTTGATGCCTGTCAGTTCCATGTCGAGCCGGTTCTCCACCGGCATCGTCCAGGTGTTGGTCAAGCCTGGAAATTGCAGCTTCTCGTCCATCGCGCCGATGAGTTTCTCATACGTCATGCCCGGCCGCCATTGGCTGCGCGGCTTCAGCATGATCGTCGTGTCATACATATCGAGCGGAGCATTGTCGGTTGCGCTGTCCGACCGGCCCACTGTGCCGAAGACCGATGCAACCTCAGGAAACGAACGGATGATGCGATCCTGCTCCTGCATCAGCGCCACCGCCTGAGTGATGGAGATCCCCGGCAACGCGCTCGGCATGTAGAGCGACGACCCTTCATACAGCGCTGGCATGAATTGGCTGCCGAGTCGGAAGTAGAGCGGAGCCGTCACGGCGAGAAAGACCACGTTCAGCGCAACCACAAGCTTCCAGTGATGCAGGCACCAGCGCAGCACCGGCAGATACACAGCCTGAGAGGTGCGCGCCAAGGGGTTCTCGTGCTCGGGCCGCATCCTGCCGCGCAGGCAAAGTGGCATCAGCGCCGGCACCAGCGTAATCGACAGGAGCGACGAGAAGATCAGCGCCAGGGTCTTGGTCCATGCGAGAGGACGGAACATACGGCCCTCCTGCGCCTCCAGTAGAAACACCGGCAGGAACGAGACGACAATGATGATGAGCGAGTAAAAGAGCGCCGGCCCCACCTGCTGCGCTGCGCCGACCAGGATCTCTCGCCTCTCATCGTTTCCGGGCGTAGCGGTGCGCTCGGTGAGTTTTCGATAGCCATTCTCCACCATCACAATTGCGGCATCGATAAGCACGCCGATCGCGAGAGCCAGTCCACCCAGCGACATGATGTTCGAACTGACGTGCAGGAAATACATCGGGATAAATGCCGCCAGCACCGCAATCGGCACGGTGAGAATAGGCACCAGCGCGGAACGGAAGTGAAAGAGAAACACGATACACACAAAGCTCACGATGATCGCTTCGGCAGTCAGGTCGCGCTTGAGCGTGCGGATGGACTGGTCGATCAGCCATGACCGGTCGTAGCCGCTCACAATCTCCACGCCCGCCGGCAGCGAAGGGGCAACCTCGCGGAGCCGCGCCTTCACGCCTTCAATCACGTTGAGCGCGTTCATGCCATAGCGCATCACCACAATTCCGCCCACGGCTTCGCCGTCGCCTCCCCAGTCGGCTGCGCCGCGGCGTACGTCCGGACCAAATGAGACGCTTCCTAGATCGCGCACCAGCACCGGCGTGCCGTTCTTTAATCCGACCGGTACGTTCTCCAGATCGTCCAGCGAGCGCAGATAGCCAAGGCCGCGCACCATGTACTCGGCTCCGTTCATCTCCAGCACATCGCCGCCCACCTCGTTCGTGCTCTGACGCACGCGGTCAATGACCGTCGCCGCGGAGATGCCATACGAGAAGAGCTTCTGCGGATCGAGATTCACCTGATACTGCCGCACGAAGCCGCCGATGCTCGCCACCTCTGCCACGCCGGGCACCGTCTCCAACTGGTAGCGCAGGTACCAGTCCTGCAGGGCGCGCAGGTCCGCCAGGCTCTGACGATGCGTGCGATCCACC
The DNA here is from genome assembly GCA_037439805.1 of Acidobacteriaceae bacterium. Classification (GTDB taxonomy): domain Bacteria; phylum Acidobacteriota; class Terriglobia; order Terriglobales; family Acidobacteriaceae; genus Telmatobacter. The sequence continues at coordinate 3,054 of JBBIVH010000140.1, forward strand.
ACTGCGTACTCAAATACCCACCCCGCACCTGTCGCGTCCGGCCCAATTGCCGGATGCACCTGCGGCGGCAGCTTGCCTGCAATCTGCTGAAGATACTCAATGACCCGCGAGCGCGCCCAATAGAGGTCCGTGCCGTCTTCGAAGACAACAAAGACGTACGAGTCTCCGAACATCGTCTGCGCGCGCACATTCTTCACGCGCGGCCCAGACAGCAGCGCCGTCACAATCGGGTACGTCACCTGATCCTCAATCACATTCGGCGGCTCGCCTGCCCACCCTGTGTGAATGATGACCTGTACATCGCTGATGTCCGGCAGCGCGTCGAGAGGAACGCGATTCAGACTCCACACGCCGGCGAGCACCAGCAGCGCTGCAGCAGTGAACACCAGAAACGGATTCCGCGCGCACCATGCTATGGTTCGTGCAATCATCACATCCCTCCCTCAACGTTCACGCTCATCTGCCTGGTCGCCACCGTCTGGCCTCCCTGCTGCACGGTGACCGTTACCTCCCACGTTCCGCCGGAGTCCAGTTGCAGCGACCCTTCGTATTGCCCTGCTGCTTTCTCTTTGAGCGCAACCGGCAGGCGCACCGCCGCCATTCCCATCGCGGGCATAGCCGGCATGAAGAAGACCGCGCCGACCTGCGCTCCCGTCACGGGCTTACCATCTGGGCCTGTCAGCGCGACGCGCAGCGTGTTCGCGCCCTGGCGCGGCGACGAGGGAAGGGTGGAAAATGCAATCTGGATGGACTGAGTCTGTTGAGTGTTTGTTGCGGAAGGTAGCGTTGTCCCGCTATTTGCGCCGCCGAACGCCGTCTGCAGTTGCGCCTCTGAGTCAACGAGGAAGTTCGCCGAGCTCACCACGCGATCGCCTGCCTTCAGCCCTTTCAGCACGACGATGGAATCGTCGAGCTGCGGACCAATCTGAACATCGCGTGGTTCGAGACTGCCACCGCCATGATCCACAAATGCAATGGAGCGCATGCCTGCCTGCAGCACCGCGGAGGCGGGGACCACAAGCTGGCGGCCCATCGGCGCATCGATGGCGACATTCACATACATTCCTGGCTTTAGCACGACTCCCGGATTGGCGAAGACCAGCCGCACGCGCACCGTGCGCGTGGTCACGTCCACCTGCGGAAGAATCTGATCGATGCGCCCGTAGAAGGTCCGACCCGGGTACGCATCCACGGTGACGCGCGCGGTTGCACCGGGTCGCAACCGGCCCACGTCTGCCTGAAAGACATTGGCATAGACCCACACGGTGGATAGATCCGCGACGGTGTACAGCTTGGTCTCCGGCTGCACGTACGCATTGGGCAGCGCGTTACGCTCCACAATGTAGCCGGCCGCAGGCGAACTCACCACCGTGTCGTGCTCGGCTTTACCGCTTGCTTCCACCGCGGCAATCTGTTCCTGCGTTACGCCGTACTGCCACAGCCGCTCTTCTGCAGCAGTCAGCATCCACTTGCTCTCCTGTCCAGCCATGCCGTGCATATCCTGCGCAAAAGCCCCTTCGTTCTTTTTAGCCAGCAGCAGCTCCTGCTCGCTGCTCACAAGATCAGGGCTATAGACGCTGAAGAGCTTTTGCCCCTTGCTTACATACTGGTAGTTGGCGTTCGCCCACACATCCTTGATCCATCCCGGAAAGCGTGTCTGCACATAAGCCAGCTTCTGCTCGTCGATGTCCACATTTCCTGGGGCGGTCAGCGCCTGGCTCACGTTCTTCATCTCCGCCACGGCCGTCTTCACGCCGATCTGCTGCAGCCGCTGCGGCGAGAGCTGAATCGGCGCGAGCGTCGGCTCGTTGGGCTGCATCGAGGCAGGCTGCCTCCCCGTCTCTATTCCGTTCATACCGGCCTGAGCAGTCTCCGGCCCTCGCGCAACCACGGGACTCTCTTCCGTGACCGTCGTGCTGCTCTGCCGCGCTCGCATCAGTACGTAGCCCAGAGCAACCGCAAGTCCGCAGCTCACCACCACCAGCACAGCAAGTGCAATCTGATACCCACGCGTCTTCACGGCTTCACCTCCGTCGTCTCTGTGCCGGCTTGATCCAGTGTTGTGCCCGTGGCAAGCTCCAGGTCTGCCATGCGCGCGTCAAAGTCCGCCTCGGCCTGTAACCAGGTCAGGTCAATGTCAATCAGCACCATCTGGCTGTCGAGCAGGTTGAGGAAGTCCGTCTTGCTGTTCTGGTAGGCCACTACGCTCGACTGCAGCGTGACCTCGGCCTGCGGCCTTAATGTGTCGTGATACAGATGCGCCATCTGCTGCGCGGCCTGCGCCTGTACCAGAGCCTCCTGCACCTGCCCAAAGGCTTCATTGCGCATAGCGTCCAGTTCCGCATCCTGCTCCGTGCTGCGTGCGGTCGCTTCCGCAATCTCCGCATCGTGACGGTGCCGGTTCAGCCAGGGCAGATTCATCGAGCCTTCCACCATGTAGTTGTTTCTGTAGTTGCTGCCCGGCGCCATCAGCATGTATCCGCCAGCCAGCGTGAAGTCCGGCGTGTATGCCTTCTTCGCCAGCGCCTGCTCCTTGCGCCTGCGCTCTGCCGCATCGCGCAGCGCGGCAAGATCAGGCCGCGACTGCACCGCCAGTTCCTCCAGCTTGTCGACGGGTGGCAGCGGAGCCGACACATCATACTCGCCTTGCACCGCCAGCGGCTCTGCCGGATCGCGTCTGAGCAGCGTATTCAACTGCGCCCGCGCCACATCCGCATCCTGGTCGAAGCGAATCATGTGCTCGGCAAGGCGTGTCAGCGTGACCTGCGCCTTCAGCATGTCCTGCTGCGGCACCTTGCCGGAGGTGTACTGAATGCGCGCCGCTGCGATGGCCTGCTGCGCCAGGCCCACGTGGCCGTCGTGAATGTGCAGCTCGTCCTGCGCCCGAAGCAGATCGTTGAAGGCCTTGTGCGCGCGCACCCGCGCCTCCAGCCGAGCCTGCTCCAGATCTTCCTTCGCCTGCGCCACGTCCAGATCCGCCACATTCGTCCGCAACGCCCGCTTGGCGCGGGTCTGAAAGGTCTGGCTGATGCTGAACATGTTCTGCGCCTGGTTGTAATCCCACGGCTTCTCCAGTGGTACGGCCCACCCGCGGTACATCGCAATCGGATCGTCCAGCGCGCCGGCCGCGGGCACATGCGCCTGCGCCGCCGCCAGCCGCCGCACCGCTACCTCAACCTCGGGATTCACCGCCAGCGCGATGCGCTCCACTTCATCCAGCGTCATCGGTTGCGTCGTATCGGCTTGCTTATGCTGCCCGCCGAGCAGCGCCGCAAAATTCGCGAGCGCATCGCCCGGCGCAGGCGTCTCCGCCCATGCGGCGCTCAACGCAATCGCCCATGCCAGCACAACCGTGCTGCACACATTGCCTTTCATTGCTTCCTCCATCCGAGTCCATTGCTCCGCGTGCGCGCAGAGTTCGCACTTAGAGTGCGGACGTACGCGCGCCAGGGCTTGCAATGCAGCCCACAGGCAGAGAAAGACTAGATGCGAAGAATGGAGCTGCCGCGCGAAGAGGGCAGCGGGGGAGGGGTATCCGAATGGATGCATGCAGCGTTGCGCACGGAGTCTGCCGTGAGGATCCAGGCGGAGTCCATGGTTCCGGCAACGCTCTGCACGCGCTCATGAACGAACGGCGTCACGGGATTGCTCGCAGCGGGCTGAGGCCGGATCTGGCAGCAGGAGCCTTGCACCGCGCCACTCGGCCCGCTGCACTCTGTTGCCATCGTGCGGCAGCAGGCGGGCGTGTGCGTCGTGCGCAGAGAAAGCACGCAAGCCGACACCGGCAGGGCACTCAAAGTGATCGCCGCCACCAGCATCCACAACGCGCATTGTCTCAATCGGCTCACTGGGCAAGCTCTCTGCACTTTCATTGTAAGCGTCATCGAACGGCCTGCATAGTGCAGTGACTGGAATCACACAGTACCGGCGTGTCTACGTCAGCGCTTCTACCGAGCGGACTTTTGCAGCTCCTGCTCCGCGCACTCCACCTGCCGGATAACGCTCTCCGGCAGTTCCACCGTCTTCTTTGGCGCGTATGGCTCGGCGCCTATTTCGCCGCGATGGCACATGCCGCAGGTCACCGGCACGCCGGAGCCATGGACCTTCGCAACATAATCCGTGTTCATCTGGTCCGTCATCGTAACCATCATGCGCGCCACCCGCTTCGTCTCTTTCGAATCATCGACGAAGTTGAGCGCCGGTCGGCCGTCGGGACCGATGCGATGGAGATCGACGGTGTGGCATGCGTCGCATTGCGCGCCCAGGTCACGGGACCACTCTTCCATGAGGTCATGCACCTGCTGACCCGTCATCGTCTTTGCCAGCGCTTGCAGATTTGTAGGCGCAGGATATTGTTTCGGCGTTGCATCGCTTCCAACCTTCGACGCAGCCGTCTGGCTTGCCGCTCCCACTGGATTGATGCCCATCACCAGAGCCCACGCGCCAAGGACTGACACACATGCAATTCGTATTGGAGT
>JBBIVH010000141.1:0-7467 GCA_037439805.1 Acidobacteriaceae bacterium
TGGACTGCGTAACGGCGAGACGTTCCCGGTTGGACATTGGAGCGAGCACTCCTGCGGGTCGAGTGTAACTCAGGGGAGTGGCCCGGCGGCTTGTCCACGTATGTAACCTGTATTGAAAACTTTCGGGGGATTCCAAGAATGGCCTGATGGCCTGAAAGATGTACATGATGAGTTTCTCGTGAATTGTAAGATGAGTCCAGTGTGGGGCTGGCTCAGCGGCTCATTGTATGTGTCTGATGGGGTGAAGCTTACGACGCCTTGCAGAAGGCGGGCGGCGAAAGGCGAAACGATGCGCAAGGCAGGGGGAGCTGGGCAGCTGGGGGCTGCGCCGGGCTGGCGTCCTACCGCACGAGGTGTACTCCTTGTGTGTGCGCTACTGGCTGCGCCCGTGCTGACTGCTGCCCAAGCCGCGACTTCACCTCTCAACAGCGTGCGCGCGATTGACAACCTGAGCAATACCGACGCGGCGCGTGGGTTGCCCGTCGAGTTTGAAGCCACCGTCACCTATGTTCGCAGCTATGAGCAACTGCTGTACGTGCAGAGCGGCAGCGATGCGATTTCAGTGCAGATCCCTGCCAATGTGCAGGCGGCGCCGGGCGATGTGGTGGAGATCAAGGGAAAAACACAGGGTGGCTTTCGCCCGAGCGTGCTGGCTGACAGCGTGACGGTCGTGGGCCAGGAGCTGCTGCCGCCTGCGCTGGAGGCATCGTTTGACCAACTGCTGCGGACCGACCTGGATGCACGGCTGGTGAAAGTGTTTGGCGTGGTGCGCGACGCCGAGACCATCGAAAGCGCGGGCGTGCGGAGCACTCTCCTCGATCTGCACGTCGAAGGCGGCGAGATTGGCGTCACGGTGGATGTGGACAATCCAGACCTGATCAATAGCCTATTGGATGCTCAGGTCGCGGTGACCGGGGTGGTCTCCCGGCGATTTGACGGCAAGATGCAGCAGACGGGGATCGTGCTGCATGCGACAACGATGTCGGATGTGCAGGTACTGCGCTACGCGGCTGTCAACCCATGGCTGCTGCCGGTCACGCCGATGGACAAGATTCTGTTGTCGTATCACGTCAGCAACCTGAGCGACCGCATCCGCGTACACGGAACGATTACGTACTACCAACCGGGCTCGATGGTGGTACTGCAGGACGGGTTGAAGAGCCTATGGATCATGACATCGACGATGGCTCCGCTGCATGTTGGCGATGCGGCCGACGCGACGGGATTTCCGGACGTGCATGACGGCTTTCTGGCGCTGACCGGAGCGCAGGTGCGGGATCTTGGCGAACAGCAGGCGGTGCAGCCGCTGCCGAGCACGTGGGACTCGCTGGCGAGCAGCCGTAATCTGTTTGACCTGGTCTCGATCGAGGGCGAGCTGGTGGCACAGGTGCGCGGCGCCACGCAGGATGAGTATGTTCTAGCGACCGACGGGAATCTCTTCTCGGCGATCTACCGGCATCCGCCGGCGGAAGCCTCAAGTTATGCGCCGCTGGCCTCCATGAAGGTGCTGCAGACGGGATCGAAGGTGCGAGTGACGGGCGTGTGCTTCATGACCGGCTCGAATTCGTTTGACACGAAAGCGTCCTTCAACATTCTGCTGCGCACGTCGAACGATCTGGACGTTGTGTCGAAGGCTCCGTGGCCGACAGCGCACAACCTGTTGCGGCTCGTGGCGCTGCTTGCGGTGATTGTGCTGGTGGTTTTCATCTGGGGATGGACGCTGCGCAGGAAGGTGCGCCAGCAGACAGCGGCCATCACGGCGCGGATCGAAGCGGAAGCCGCACAGGAAAGGCGGCTGGTGCAACTGGAGCAGTGGCGCAGCCGGATTCTGGAAGACATCAATAGCTCGAGGCCGCTGGGCGAGATTCTCGACCACATCATGGAGATGGTGACGTTCCTGTTGCGTGGAGCCTCGTGCTGGTGTGAGTTAACTGACGGAACCCGCTATGGGAAGACTCCTGCACAACGGAGCGGACTCCGCGTCATCGGCAAGGAGATCTCGTCGCCTGCGGGCGGTTCGCTCGGGGTTCTGCATGCGGCGCTCAGCGGCAAGCCGGCGAATGCGCAGGAAGAGTCTGGCGCACTGGCGCAAGGCGTAAGACTGGCTTCTCTTGCGATGGAGACGCGGAAGCTTTATTCGGACCTTGTGTATCGCTCTGAGTTTGACCTGCTGACAGATGTGTATAACCGCTTCTCCCTTGAGAAGTATATGGAAGAACAGATTGAGAAGGCGCGCGAGCGGTCGACGGTGCTAGGGCTGATCTATCTTGACCTGGACGAGTTCAAGCAGGTGAACGATCTATATGGCCACCACGTGGGCGACCTCTATCTGCAGGAAGTGGCGGCGCGGATGCGGCGACAACTGCGCACGGGCGACATGCTGGCGCGGCTGGGGGGCGACGAGTTTGCGGCGCTGGTGCCGGTGGTGCGCAGCCAGGCCGATGTGGAAGAGATCTGCCAACGACTGGAACACTGCTTTGACGCGCCGTTTGAGGTGGAGAACTATCTGCTGCGCGGATCGGCGAGCATGGGCATCGCACTGTATCCCATCGACGGCGCCACGCCGGAGATGCTGCTGAAAGCCGCGGATACGGCGATGTACATTGCGAAAGAAAGCAAACGGCACTCAGGTTCGATGCCGTCGCAGAGCATGACGCCGGGGCTGCCGTTCCGGGATTGAGGAGCAGGACGCAATCGAGGCGCTTACGCCTCAACAAAGGAAAGGCCCGGCGAGTTGCCGGGCCTTTTGATTTGAAGATCGACTGCGAAGTTACTCGGTTGCCATCTCTTCGGCTTCGCCTTCCTGGCGCATGAGCTCCAGTTCGCGCTCGGCCGCTTCGATTTCGGCGCTGACTTCTTCCTGGACGCGGGCTGCCGCTTCTTCGAGCTCGGGCGAGAGCTGGACGTTGCGGTAGTACTCGAGGCCCGTGCCGGCGGGGATGAGCCGTCCCACGATGACGTTCTCCTTGAGGCCGCGGAGGTTGTCCACGGCGCCGTTGATGCTGGCTTCGGTGAGCACGCGGGTCGTCTCCTGGAAGCTGGCTGCGGAGATGAAGCTATCCGTGGACAGCGACGCCTTGGTGATGCCGAGCAGGAGCGGACGGCCCGTTGCCGGACGGCCACCCTGCGCGAGCACGCGCTCATTCTCTTCGCGGAAGCGGAAGTGATCGACCTGCTGTTCGAGCAGGAAGTTGGTATCGCCCACTTCGTCGATGCGGACCCAGCGCAGCATCTGACGGACAATCACTTCGATGTGCTTGTCGCTGATGGCCACGCCCTGCAGCCGGTAGACTTCCTGGATTTCATTGACCAGGTAGGCCTGCAGTTCTTTCTCGCCAAGCACGTTGAGAATATCGTGCGGGTTCAGAGGACCGTCCATCAGCGGATCGCCGGCGCGCAGGCGTTCGCCTTCCTGCACGTTGACGTGCACGCCGCGCGGTACGGAGTATTCCTTCTCGTCGCCGTTGTCTGCCGTGACGTAGATCTTGCGCTGGCCCTTGCTGACTTCGCCGAAGCGAACCACGCCGTCAATCTCGCTGATGATGGCGGTTTCGCGCGGCTTGCGAGCCTCAAAGAGCTCGACCACGCGCGGCAGACCGCCGGTGATGTCCTTGGTGCGCGTCGATTCCTTCGGAATCTTGGCGAGCACATCGCCGGGGCCGACCTCGTCGCCTTCCTGAATCATGAGGTGAGCGCCGCGGGGCAGCAGGTAGCGCTTGTGCGCCTTGGCGTTCTTGATGACAAAGGCGGGCTGACGCTTTTCATCGGGCGAGTCCGCGACGACCCAGCGCGAGAGGCCGGTGACTTCGTCGACTTCTTCGTTGAGCGTGATGCCTTCCTGCAGATCCTTGAACTGCACCGCGCCGCCAATCTCAGTAAGGATGGCGTAGGTGTAGGGATCCCATTCGGCAAGCAGCTCGCCGAGCTTGACTACCTGACCGTCCTTGACGCGGAGGCGCGCGCCGTAGACGACCTGATAGCGCTCCTTCTCACGGCCGCGCTCATCGACGACAGCGATGGAGCCGGAGCGGTTCATCGCAACCAGCGCGCCGTCCTTGCTTTCGACGGTGTTGAGGTTGATGAAGCGGACGAAGCCGTTGTTCTTGGCATCGAGGCGCGACTTGTCGGCCACGCGGCTGGCCGTGCCGCCCACGTGGAAGGTACGCATGGTGAGCTGCGTTCCGGGCTCGCCGATGGACTGTGCCGCGATGACGCCGCAGGTTTCGCCGAGTTCGACCATACGGCCGGAGCCGAGGTTGCGGCCATAGCAGAGGGCGCAGACGCCGCGACGCGATTCACAGGTGAGCACGGAGCGGATCTTGACCTTCTCCACGCCGGCGCCCTGGATGGCCGAAGCGGTTTCCTCGTCGATCTGCTGGTTCACGTCGATTACGACGTTGCCGTCGTAGTCCTTGATGCGCTCGAGCGAGACGCGGCCGATGATGCGGTCGCGCATGGGCTCGATGATCTCGCCGGACTCGACGATGGAGCCGACGTAAATGCCCTCGGAGGTGCCACAGTCGTACTCGGTGACGATGACGTCCTGCGCCACGTCCACGAGACGGCGGGTGAGGTAGCCGGAGTCGGCGGTCTTGAGCGCGGTATCCGCGAGGCCCTTACGCGCGCCGTGGGTCGAGATGAAGTACTCGAGCACGGTGAGGCCTTCGCGGAAGTTCGCCGTGATGGGCGTCTCAATGACTTCGCCGGAAGGCTTGGCCATGAGTCCGCGCATGCCGGAGAGCTGGCGGATCTGCTGCTTCGAACCGCGGGCGCCGGAGTCGGCCATGATGTAGATCGGGTTCATGGCTCCCTCTTCGTCCGCCTTCTTCATGTTGCCGAACATCTCGTCCGCGACCTGATCGGTGACGGCCGACCACATCTGGATGACCTTGTTGGAGCGCTCGCCGTTGGTGATGGCGCCGTCCATGTACTGCTTCTGGACCTCGATGACCTTCTTGTCGGCCTCGTCCACCACGGTGTACTTGGTGGCGGGGATGACCATGTCGTCCAGACCGACGGAGAGGCCGGAGCGCGTGGCGAACTGGAAGCCGAGCTGCTTGATGCGATCGAGCATGCCGACGGTGACTTCCAGGCCGAGGTTCTGGTTGCAGTAGTTGACGAGCTGGCCGATGCCCTTCTTCTTGAGCAGTCCGTTGATGAACGGCATGCCTGCGGGCAGCGCGTCGTTGAGGAGGACGCGACCGACGGTCGTGTTGATGTACTCCTTGTTGAACTCGACTGGCTCGGTGTGCGTCAGGTCCTGATCGTCGTAGGCCGTGGTCATGTCGAGGACCTTGCCGGTGTAGCGCAGGCGGATCGGCGTGAGGGTCTCGATTTCCTTTGCTTCGAGGGCCATCAGCACTTCTTCGACATTGGCGAAGACGCGGCCTTCGCCCTTGGATCCCTTCTTGGCCTTGGTGACGTAGTAGAGGCCGAGCACCATGTCCTGCGTGGGCACGGTGATGGGCTGACCGGAGGCCGGCGACAGAATGTTGTGCGAGGCGAGCATCAGCACGCTGGCCTCAATCTGCGCCTCGGGTGAGAGCGGAATATGCACGGCCATCTGGTCGCCGTCGAAGTCCGCGTTGAAGGCGGTGCAGACGAGCGGGTGAATCTTGATGGCCTTGCCTTCGACGAGCACGGGCTCAAAGGCCTGGATGCCGAGGCGGTGCAGGGTTGGGGCGCGGTTGAGCAGCACCGGGTGGTCCTTGATGACTTCTTCAAGGATGTCCCACACGATGGGATCCTGCATCTCGACCATCTCTTTGGCCTGCTTGATGGTGGTGCAGTGGCCGGTCTGTTCGAGGCGGTGATAGATGAAGGGCTTGAAAAGCTCGAGGGCCATCTTCTTGGGCAGGCCGCACTGGTGGAGCTTGAGCTCGGGGCCGACGACGATGACCGAACGGCCGGAGTAGTCGACGCGCTTGCCGAGCAGGTTCTGGCGGAAGCGGCCCTGCTTGCCCTTGAGCGTATCGGAGAGCGACTTGAGCGGGCGGTTGTTGGCGCCGCGCAGCACGCGGCCACGGCGGCCGTTGTCAAAGAGTGCGTCAACGGCTTCCTGCAGCATGCGCTTTTCGTTGCGCACAATGACCTCAGGCGCGTGCAGGTCCATCAGCTTTTTCAACCGGTTGTTGCGGTTGATGACGCGGCGATAGAGGTCGTTGAGATCGGAAGTGGCGAAGCGGCCGCCATCGAGCGGCACCAGCGGGCGCAGCTCGGGAGGAATGACCGGCAGCACATCGAGAATCATCCACTGCGGCTTGTTCTCGCTCTTGCGGAAGGCCTCGACGACCTTGAGCCGCTTGGCGTACTTGAGCTTTTTTTGCGCAGAGGTCTCCGTCTTCATGCGCTCGCGCAGTTCCATCCCCAGTTCATCGACCTGGACGCGCTTGAGCAGTTCCTTGATGGCCTCGGCGCCCATCATGGCCTTGAAGCCGGAGGGACGGAACTGCTGGTCAAGCTCGCGGAAGCGGGCTTCGTCCTTGATGATTTCGCGCTCCTTGACGGGCGCATCGCCGGGATCGACAACGACGTAGGACTCGAAGTAGAGAATGCCTTCGAGGTCGCGCAGGGAGATGTCGAGCAGGTGGCCGATGCGCGAGGGCAGGCCCTTGAAGAACCAGACGTGCGAGCAGGGGGAGGCCAGCTCAATGTGGCCCATGCGCTCGCGGCGCACCTTGCTGACGGTGACTTCCACGCCGCACTTGTCGCAGATGACGCCGCGGTGCTTCATGCGCTTGTACTTGCCGCAGAGGCACTCCCAGTCCGTGACGGGGCCGAAGATCCGGGCGCAGAAGAGGCCGTCGCGCTCCGGCTTGAAGGTGCGGTAGTTGATGGTCTCGGGCTTCGTGACCTCGCCATGCGACCAGCTCCGGATCTTCTCGGGCGATGCAAGCATGATGCGAATAGCGTCGAAGTCGGTAATCGGGCTGGTAAGCTCAAACGGGTTCGAACGGAACAAGGCGACCCTCCGGTTCTAACTGCTAGCTTTTAGCTGCTAGCTCCTGGCTTTTGGCTTCCCGGGTTGGGGAAGCGGTTCGTTTCTACGGCGGGACCCGCCCACTTCATCGGCACAGGTTCCGCAAAATCTCGCATCGCTTCGGCTGCCGGCTTCCCTCGTGGATGAAGCGAGAGGCTGGAAGCCAGCAGACGGAAGCTGCTCTTAATCCGCTACCGCGGCCACTTCGGGCGCGGGGGCTTTGCGAACGATGTCGGCCCGCTTGATGAGTTCGACATCAAGACAGAGCGACTGCAGTTCGCGAATCAACACGTTGAACGATTCGGGCACACCCGGCTCCATGGCCGTCTCACCCTTGACGATGGCCTCGTAGATCTTGGTGCGGCCGTAGACGTCGTCAGACTTGGCGGTGAGCAGCTCCTGCAGGATGTAGGCCGCGCCATAGGCTTCAAGGGCCCAGACTTCCATTTCGCCGAAGCGCTGGCCGCCGAACTGCGCCTTGCCGCCCA
>JBBIVH010000142.1:0-7337 GCA_037439805.1 Acidobacteriaceae bacterium
TTCCCCGGTCTCAGAAGCGAGACCGGGGGCACCCGGCTGTGGATGTCTGCTGCGCAGCCGTGATGCAGGGGCGTCAACGCGATGAGTGGGAGGGTTCAGGCCTCGAGGCCGTTCCAGGACCAGCGGGGGATGCGGAGGCCGCTGGGCACGTCGTCTGCGGAGCGGGGGTAGCGGGCCATGGCGGTGGTGGTGGACCAGGCGAAGTAGTCGTGCAGGACCTGCCGCACGGGGTCGTCGGCGGCGAATCCGGCGTCGGCGAGGGCGAGGTCAAAGCAGGCGATGGCGCGGCGATCCATCTCTTCGTGGTCGCCGTTGCCGCTGTGCATGCGGACGACGGTGGTCTCGTCGCCCATGGAGCTTGAGTACGCGGGCGGGCCGCCGAGAGCTTCTGCCCAATAAGCGGCGAGGCGCTCGACGTGCTGGAGATGGAAGCCGTGGCTGAAGGCATGGGCGACGACTTCATCGGCCAGGACGCGGCGATGCCAGGCGTGGGCGAGACGGCGGAGGCCATCCATGCCGCCCGCAGCTTCAAAGACAGATTGCATGGGGCCATGATCGCAAGCGTTCCGGCTGGAAGCAAGACAAATGCGTGAGAAGCCTAGGGGAGGCTGAAGGCCTTGTCTGCAATGGCGGTGGGGCCGCGGCCGGCTGGGAGCAGGGTGAAGAGCGAGTGGCTGTTGGTGCGGACGACGGCGACATCGTTGGAGTGTGAATCGACGACGAAGAGCAGGTGGCCCGCGGCGGAGAAGGAGAAGGCAAGCGGGCCGTCGCCGACCTGCACGGCTCCCTCGCGCTTGCCGTCGTCGATGGCGTAGATGGTGACTTCCTGCGAGCGGAGATTGCCGACGTAGAGAAGCGCGTTGTCCTGCGAGACGATGCCGCGGACGGGCTCGGCGCCCATGATGTAGGCGCCGCCGACGTCGTTGGTGCCGGTGACGACCTCGGAGATGGAGTCAGAGAGGGAGTTCATGGTGAAGAGCTCGCCGCCGTCGGGCTTGATGGCGAGTTGCACGGGGGCGCGGCCAACGCCGAGCAGCGCCTCGACGCGGTCGGGCAGTCCGGGGACGACGCCGGTGCCGGCGAGGGCGATGGCCATGATTTGAGAGCCGCCTGCGCAGGCCACGAAGGCCTTGGAGGAATCGGGGAGAATGGCTACGTCTGCCGCGCCGGGGCAGCCCTCGAGGACGGACCGCACTTTGCGCGCTTCGGGGTCGATGATCGTGACGGAGTTGCCGGCCTGGTTGGCGACAACGAGCGTCTTGCCGTCGGGCGTGACGCGGAGCGCGACGGGATTCTCGCCTGCTCCGATGACGGCGACCTCGCGGCGGGACTTGAGATCGAGGACGGAGATGTTGTTGGAGCCGGAGTTGGCGACGTAGGCGGTGGTGTCTGCGGGGTCGATGGCGATGGCGGAGGGATGCCGCCGGACGGGGATGGTGGCGACGACGGCGTTGCGTTCGGCGTCGAGGACGGAGACGGAGCCGGAGCTGTTGGGCGCGCCCTGATTCACGATGTAGACTTCGTTGCGCGTCCTGCTGGGGGCGACGGCGACGGGAGCGCGGCCGACGGCGACTTCGCGATCGAGGCGAAGATTGACCACGTCGTAGACGGAGACGGTGCCGCTGCCGGAGTTGGTGACGTAGGCGTACTCGCGGTAGTTGGCCGGGTACTGGGGAAAGTCATGGGGGCGGCAGCCGGTGAGCGCGAGGAGGCAGAGTCCGCTGATCCATGCGGCAGGTGCAGTGGAGGCGAGGCCGCGCGCAGCGAAGTTGAAGCCGGGAGAGGCTTTCCCAATCGGAGCGGTCATGCGATTATGCCGCACCTGCTTTGACGTGGATGCCGCGAACGAGCTCGCGATGGACGACGGGGGCGATCTGGTCAATCTCGTGCATCATCGTCTCAAACTGGCTGGGGTAGATGGATTGCGGCCCGTCGGAAAGCGCCTTTTCCGGCTGATGGTGCACCTCGACGAGGACGCCATCTGCGCCGACGGCGACCGCGGCGCGGGCCATGGGCAGGACCTTGTCGCGCTTGCCGGTGCCGTGGCTTGGGTCAACGAGGATGGGCAGGTGGCTGAGGCGCTGGACGGCGGGAACGATGCTGAGGTCGAGGGTGTTGCGGGTGTGGTCGGCGAAGGTGCGGACGCCGCGCTCGCAGAGGATGACCTGGTAGTTGCCCTCGCTCATGATGTACTCGGCGGCCATGAGGAACTCGTCGAGTGTGGCGGACATGCCGCGCTTGAGGAGGACGGGCTTGCGGAGGCGGCCGGCATGCTTGAGGAGCGAGAAGTTCTGCATGTTGCGTGCGCCAATCTGGATGACGTCGGCCCACTCGGCGACGAGGTCGAGAGTTTCGTTGTCGATGGCCTCGGTGATGATCCTCATGCCGAATTTTTCCCTGATCTCGGACATGATTTTGAGGGCTTCGACGCCGAGGCCCTGGAAGGCGTAGGGCGAGGTGCGGGGCTTGTAGGCACCGCCGCGGAAGAACTGCGCGCCGGAGGCGGCGACCTGCGCGGCGATGGCGAAGGCCTGCTCGCGGCTCTCGATGGAGCAGGGGCCGGCGACGATGGCGAGGTTGCGGCCGCCGATGGAGGCGTCGGTTCCGGGAAAATGGATGATGGTGTCTTCTTCTTTGACGTCGCGGCTGGCGAGCTTGTAGGGCTTGCTGACGCGGATGACGTCGGCGACGCCGGAGAGATCTTCAAAGTTGCCGCGGTCGATTTCGCCGGGGTTGCCGGTGATGCCGATGGCGGTGCGCTGTGCTCCGGGGAGTGGGTGGGCGCGGAAGCCCATCTGCTCGATATGATCGCAAACCGCCTGAATCTCTTCCGGGGTTGCGTGGGTCTTCATGACGACTAACATTGCGTGCCTCTCAGTACTTCCGCTTGCGGCTGGTTCTATGCGACCGAGTCATCATCGCCCGCGGCGTACGGCTTCCTGCTTCTCTGCCCGCCACTTGATGCCCAGCCAGGCGAGATAGCCGAGTTGCAGAATCCAGGTGACGGCATAGGCGGCAACCCTGAACTGGTGATCGAGAATCGCGGCTTGATCCATGGTGTCTCCGTTTCAGATATTCGCTTCGAGCGCGGCCTGCGCTTCGAGGGCTGCATTGGCCTGGTGCTTTCGCTCGACGTTGTAGCGCAGGATGAGGACAAAGATGCCCCATGCGAACCAGGCGAGCATGTTCCACATCAACGCGCCGACCATGGACCTGTCCATGCCGGAACCTTCTGCCCCGCCGAAGACGGGCGCGGGGTGCTGGGTGCGCCACCAGCGGTTGGACATGTAGACGATGGGGACATCGAGCGCGCCAAAGATGCCGAGCACGGCGGCGAGCGTCTGGACCTGCGGACCGGCGGCGAAGCGGCGCAGCAGCAGATAGCTGACGTAGATGAGCCAGAGCACGAGGGTGGTGGTCAGACGTGCGTCCCACGTCCACCAGATGCCCCAGGCGCGGCGGCCCCAGAGCGGGCCGGTGGTGAGCACCACGGAGCAAAAGACGACGCCGACTTCGGCGCCCGCGAGCGCGAGAGCGTCGGATCGCTGCGCGTAGGCGGCATTGGCGTGCCGCCAGGCGAGAAAGCCGATGGACCCGGCGAGGCTGAGGCCGAAGAAGACGAAGGCGACCGATGCCGAGGGGACATGGTAGTAGATGATGCGAAAGATCTCGCCCTGCATCGCGTCATTGGGCGCGACGTAGAGCGCCTGATAGTAGCCCCACGCCATGAGCGCGATGGTGACGAGCGCGTAGATCCAGATGAATGCCTTTTTCATGAATCACTTTCCGGTTGGCAACCTATTAGTGTACGACGTTTGGGACGCAGAGGATGGGACGGGAAGGCGGCTTTGGCGGTGTTTCACCGGAAATCACTGAGAGCCGGAATCGCGGAGGCAACGGGGCGCTGCGGATGAGCCAGCAGGATGAGAGCCGGCGGGGTCAGACTACCTGGGAGGCGTCGTCGCAGGAGCGCTGACACTCGCGCAGGTAGAGCCTGGAGGTTCGATTGTGCCAGCAGAGGTGGTCGTCATCGAAGAGCGCCCACGCAGCGCCTAACCCGAAGGGCAAGAGCGAGAGGAACATGATGCCGCAGCGGGCGCGGATCTGCGCGGCGGTGGGGCATTCGCCTTCAAATGAGCAGAGCGCGATGCCTGCAAACTTCATTCCGGGCGTGGCAGCGGCGATGGCGAGGCTAAGGGCGTAGTAGAGCACGGCTGCGAGCAGCAACGCCGCTGCGAGGACGAGTTCGGTGGGGCGCAAGCCGGGAAGGTGGGTCTGCGTGCGGGCAAACCATGCGACGGCTGCCGTCACGGCTCCTGCGATGAGGGAAAGATCGACGACGTTGGCCAGCAGCCTTACCGGGAAGGGAGCGATGTAGAGAGTCGCGTCCGCATCCAGACTCTGCGCGGATTGCGCTTCTGGCTCGTCCTGAAGGTCGTCCAGTTGGATTCCCGACCACTCCGCGCCAGCCCATGGCTGCTCGATTGCGCCGGGGGTCTCTTCGACGTGAGGCGGTTCGGTGGAGATGGCGTCCGGGTCCACCTCGAAGATGCTCAACTGGCCGAACATCTCGCTGAGCGCATCGTGGCGGCTGCCGGTGAGGCGCGGACGCATGCGGCGAGTTGCTACCAGCTCTCGCGGAAACTCGATGAGATTGGCGGGAATGGGCTGAGCCGCAGGAACCTCCTGGACGGTCACAACCGATTCCTCTGCGCCTGAATTGGAGGAACCGTCGCTCTCGCGATGATGGTTTGACTGGCTCTCAGGCGCGCGAGGACCGAGACTGGCTCGCCGCAACTCGACTGAGCGAGGCTCTGGCAGATCGGCATCCCATCGCACAGCAAGAGGCTGGCGGTTTTGCAGTTCATCCCGCGGAGGAGGAGCAGCGATCGAGACTGGCGGAGCAGACCTGTCGGGTGCGCGTGGCGCCTCTTCGGTTTCATGCAGATGCTGAAGCTGGTCCAGTGCGGCCCGGGCAACGACCTGCGCTTCCAGCGCGGCGCGCGTGGCCACTTCGGCTGCGCGCAATGCGGCGCGCGCTTCCGCGGCCTGCATTTCGCTGTACGTTGGGGCTTTTGCGTAACGGGCGGCCACACGAGCCGCCGCCTCGGACGCGGCTTTCCTGGCCGAAGATGCGCCTGTGCCAGCCGGCGCGGGCTCGCTCTCCAACGAGCCCCTGCGGCTTTTGTGCGCCGCGAGACGCCGGTTGACTTCTTCTTTCCACGGCGGTGTCGAGACGAGCTGGCTCCCCATTGTGCTCAATTGCCCAGTTCCCCTCTGGAAGACCTTCCGGGCTGTCCGGTCAGTGTTTCCAGTTCAACATGTGCGCTACCGGACGGACCCGTCTCCAACCTAAGAACTCTTCCCTGCTGCAAAATCAAACCGGCCCGGCGCAATTCATCCCACAGCCAGGCCTGTGGACCTTCGTTGCGAGGCCAAGTCCACTGTCGATGCTCGTCAGGACCGGCCCCGGTATTTGCTATGCTGGCGTTGGTCCCTGGATGCATCCGCGTAATTTTGTGTTTATCACGGTGCTTACTCTCTGTCATCTGCAACTTGCAGGACAGGTGTTGACCAATGCGTTACCTCAGAACCAACGCGGAGCGCCGGAAAGCGCGACGAGCGCGCCAGTGCAGACACAGGATGTGCTGCCCGATTCTCCAGATCAGTATTTTCTTCCAGTGGCGAGGCCTGAGCCGACGGGCAATACGGGCGTTCCGGTGCGCTGGGAGGCGCAGGAACAGACGCGGCAGGGCGATGTGTGGACGCTGAGCGGCCGAGTGGTCATCTATTACGAGGACTATGTGCTGCACGCGGACAAGGTGACCTATCACCAGTCGAGCAGTGAGCTGGATGCGGAAGGCCATCTGCAGTTGTCGGGCGGGCCGATGGATGCGACTGTGAAGGCGGCGCGCGGGACGATGATTCTGCAGGCGCACACGGCACGCTTTTTTGATGTGGACGGATCGCTTGGCATCCGCCGCAGTGGCAACACGGTTGTGTATTCGACGCCGAATCCGTTCCTCTTTCATGGGCGAGTGCTGATGCAGGACGGGGAAGGCCTCTATCGGATCTTGGACGGGTCGATGACGAATTGCCGATTGCCGCATCCGGACTGGCAGATCATCGCGCACTCGATTCGCGTGGATCCAGGGAACGCTACGGTGAAGAACTCTGGCTTCAAGCTGCTGGACGTGCCCGTCTTTTATCTGCCGTATCTCAAGCACCCGGTCTCGACGGAAGGCCGAGTAAGCGGTCTGCTGATCCCGGTGGTAAGCAGTGGCTCATCCATTCGTGGCTTCACCGTTGGCGAACAGGTTTATTGGGTGATCAACCGGAGCATGGACATGGTGGTGGGTACCGAATACTTCAGCAAACGCGGCTACGCGCCGAATGGGGATTTTCGCTATAAGGGCGCCGGCCTGGACCACCTGACGGTGCGCTGGAATGCGCTGCTGGATCGCGGCATCGAGCAGGAAGAAACCACGGGCGCGCAGGCCGGTTCGATGGTGCGCGTGAACCAGGGCGGTGTGGATATTGTTGGCGAAGGGCGCAGAGATTTTTTGAATCAGACGCGGGTTGCGGGGAATGTGGAGTACCTGTCCAGCTATGTGTACCGGCTGGTTTTCGCGGACGTCTACTCGCAGGCGGTGAACTCGCAGGTGCTGAGCGACGTGGCGGCGACACACGTGAACAAGGGACTTGTCTCTTCGGCTTCGTTTGATCGCTTTCAGACCTTTGCGAGCACGGTAACGGGCGATGAGGTCCGCATCCTGCACCTTCCCAATCTGCACTATGAGGCGCTGGACGAGCCGGTTGCGAATGCGCCGATTTACTGGGGCCTTGGCTCCTCGATGAGCTACCTGAGCCGCTCGGAGCCTGGCTTTCATGCGCGCAATATCGGCCGGCTGGACCTGCATCCGCAGGCGGCGGCGCCGTTCTCGCTGGGCGGATGGAACTTCACACCGCGGGCAGGACTCCGCTATACCTTTTACAACGCGCGCGAGACGCAGGACCTGACCGGCGCAAATGGCGGCATTCCCACGATCGGCCACGACCCTTTGTCCCGCTTTGACGCGGAGGCATCGCTGGATGCACGCGGGCCTGCGATGGCGAAGGACTATGTGATGGGCCGCTGGAACCGCGTGCTGCGCCATGTGATTGAGCCGGAGCTGAACTACAGTTTTGTGGGCGGCATCGGCACGCAGGCGCGGAGCGTTCCGCTGATGGACACGGCCGATATTGCAACGGACACGAACGAGTTTGGCTACAGCCTCGTCCAGCGCTTCTATCTGAAGCCGCTGCACTCGACTCCGTGCCCAACCGATCCGTCCTCG
>JBBIVH010000143.1:0-7302 GCA_037439805.1 Acidobacteriaceae bacterium
CTCGAGATCGGCCGCCGCGTCCGGCTGGTGGCTCCTCGCTCGACTCCGGTATTGATTGAAGGGCCGACCGGCTCGGGCAAGGAGCGGGTGGCTCAGGCCCTGCACCGGCTCTCCGAGCGAAGCCGCAAGCCGTTTGTTGTCATCAACTGCGCGGCAATTCCGGAAGCGTTGCTTGAAGCGGAGCTCTTCGGCCATACGCGCGGCGCCTTCACGGGGGCGGTGCAGGGTAGAACGGGCAGAATCGAAGCAGCCGATGGCGGCACGCTGTTTCTGGACGAGATTGGCGAGATGCCGCTGGCTCTGCAATCCAAGCTATTGCGCTTTGTCGAGTGCGGCGAGCTGCAGCGGGTGGGCGAGAACGAGACCGTCAAAGTCGATGTGCGCATCGTGGCGGCGACCCACCGCCCGCTAATCGAGCACACCCGGCAGGGCAGCTTTCGCGCGGACCTCTACTATCGCCTCGCGGTCTTTCTGATCCGCACGCCTGCGCTGGCAAGTCACCTCGAAGACCTGCCCGGTCTGGTGGAGCACTTTCTCGAAAAGATGGGGCGTACCGAACCGGTCAAGCGGATCGACGACGCAGCGATGGCGCGGCTTGCTGCGCATGACTGGCCGGGCAACGTGCGCGAGCTGGAGCACGTGCTGGAGCGGGCTTCGATTCTTGCCGGGGACGCTCCCGTTCTGACCGCGCATGAGATTGAGTTCGGGCCGGTCGCGGAGTCGAGGGCTGCGGATTGAAATCGGGCGGACAGCCGGCAGAAGTTCAGGGAGGCAGCGATGACGATGAGCGTGGAGACAAGAACAAGCGAGCAGGTGGGCCGCTATCTCGATCTGGCCGTCGGCGAGGCGCGGCTGGCGGCGGCGAATATGGCGAACGTGGATACGCCGGGCTACCTGGCCAAAGGCATGGACTTTGCGGGAGAGATGCAGGCGGCGCTCAAGGGTGTCGATGCCGGGACCGTACCGGCCGCGCCGCAGGTGGAGCTGGAAGACGGACTGGTAGCGCGACCAGACGGAAACAACGTCTCGATCGACCGCGAGAGCCTGAACCTGGCCGAGGCGCAATTGAAATTTAGAACCGGGGTGGCCCTGCTGCGGCAGGAGTACCAGCAGGTGATGGACGCGATTCACGCAGACAAGTAGCGCGACGCAACGACCAAAGGAGGCGGCTGCAATGAACCTGTTTGGATTGATGGAGACATCGGGCTCGGCGATGCAGGCCGAGCGGATGCGCGCCGAGGTGGTGGCCGCAAACATGGCGAACGCGGAGACGACGCGCACGGCCGCGGGAACGCCCTACCACCGGCAGATGGTCGTCTTCGCCGCCAATCCGGGAGACGGCGCCTTCTCGCAGTCGCTGGCGCAGGCTGCGGGACCCGCTTCGCAGCCGGGGGTCTCGACCGGCGTGCATATCGCTCAGGTCGTCGAAGACCCCGCGCCGCCGCTGAAGCGCTACGATCCCGGCCATCCGGATGCGGGACCGGATGGGTATGTGGCCTATCCGAATATCAATCCGCTCACTGAGATGGTGGACCTGATGGGGGCCACCCGCGCCTACGGGCTGAACGGTTCGGCTGTGCAGGCAGAGAAGGGAATGATTAGTTCGGCTCTTGAGATCGCCAAGGGCTGAAGCGGCCGGCCTCAAGCTGAATCGCACAGAAAGGGAGAAAACGATGCTGGGAGCAACAAGCGCAATCCAGGGAGCGGCAGCAACGCTCCGGAGCACAATCGGCCCGGATGCGGCGTCCGATTCCGTAGCAAATGGCGCGGCGCCGTTCGGCGGCCTCTTTCGCGACGCCGTGGGACAGGTCAACGCGCTGCAGGACCAGGCGCACGCCGCAGTCGAGGGGCTGATGACCGGCTCGGGAGTGGATGTGCACCAGGCGATGATCGCGACGCAAAAGGCGGAGATGGCGTTTGAACTGGCGCTGTCAGTACGCAACAAAGCTGTGCAGGCCTATCAGCAGGTGATGGGGATGCAGTTCTAGGCCGGGCCACGCTAAATCTGGCAGAGCAAAGAGACGATGGCGACGACGGCATCACAAATCGCAAAACAGACGCCCGAGATGGGTCGCGACGGCACGCTGATCGGCAGGCTCTCGACGTTGTGGACGCGGGCGCGGGTGCAGTGGGCCTCGCTGTCGGCGGGCCAGAGAAACGGCGCTGCGACTGCGGCCCTGCTGCTGGCCACACTGCTCTCGGGCCTGGCGTGGATGGGTCTGCGCACGGACTGGCGGACGCTCTACGCGGGCATGGAGCCGGACGACGCCCGGCAGACAGGCCTCACGCTGACCCAGGCACAGATTCCCTTTGAAGTGGCGCAGGACGGCACGGCGATTCTGGTTCCGGCGCCGCAGCTGGACAAGGCGCGGCTGGCGACCGCGGCCAAGGGCGGCGTCCACTCCGGACGCATGGGATTCGAACTCTTCGACAAGCCGAACTGGGTCGGCTCGGAGTTTGACGAGCAGGTGAACTACCAGCGCGCGATGGAAGGAGAGCTCGAGCACACCGTCGGCACGCTGGCCGATGTGGAGTCGGCGCGGGTGCATCTGGTGATGCCGCATGACTCGCTCTTTCGCGAGGACCAGCGCCCGGCCAAGGCCTCCGTCGTGCTGCGGCTCCGCCACGCCGGACTCGCTGACGGGGAAGCCGATTCGATTCGCAACCTGGTGGCCTCGGCTGTCGATGGCCTCGCGCCGGACCGTGTCGTGCTGGTGGACGCGGCGGGGCATCTGCCGCTGGGGCCCAAGACGGCCGAATCGCTCCGCCTCAGCGCCGAGCAGGCGCTCGAAGAGAAGCTGATTGCGACGCTTGAACCGGTGACCGGCGCCGGAAACGTGCGCGCCTCGGTCACGCTCGATTACGACGCGGAGGCGACCGACGAGACGCGCGAGATCTACGACCCGACCCAGACGGCGACGCTCTCGATGCAGCGGACGCAGCAGACCTCCGGGCCTCAGCCGGTCGCAGCCGGCGTCGCCGGCGCGGCCTCGAATGCGCCAAACAGCCAGAATCTGCCTGTCTATCCCAAGCAGACGACGCCGGGCGAGACCGAGAGCACCGAATCGGGAACCTACGGCGTGTCGAAGACGGTGCGGCACACGGTTGAGGATCCCGGCCGTCTCCGCCGCCTGACCGCGGCCATCGTCGTGAATGACAAGCTGATGAGGCCGGCCGGCAAGGCAGGTGCGGCCCAGTGGCAGCCCTGGACGCAAGGGGACCTGCGCAACCTGACGGCTCTGGCGCAGGCGGCGGTGGGCTTCGATTCGCCTCGCGGCGACGTGGTCACGGTGCAAGATCTCGCCTTTGAAGAAAATCGCGCCGCGGAGCCGGTATCCCTGCCGCAGAAGGCGCTCGGCGCAGTCGCCGGGCAGCCGTTGCTGATCAAGTATCTGGCCCTGCTCGCCGGCGTTCTGCTGGTGCTCTTCTTCGGTGTGCGGCCGGCCTTGCAGACCGCACAAAAGGCATTGCGCGCCGGCGCGCCCGCGGGTGGAATCGGCGCAGTC
Source organism: Acidobacteriaceae bacterium (assembly GCA_037439805.1). Taxonomy (GTDB): domain Bacteria; phylum Acidobacteriota; class Terriglobia; order Terriglobales; family Acidobacteriaceae; genus Telmatobacter. The sequence continues at coordinate 3,507 of JBBIVH010000143.1, forward strand.
CACGACCTGCGCGGTCAGCCGCTCGACTCCGGCGGCGCACACGCGCCCCTGCCGCCCTTGCCCGATCCCGAAAGGCTGCGGTCGCAGGAGATTTTCGATCAGGTGACGGGACATCTCAAGCGTGAACCGACGCAGAGTTCGCGCCTTCTCCAGAGCTGGATTCACTCCGAATAGGGGCGGCAATCAAGAAATCCTGAAGGAAGGAGACGACGAGTGGCAGATGGACTGAGTGAATCGGATTTTGCGCACAGACGCCGGACGTCTTCACTGAGCGGGGTGCGCAAGGCCGCAGTGCTTCTGGTGGCCGTGGGCGAGAATCTTGCCAAGGCGATTCTGCGCGACTTGCCCGAAGCGGATGTGCAGCGCATCACCGAAGAACTGGCAGACCTGCGGGGGGTGACCCCGGAACTTTCAGGTGAGGTGTTGGAGGAGTTCTGGGAGATGCTGGAGACGCAGAACTTCATGGTGCATGGCGGTCTGGACTACGCCAGCCGGCTGCTGTTGGAGACCTTCGGCAAGGAGCGTGCGGAAGACCTGCTGATGCTGGTGCGGCGCTCCCAGGAGGCCGCACAGGGCAATCTGGCCAAGCTTCAGCGTACCGAGCCGCAGCAGCTCGGCAAGCTGCTCGACTCCGAGCATCCGCAGACGATCGCACTCGTGCTGGCTCATCTTGACCCGAAACGCGCCTCCCTGGTACTGGAGAATCTGAGCGAAGACCATAAGGTCGTCTCGATCCAGAGGCTGGCTGAGATGCGGCAGTTCTCCCCGGAGATGGCGCAGAAGGTGGCGCAGAGCCTACATCGCCGGCTTGAAAACATGGGAGACACCGCTCGCAGGAGCTATTCGGGCTTCAAGGCGGTTGCGGATCTTCTGAACCGCCTGCCCGCGGAAGAGTCCAAAAAGATTCTGGAGACGATTGAAGAAAGCCAGCCGGAACTGGCGTTGAGCATCCGCAACCTGATGTTCACCTTCGAGGACCTGGTCACCGTGCCGGCTGCGACAATCCGCGAGATTGTCTCTGGACTGGACAAGCGCCAACTGGCGATGGCGATGCGCGGAGCGAATGAAGAGCTGCGGGCGCAGATCTTCAAGGCCATGAGCTCGCGGGCCGTCGAGATGCTCAAGGAGGATATGGAGGTCCTCGGCCCGGTGCGTTCGCGCGAGGTTGCGCAGGCGCAACAGGAGATTCTGAACCTGGCGCGCAGGCTGGAGAGCGAAGGCAAGGTCGTTCTGAAGCTCGAGAGCGGCGACGAGATGCTGGCGTGACCGAGCGCGCAGAGCGGGAAGAAAGAAACGGAAGGAGCCGGTGATGGGGCTGAATCCGGGTGCGACAATCGAGCGATTTCAGTACCCCGAGTTTCCCGCGCCACAGGCGCCGTCTCTGGACGCGCTGGGCATAGCGCCCCTGCAGCAGGGATCAGAGCGCCGTGCCCAGGCTCCGGAGTCGTCTCTCCATCGCGACTTCGAGATCCGGCTGGCCGAGGAGAAGCAGCGCAGCTATGACGCCGGCAGGATGCGCGGCCTGGAAGAGGGAGCGCGTGGCGAACGCGCGGCCCATGAGGCGGCGCGGCAGCAAGAAGAGCGAGAGAGGCGGGAGAGGATGGCAGCCGCCGTCGCGCAGTTCGATCGGGAGCGTGAACGCGCAATGCACACTCTCGAACATGAACTCGTGGAACTGGCTCTGGCGGTAGCTGCGCGCATCCTTCGGCGCGAGGCGCAGATGGATCCTCTGCTGCTGACCGGCGCCGTGCGCGTGGCGCTTGGCCAGTTGACCGTCGCAACCAGGGTTCGGCTGAAGGTGCCAGAGGCGGAGGCTTCGCTGTGGGCGGAGACGATAGCGCACCTGCCGAATCTTGCCGTGAAGCCCGAGGTTCTGCCCGTTGCTGAGATGCGCGCCGGCGAGTGTGAGCTTGAGACTTCGCTCGGCTCCGTGGACCTCGGGCTCCGCGCACAGCTTGTCGAGATTGAGCGCGGCTTCTTTGACCGCGCCGGAACGCCCCGCGGCGGAACGAAGGAGAATCCTTCGCCTCAGACGCCCACCCTCGCGGAGCGTTCGTCGTGACCGTCCTTCTCGATCGCTACCTCGCGCGTCTGAATCGCAAGCAGCCGTGGTGCTGGCGCGGCCATGTGGTGGAGTCCGTCGGGCAGACGGTGGAGTCCGAGGGGCCGGTGGCGTCGGTCGGCGAATGCTGCGAGATTCTCGACCGCGACGGGTGCGCTCATCCGGCCGAGGTCATCGGATTTCGCGGGTCGCATCTGCTCTCCATGCCGGTGGAGACAAACGAGAGGATTCGCTTTGGTGACTCCGTGCGCGCGCTCGGCATTCATCCGGAGATTGAGGTGGGCGACGGCCTGCTGGGTCGAGTTCTCGATGCCGAAGCGCATCCGATCGATGGCGCACCGCTTCCGCCTCAGCCGGCGACTCTGCCGCTGGAAGGCTTCGTGCGCAGTCCTATGGACCGCGTTCCCATTCGCACGCCGCTGGCGACGGGCATTCGGGCCCTCGACGGCATGCTGACCGTGGGCCGTGGGCAGCGCGTGGGCATCTTCGGTGGATCGGGTGTGGGCAAGAGCACGCTGATCGGAATGATGACACGCAACACGGAAGCGGACGTGACGGTGGTGGGCCTGATCGGAGAACGGGGGCGCGAGGTGCGGGAGTTTCTCGATGAATCGCTCGGCGAAGGCGGGCGGGCGCGCTCGGTGGTTCTGGTCTCCACCTCCGATCAGTCCCCCCTCCTGCGGATGCGCGCCGCGCTGGCTGCAACCACGGTGGCTGAGTCCTATGCGGCCGAGGGCCGCCATGTGCTACTGGTGCTCGACTCGCTGACCCGATTTGCGATGGCGGCGCGGGAGATAGGACTCGCTGCCGGCGAGCCGCCTACGGCCAAGGGCTATACGCCTTCCGTCTTTACCCGCCTGGCGCGTCTCGTGGAGCGGACCGGCCAGTTCCAGACCGGATCGATTACAGCGTTCTACACCGTGCTGATGGAGGGCGACGATCAGCAGGATCCTCTGGTGGACGCTGTGCGTTCCATGCTGGACGGACATGTGGTGCTCTCTCGCACGCTGGCTGCCGAGGGCTGGTACCCTCCAGTCGAAGTGCTGGACTCCATCAGCCGCCTGATGCCGGCGGTTGCGGACGCGGAGCACCGTGAACAGGCGGCCCAGGTGCGCCGGATGCTTGCGATCTATGCGCGGTCCGAGGACCTGGTCCGGATCGGGGCGTATAAGCCGGGAGCAGATCCGGATCTCGACCGGGCGCTGCGGTCGCGCGAGGCTGTCTGCGCCTTCCTGACGCAGGGCGCGCGCGAACAGGGCGGCTTTGCCGAGACGCGGCGGCGCCTGGCCGAACTGGCAGCGGAGATATGAACGATGAAAACCTCCCGGTCTCTGCGCCGGCTTCTGCGTATTCGCGCGCTGGAAGAGGATCAGAGCCGTATGGCTCTGGAGGCGGCGCAGGCGGAACGGCAACGGCTGGACACCGCGCTGGAAGAGTCAAGGTGGAGCGAGCGACGGAGCAGGGAATCGATCTTTGAGGGCGTGCTCAGCGGCGACGCAATTCAGCGCACCGTTGGGGTGGCGCAGGGGGAGGCGTCGGAACGAGCCTCGGAACAGATCAGGGTGTGGAAGGCCAAAGTGGACGCGGAAGCGGCCCGGCGACGCGAGGCGTTTCTCGCCGACCGACTGGAACGGAGGCAGACGGAGCGGATGGTCGAAACCGCCGCTGCAGAGACGGCAGTTCATGAAGAGAGGCGCGCGCAGGCAGCGCTCGATGACTGGCACCGCATGCAGC
>JBBIVH010000144.1:0-4281 GCA_037439805.1 Acidobacteriaceae bacterium
GACATCCGGCTGAAGGGCCGCTACGCCGGCAACTTTTCCTCTCCCTGCGCCCGCTGCCTGGAACCGGTCACAATCCCCGTCTCTGCCGACTACGACCTGATCTTCCGCCCGCTCGGTGTCGATGCTGGCAGTGCCGAACGCTCCATCTCGGCGCAGGAGACGGAAATCGGTTATTATCAAGGAGACAGTCTTTTGCTTGAGGATGTGCTGCGCGAGCAGGTGCTTTTGTCTCTGCCGGCCAGAACGCTGTGCAAGCCTGACTGCAAAGGGCTTTGCCCGCGCTGCGGAAAGAACCGCAACCTGGAGGCGTGTACCTGCGAAGAGGGTCCGAGCGACCTCCGCTGGGAGGCGCTGTCCGGGCTTCGCAGCCGGATCAAGTCCTGAACGACCCCCGAGATTTTGGGTGTCCCGAACGCGCCGACCGGCAGTGAGGACCACGTATGGTCCTGATCCGGAAGGAGATCGGGCTGGGATACGAAAGGAATTGCATCATGCCGAATCCGAAAAGGCGCCACTCCACGCGCCGCACCGCCAATCGCCGCGCCCACGACTTTCTGACCGCCAGCGGCCTCTCTGAGTGCCCAAGCTGCCACGAGAAGAAGCTGCCCCATCGCGCCTGCCCCAAGTGCGGCGACTACAAGGGCCGCACCGTCCTCGAGACCAAGGAAGCCGTTAAGTAAAGCGGGCGCTCATGCTCATCGACATCGCGCTGGACGCAGTCGGTTCCGATAAAGCTCCCGAGCCGGAGATCCGGGGGGCGATCCTCGCCTGCCGTCAGCTCCCGGTGCGGGTGCACCTCATCGGCCCTGAGCCGGAGCTGCGCGACCTGCTCGATGAGCACCTCGAAAACGAGGATCTGCCGATCGTCATCCATCACGCCTCAGAGCGGATTGGGATGGGCGAGAAGGCTGCAAACGCCGTGCGCGCCAAGCGCGACAGCTCGATGCGCGTTGGGCTGAAGCTGGTGCGCGAGCGCAAGGTCTCTGGGTTTGTGACCGCGGGCAACACCGGCGCAGCGATGGCCACGGCCAAGATGGTACTGGGCGCCATGCCGGGCGTGGACCGTCCCGCGCTGGCGACGCCCATGCCAACCTCCAAAGGCAATCCATGCGTGCTGCTCGACGTGGGCGCCAACGTGGACTGCAAGGCGCAGAACCTCGAGCAGTTCGCCGTGATGGGCGAGATGTACGCCCGCAGTGTGCTCAAGATTCGCCAGCCCCGCGTCGGGCTGCTTTCCATCGGCGAAGAAGAGACCAAGGGCAACGATCTCACGCGCGAGGCCTTTCCGTTGCTGAAGGCGCTGCCGATTCACTTTATCGGCAATGTGGAGGGTCGCGACATCTTCAACGGCAATGCAGACGTGATCGTCTGCGACGGATTCGTCGGAAACGTCGCGCTCAAGACCAGCGAAGGCATTGGCCGCTTCGTGCGTGACGTGCTGCGCGAGTCCTTGACGCGCACAGTGACGGCACAGGTGGGCGCACTGCTCTCGCGCCGTGCGTTTAACGACTTCCGCCGCCGCCTCGATTACACCGAATATGGTGGCGCGCCGCTGCTGGGCGTGCGTGGCGTCTGCATCATCGGCCACGGCTCGTCAAACGACGTGGCCATCTACAACGGCATTCGCGTCGCGCAGGAGTTTGCCAAAGCGGGCACGAACGACCGCATCGAAGCCGAATTTGCCAAGCGTGAGCCCCATAAGACTGAGCGCAATAAGACTGAGCGTGGGGCCGCTGGCTCCGACTCAACCATCCAGTAGCGACACGCGCCATGACCACCCAACCCGAAAAGACGCCAGCGCTCCAGGCGTGGGCCGATCTCCTCGTCTGCCCGGCCTGTCGTGGATCTCTGCAGGAGAGTGAAGGCCGCGTTACCTGCGAAAGCTGCCGCAGCGTCTATCCGGTAGAAGATGGCGTCCCGATTCTGATTGCAGAGCGCAAACTCGCCGAAGAACCAAATCCTTCGTAATCGCGCATTCGCTATCGACGGTGGTAGAAGGGCAGCACAATCAGGGCCGCAATCGCCAAAGCCGCCACCATCGCCAGCCCAAGCAGGCTGTACAGCAGCACCAGGTTGGGGCCCTTGCCAGGAGGCTCCTGCTGGGTATCCTCCGTTGAGTTGGGTGCGACCAGCTTACTCATATTTCAGGGACTCGACGGGGTCCAGTTGTGCGGCTCGGGTGGCCGGAACCGTGCCGAACAGCACGCCCACAAGCGTGGCCGCAGCCAGCGCGATAATGACCGACCATGGCGAGATGGGCAGAGGATAGTCCGTGAAGAAGCGGACAGACAGAGGCACCGCCAGGCCGACGAAGATGCCAATCACGCCGCCGGCGAGCGAGATGATGACGGCTTCGGCAAGAAACTGCAGCTTGATTTCACGGTAGGTGGCGCCCAGCGCCTTGCGGATGCCAATTTCGCGGATGCGTGAGCGCACGTTGGCCAGCATGATGTTCATGATGCCCACGCCGCCTACGGCCAGAGTGACGGCTGCCACCATCACCAGCACAGCCGTGAGGATGTTGGAGATGGAATTCGCCGTGGTCAGTAGCTCCGTCATGTTGAAGACGGTGTACACAGAATTGGTCTTGTGGCGTGAGGCAATGACGCGCTGGATCTCCTTTGACGCATCGGGCACCTGGTCCATATTCCGGATCGAGAAGAAGATCTGCTTCACATTGTCCGTACCCGTGAAGTAGCGCGCGACAGAGTAGGGAATCAGGATCGTCTGATCGGAGATCTCCGATTGCCCGAAGGTGTCCACACTCTCTTTGAAGGTCCCGATAATCGTGAACGGAATCCGGCTGATCGAAAATGTTCGGCCGATAGCCTCGCTGGAACTGCCGAACATCTCGCGAGCGAATGGCTCGGTGACCACCGCGCACTTGATGTGCTCGGTTTCATCCTGATCGTCGAAGAAGCGGCCGGAGAGCACAATCAGGTTGCGCACATCCTTGTATTCCGGGGTCACGCCCAGCACCAGCGTGTCTTTGACCACGCCGCCGCCAAAGCTGATGCGGTCATGCATCTCCAGCATGGGCGACGAGTACAGAACGCTGGGCACACGGTTGATGACCGCGGTCTCATCTTCGCGCGTCAGGTAGTCGTTGTAGAGTACGTTCTCGGCGCCGGTGGCTCCGCCGCCTGAGTACTCAACCTCGATCATGTTGGTGCCGATCTTCTGGATTTCTTCAAGGATGAACCGCTTGCCCGTGAGACCAATCGTGACCACAAGAATCACGGACGCAGTGCCGATGACCATGCCCAGGGCCGTCAGGGCAAAACGCAGCTTGCTGGCCCTGAAGCTGTCCACGGCCAGCTTCACAATCTCGCTCAGCAGCATGGTGCGCCGCGCGCTCAGCAGCGTCTCTTGAAATGCGTGTTGACGGGCCTGTTCGACGGGATTCATGCGTGTCTGTCTTGTAGGATGCGCCGGCATCTTCCGGGGCTGCCAAAAAGTCTGCATCGCCGCGCAGACCAGTCCGCAATGCCCCTGCCTTCATCATAGTGTGTCTGTCCCGCGCATCTGTGCGGCAGAGGATGATTCCCCTCCTCGGCGCCGGTTGCGTGCCCTCGGGCGGCCTGCGAAAATCGGGAGCAAGATGATTCGCCTCGATGCGCATCAGCATTTCTGGCAGTACAACCCCGCCGAGCACACATGGATGACATCCGCCATGGGCGTGCTGAAGCGCACCTATCTGCCCACGGACCTGGACCCTTTGCTGCGCGAGCATGAATTCGACGGCTCCATCGCAGTGCAGGCGCGGCAAAGCCTGGAAGAGACGCGCTGGTTGCTTGACCTCGCGGCTGCGCATCCTTCGATTCGCGGCGTGGTCGGCTGGGTCGATCTTTGCTCTGCTGGAGTGACGGCAGAGCTGGAAGAGTTTGCTTCCAACCCGAAGCTAGTAGGCGTGCGCCACGTCTTGCAGGATGAGCAGGACGACGCCTTCATGCTGCGCCCGGAGTTTCGCCGCGGCATCGCGCAACTGGCGCAGTTTGGGCTCGTCTATGACATCCTCATTTATCCGCGCCACCTGCCGGCGGCCGCCCAACTCGTGCGCGAGTTTCCGGCGCAGCCGTTTGTGCTCGATCACATCGCCAAGCCTGTCATTGCCGAGGGTCTGCTGGAGCCATGGACGCGCGACATGCGCGAACTGGCGCGCTGTCCCAATGTGGCCTGCAAGCTTTCCGGCATGGTGACGGAGGCGCGCTGGAACATATGGGCGTCGCGCGATTTCATTCCCTATCTCGAAGTGGTTCTGGAGGCCTTTGGTCCGGAGAG
>JBBIVH010000144.1:4381-7288 GCA_037439805.1 Acidobacteriaceae bacterium
AGACAGACGAGACAGAATCTTCCTATGACGCTAGCCGCAGCAACACTACCGCCGGGCCAACCCGATCCCATCTGGCTTCGCAGGATGCTGGTCGTCCAGCGATTCTGCCTCGCCGTGGTCGCCGTTGTCTCGCTGGAGTCGGTTGCGGCGTGGCTCAGCCCGCAGTTCAGTGCGCAAATCCCGGCGTGGCTGCCTTTATTGGCAGGCCCCATGGGGTTGAGCGCCCTGTTGTGTGCATTGAGCCTTGTCTTCTCTGAAGGCGAACTTGCCGGACTGGCGCGGGTTTTCAGCCATGTGCTGGCTCTGCTGTCGACGCTCTTCAATCTAGCGATTCTGCTGGCAAATATCGGTCATCTGCCCTCCTTGCCCATTGGATTTCCTGCCAGCACGACGGCGACGCTGATCGTTGGAAGCGGGGTGCTGCAGGGCGTCGTGGCTTTTCTGGTCCTGTCAGCAGGCATGTTTCTGCTGCTCTTCCGCGGTTCCTGGCTCAAGCTCGCCGCTGACATCATTGTTGGCGTTCTCTGCTTCCTGGCGTTCATTCTCATTTCGCAGAGTCTGTTTGGCTCAGCTGGTCTGTTCGGACTGACAAGCAACAATCTCATTCATCCTCTTGCCTTGGTGTGCATTGTGCTGCTGACGACTGTCGTCATGCTCCGCCAGGCTGCGTTGGGTGTCTTTGCCATCTTTCTCGGCAGCGGTATCGGCAGCCGGATTGCACGCGGATTTGCGCCCGTCCTCTTCATATGGCCTTTTGTGCGAGAAGTCGTGGAAGCGCAGAGCGGTTTCCGGCATCTGTTGCCGGAGCACTTTGCCGCCGCCATCCTCACGGCGCTTGCCATTGGAATTTCGCTTGTCTTTCTGATCGTGATTGTCTGGCGCATCAACGAGATGGAGAAGGAGATTCACGACCTGACGCTGCGCGACGAGTTGACCGGCCTCTACAACATGCGTGGCTTCTACCTTCTTGCCGAGCAGACGTTGAGGCTGGCGAAGCGCTCCAAACAGCCGATTTCCGTGCTGTTTCTAGATCTCGATGGGCTGAAGCAGATTAACGATCAGCAGGGACATCAGGTCGGTTCAGCCTACCTGGCAGAGACAGGCGAGATTGTGCAGGCCTGCTTCAGAGATGCAGACGTGAAGGGCCGGTTTGGAGGAGATGAATTTGTTATCGCTGGACAGTTCACCATGGTCGGCATTGAAATCGCCGCGCAGCGCCTGAATGCATCCGCGGAAGAGCGAAATGCCAAAGGAGACCGCCGCTTCCCACTCAGCTTCAGCATCGGTCATGTGACCTCGGATTACTATTCAACGGAGACGCTGAAAGAACTGGTGACTCGCGCGGATGAAGCCATGTACAAGGAAAAGCGCCGTAAGAAGACCCACCGCAGCTAGTTCAGCGATGCTGTCACCGCAGGACCGGCACAGGAAGCAGACAGCACGCTGAGCGCAGCGGATACTCAACGCTTCCCGGTACCCTGGACGCTTTTCAGCCTAAGTCATCGTTGCCATGGCAACCAGGTCCTTCTACACTTGAGCAAGAGGGCGCGTATTGCGTCAGGATGAGCAAGAACGCAACCGGCCCTGCGCTCGTGCGGAAGTGGTGAAATGGCAAACACACTAGCCTTAGGAGCTAGCGCCCAAAAGGCTTGCGGGTTCAAGTCCCGCCTTCCGCACCAATTTCCCGATGCCAGGCTCGAACTCTTCCTGGCTGCGCGATCGCCCATCCCGAGCGGTTAATCTATTGGAACCATGAGTCCGACTCCGCAACAGCCTCACATGAACCTCGTCCAGACTCCCGACTATCGCGAATCTTATGCCAACAGCGTCCAGGTGCGCGTCAGCGTCTGGGACTTTCAACTCGTCTTTGGCTTGGCGACCAGCGAAAGCCCTGAGCAGGTGACGATCCGCAATCACCAGGCAATCTTTCTGAGCCCACAGCAGGCCAAGGCGCTTTGGAACGTTCTGGGGCAGAACCTCGCCCAGTACGAGCAGGCATTCGGCACGCTCCAGCTTGAGCCGCAGGCGCCCACTCTTCCCGCCGGGCCGGTGAATTAAGAAAGGCTCTCGCTGACGGGATGATGGCACGTATGCGCTGGTCAATGCTGCCGGGAAAGAGGCGCGATGCGCCTCTGCCTTTGTGGATGTTCTTCCCGGTCATCTTCTCGGCGCTCTATCTGAGCCACTTCCCGTTGCTTCGGCTCCCTTACTACTGGGACGAGGCAGGCTACTACATCCCGGCGGCGTGGGACTTTTATCGCACCGGGTCCTTGATTCCGGCCACGACCCTCAGCAACGCGCATCCACCTCTGCCCAGCATCTATCTGGCGCTGTGCTGGAAGCTGGCCGGCTTTTCACCTGAGGTGACCCGAGAGGCCGTGCTCCTGGTGGCTTCGCTGGCGCTCCTCGCCGTCTGGCGTCTCGCGCAGCGGCTTGTGGCGGCGCCCGAGGTCGCGTTCTGGACCGTCGTGCTCACGGCTCTCTACCCCATCTGGTTTGCCCAGAGCAGTCTAGCGCACGCCGATATCTTCGCCGCTGCCTGCACGCTCTGGGGACTGGTCCACGCCTTGCCGGCTGCACAGCGCAATCCGCATCTTGCCTGCGCATGGTTCACAGCGGCGGCTCTCTGCAAAGAAACTGCCATCTGCGTGCCGGCGGCCCTGGCGCTGTACCGCGTTGCGGAAGCTCTTCGCAAGCCTGCACAGGAACGCCTGATGCTTCTGCGCGAGAGCGCGTGGCTGCTGGCCAGCGCTCTGCCGCTCGCAGCATGGTACGCGTGGCACTACGCAAAGACCGGCTTCCTCTTCGGCAATCCGGAGTTTTTGCGCTACAACGCGCAGGCGACCCTCACACCGCTGCGCATCCTTGCGGCATTCGCGCACCGCATTCTGCACCTGACTGCGCACA
>JBBIVH010000145.1:0-7275 GCA_037439805.1 Acidobacteriaceae bacterium
ATTCCCACGCGCAAAAGCTCAGCCAGCAGGTCTGGCTCCTCGCCGACTGGCTCGCGGAGCGCGCGCCCCACTTCGCGCCCACCGGCCTCACCGGCGCGCATATCCTCGTCCACGGCCACTGCCACCACAAAGCCGTCTTCGGCGGACCCGCCAGCGAGATCGCGCTCTTCCAGCGCGCCGGCGCCGTCGTAGAACCCATCAAGGCCGGATGCTGCGGCATGGCCGGACCCTTCGGCTTTGAGGCCGATAAGTTCGAGGTCTCGAAAGCCATCGCGGAAGATGGCCTGCTGCCCGCCATCCGTTCCGCCGCTTCCACCACCGTCGTCGTCGCCGACGGCTTCAGTTGCCGCGAGCAGATCAGCCAGCTCGGCCACACCCGCGCGCTCCACTTCGCTGAGGTGCTCGCCCGCCACTGCGGCTGCGGCCACTCAGCCCGCCGCCTACAATAGACCCAACGGCGCGCATCGCATCCATTTCGCGCGCTCCACTTTTCCCCAGAGGAATCGCCTCCCAGATGAGCACAACCTCCGCCGCTGTTGAACGCACCTTCGCTGAAAAGCTCGACCTGCTCGCTGAGGTCGCCGTGCGCGTCGGCCTTGGCCTCAAGCCCGGCCAGGAGCTCGTCATGACCGCCTCGCTCGACGCCGTGCCGCTCGCGCGCCGCATCACCGACCAGGCCTACCGCGCCGGCGCGAAGCTCGTCACCACGCTCTACGCCGACGACGAAGCCACGCTTCTGCGCTACCGCCACGCGCCCGACGCCAGCTTCGACTACGCGCCCCAGTGGCTCTACGACGGCCTCGCCGCCGCCTACAAAAGCAACGCCGCGCGCCTCGCCATCACCGGCGGCAATCCCGCGCTGCTCTCCAATGAAGATCCCGACAAGGTCAGCCGCGCCGATCGCTCGCTCTCCAGGGCCTACCGTCCAGCGCTCGAGCTCATCACGCGCCACGCAATCAACTGGACCATCGTCGCCGGCGCCACGCCCGCATGGGCCGCGCTCATGTTTCCTGATGACGCGCCCGACGTCGCCATCGCCCGCCTCTGGGACGCCATCTTCGCCACCACGCGCATCCACACCGACGATCCCGTCCGCGCCTGGAAGCAGCACGACGCAACGCTCCAGCAGCGCGCCGCGTTCCTGAACGACAAGCGTTACGCCGCGCTCCACTATCGCGGCCCCGGCACCGACTTCCGCCTCGGCCTCGCCGACGACCACCTCTGGCTCGGCGGCGGCACCACCGCCGGCAACGGCAACTATTGCATCCCCAACATGCCCACCGAAGAGGTCTTCACCACGCCGCACAAAGACCGCGCCGACGGCGTCGTCACCGCCACCAAGCCGCTCTCGCACCAGGGCACAATGATTGAAGGCATCCAGGTGCGCTTTGAGGCGGGCCGCATCGTCGAAGCCCACGCCACCCGCGGTCAGGAAGTCCTCGAGAAACTCATCGCCACCGACGACGGCGCGCGCCGCCTCGGCGAAGTCGCGCTTGTCCCGCACTCCTCGCCCATCGCCGCGAGCGGCATGCTCTTTTACAACACGCTCTTTGATGAAAACGCCGCCTGCCACATCGCCCTCGGCCAGGCTTACACTTCCTGTGTCCACGACGGAGAAAAGCTCACACCCGAACAGCTCGCAGCGAAAGGCGCCAACGACAGCCTCATTCACGTGGACTGGATGATCGGCTCCGGCCATCTCGACATCGACGGCATCACCGCCACCGGCGTCGCCGAGCCGCTCATGCGCCAGGGCGAGTGGGTTTAGCCTTCTGCGCGGACCGGCACGCGATCGCGACTCCGTGCATGCAGTGCCTCCAGGGCATCGCACGCCGCCTTCACGCCATCCTCGCTGCGCATTTGGTCCGCCACCTGCGCAGCCCGCGTCGCAAGTTCCTCGTCCGCCAGCATCCCGCGCAGCATCTGCGCGACCCGGTCCGTAGTGTAGCGTGACTTCTGAATCGTCCGCGCCACGCCCAGCCTTTGCATCCGCCGCGCGTTGTCCGGCTGGTCATGCGAGTAGGGCATCATCAGCATCGGCTTGCCCGCGCGCAGGCATTGCGCCGTCGTGCCCACACCACCCTGGTGCACCACCAGCGCGGCCCGCGGCAGCAGCGCGGAATACGGCGCATATTCTGCCACGCAAATCGAATGCGGCAGCGCCTGCTTCAGCCGGTTGCGCGGGTCAGTACCTATCAGCAGCACCGCGCGTCGCCCCAGCTGCATCGCCGCCTGCGCAGACACCTCGTAGAAATCTCCCGCCGCCAGCACCGCCGCCGAACCCAGAGTGAACACCACCGGCGCTTCTCCCGCCACAAGAAACTCCTCCAGATGCGCAGGCAGCGCGGCGTTGCCCGCATCTGCGTCATAAAAGCAAAAGCCAGTAATCAGCGTATGCGCCGGCCAGTCCTTCTGTGGGACGCCCAGCACGCGCGAAAAGAGTGCCAGCACCAACTCCGGCGCATGCTTTGCGTCGAACAATGGGTCCGCGCCGCGCCCCAGACCCAGCTCGCGGCGCAGCGCAAAGATCGGCTCCGGCCACGCCCGCGTCGTCCACCGCGCCAGCCGATTCATTGCATGCCCCATGCCCGCAAACCGGTCCACATGCGCCAGGTGTGGAAACGGCGGCAGCACCGGCGGATCGTACGAAGAGAAGAACGAAAGCGGCGCCAGCACATAGCTCGCCCACTGGATCCCAGTCATCTCCGCCACCAGCGGCCCAGCATAGTTCAGCTCGCCCAGCAGCATCAGGTCCGCGCGCCCCGGCTGCGTGGCCGCGGCCAGCAGGTCGTCATACGTCTGCCTTAGCGCGGGAAAGAGAAAATTGCGCAGCCCATGCTCCGTTCCGTGCTTTACGTCATACACCATCTCCACAAGGATGGAGTTGTTGGGATCAATATCCGGACGGATGGCGCGAAACTCCAGCCCCAGCGGCTCGATCTTTGGCCGATACACATTCGGCAGCGCCAGCACCGGCGTGTGCCCGCGCCGCTTGAGTTCGAGAGAAAGAGCGATCAGAGGATTGATGTCGCCAAAGGTGCCAATGTTCGAGAGGACAATGCGCACACCGGAGTCCGTGAACTGGGATGGACCTGCTCCGAATAGGGTACTCCATGCCGCCTGCAGCCCTCGTTCAGGCAGGTTTAATCTTGCTGCATTGATAATGAATGCGAGGAAGACGCCATGCGCGTGCTGCTGGTGGAAGACGAGGTTCGGCTGGCGGAGAATCTGGCCGCGGCCCTGCGGGATGCCGCGGGCTTCGCCGTGGACTGGGCCGCCGATGGCGAAGAAGGCGATGCCCTCGCGCGCGGTGCCGTCTACGATCTCGTCATCCTCGACCTCATGCTGCCCAGGCTCGACGGCCTCGGTGTGCTCAAGCGCCTGCGTGCGCGCAAAGACGCAACGCCGGTTCTCATCCTCACCGCCAAGGAAGGCAAATCCGCCATCATCGAGCTACTCAACGCCGGTGCCGATGATTACCTCGCCAAGCCCTTCGACCTCGGCGAACTCATCGCCCGCGCCAAGGCGCTCATCCGTCGCGGCAAAGGCGCGGCACACCCGCTGCTCACGGCAGTCAACGTCGAGGTCAACACCCTGGAGCAGACCGTGCGCCGCGCTGGTTCGCTCGTCGATCTCTCGCCCACCGAGTACCGCATCCTCGAGTACCTGATGCACCACCCGCGCAAGGTCGTCAGCAAGCGCGAGCTTCTCGAGCACCTCTACGACTACAACTGGGAGCACCACTCGAACGTGATTGAAGCGCACGTCTCCAACCTGCGCAAGAAGCTCGACGCCGCTGAATCCGATGCCGCGCCGGTCATCGAGACCCTGCGCGGACGCGGCTATCGCCTCGCCACCATGCCGGAGCCCGGCCATGCTGAGTAGCCGCACACGCTCCATCACCTGGCGTCTCATCGCTGCCGTGCTAGCGGTTGAATTTGCCGCGGCGGTGCTCGTCATCTTTCTCTCCTGGGGCTATGAGCGCCATGCGCACTTCCGCGCCTTCGACGTCATGCTCCACGGACGCGCCGACAGCGTGCTGGGCGCCGTGCAGGATGCCGAGGACGCGCAGGACAACGTCATGCTCGATACGCTCGACCTGCGCCTGCCCGCAGACGAAGTGTACGAGGTCTATGACGAGCGCGGGCGCCTCCTCGGCCGCTCATCCAACTGGACCGGAAGCGGCGAAGGCTACGCAGCGCAGGCGCAGGACGGCATCGTGCGCCGTATGGTGAATGGCCAGCACTACCGCTTGCTGCGGCTGCACGGCTCGCGCATCGTTGATCCCGGCGAACCAAACGGCGGCACGCTCCGTCGTGTCTCCGTTCTCTACGGCGTGCCGACAGAGCGCGTCTGGGACGCCATCTGGCGCTCGGTCTCCGCCTACGCCGCCGGCAGCCTGCTGTTGCTTCTCGTCACAGGCCCGCTCGTCGCCTGGGTCCTGCATCGCGGTCTCGCGCCTCTGCGCGAGCTGGCCGCGCTCGCCGGCAACGTCTCCGCCGACGCATGGGAGTTCGAACCGCCTGAGACTGCGCGCACGACTCGCGAACTCGCCCCACTGACGCACGCGCTCGAAAGCGTTCTGCAGCGCCTGGAGATGGCCTTCGTTCAGCAGCGCACCTTCGTCTCCGACGCGGCGCACGAGCTCAAGACCGCCGTCGCCGTCGTCAAATCCTCATTGCAGTTGCTCGGCTTGCGCACGCGCACGCCTGCGGAATATCAGGCAGGTCTCGACCGCTGCCTTGCAGACACGGGCCGACTGGAAGATCTGGTCGTCAAGATGCTCACGCTGGCTCGCGTAGAAAGCGCCGCCCCTCCCGCCGCGGACTCCGCATCTTGCGACGCTGTTCAATGTCTCGAAGACACCGTACGCGAGCTCGAAACCGTCGCCGCGCTGCGCCAGGTTCGCGTGGACAAAACCGCGCCGGAAACAGCCAGCGTGCCGCTCACCGCAGAAGACTGCCAGCTCGTCGTCTCCAACCTCTTGTTGAACGCGCTGCAGCATAGCCCCGCAGGTTCGCAGGTGCAGCTGAATCTAAGTGTCATGAATGATGCGGTCGAGCTGCGCGTCGCCGACCACGGCGAGGGCATCGATCCCACTTCGCAGCCG
The DNA here is from genome assembly GCA_037439805.1 of Acidobacteriaceae bacterium. Classification (GTDB taxonomy): domain Bacteria; phylum Acidobacteriota; class Terriglobia; order Terriglobales; family Acidobacteriaceae; genus Telmatobacter. The sequence goes on from JBBIVH010000145.1 coordinate 5,111, forward strand.
CACGTCTTCGACCGCTTCTTCCGCGGCGATCCATCCCGCTCGCGCGCCACCGGCGGTGCGGGACTTGGGCTGGCAATTTGTAAGGCCGTTGTTGAAAAAGCCGGGGGCAGTGTCTCGCTCGCCAGCGCGCCCGGTCAGGGAACCATCGTCACTGTGCGCATGCCCCGCGCGTGACAACGGGCATCATCCCTTCGCGTCCTCGTACTCTTCGTGCCACGCCATCTGGATCGCTTCCAGCCGCCCCTCGTTGGACTTCGCAGGGTCATCCGCAAAACCTGGCAGCTCCGTCACGTAGCGATGCAGATCCGTGAAGCGCACTGTGAGGGGATCCATCTCCGGATATTTCTCCTGCAACTGAATCCCAATCTCTTCGGCGTCCGTCCAGTGAATCTCGCGCGGCATCGCGTCTCTCCTCATCTCGTCTCGAAAGCTCAAATGGAAAATCCGCCGCAGGTCAGCAAGGAAGCGGCGGATTGCATGCAGGCTGCGCCTGCTACTTCTGCTCGGCAAGCGTCAGAGGCTTGCCTTCAGACACGTAGTTGCGATTCCACTTGGGAATCTCCACCACGTAATCGCCCGGCCCGGTAATCACCGCCTGGCATCCGAGCCGCGAGTTCAGCTGCTGGTCCGCCGCCATGTCCAGCCGGTCCAGCTCATCGTCTTCCGCTTCGCTGATGCCGCGTTCGCCTTCCTTCACCCAGATGTGGCACGTGGTACAGGCGCACGAGCCGCCGCAGGCGTGATCCAGAAAAATTCCGAAATTCTCCGCCACATCCAGAAAGGACATCGGCTTGCCGTGGTGGTCATACGGCATCGTGCCGTACTCAAATTCCACCGTCTTGCCTTCCGGCTGAAACGTCACCCGCACCAGCTTCTCCGGCGGAATATTCTTTGTGTTCGCTTCGCTCATAGCCCGTTCTTTCTCTTCGCTCTGTTGCCAGCTTCTTCTACTTGAACTCCGCCGGCGCCATCGGATGCGGAGCCGTCAGTTCTTCGCTCAGGTCGTCGCCTGCGGCCTGCATCGTCTTGCCGCGAATCGCCTCCGTCACCGCCGCGTCCATCATCAACTCTGCGAGCCTGCGCGTCGCAAGGTCCAGCATCGCCACGGCATGTCGCAGCGCATTCAGGTCGGTACCGGACTTCACCGCCCCCAGGCGCCGCTCTGCGGTATCAATCGTGCTTTGCTCTTCACCCGCAAGCAGCGCCCACGCGGGATGCTGTCGCGCTCGCTCCACCTTCGAGAGAATCGTCTCCGCTTCATTGCGCGCCTCAATCACCAGCCGCGACGCGAAGTCCGCCTCTGCATGATCGAACGATTCGAGAATCATGCTCTCGACCTGCTCGTCCGTCAATCCATACGTGGGCTTCACTTCAATCTGCGCCTGCTTGCCGCTGCGCTGCTCCCTGGCCGACACTTGCAAAATGCCATCGGCATCGATGAGGAACTTCACCTCGATGCGCGGCATTCCCGCTGTCATCGGTGGAATGCCCTTCAGATCGAAACGCGCCAGCGAACGGCAGTCCGCCGCCAGTTCGCGCTCGCCCTGCACTACGTGGATTGCAACATTCGTCTGGCCGTCCACACCTGTCGTAAAGTGCTCTGTCGCCGAAGCGGGAATCGTCGAGTTGCGCGGAATGATGCGTGCCACCACGCCGCCCAGCGCTTCAATGCCGAGCGAAAGCGGCGTCACGTCCAGCAGCAGCAGATCTTCAGTATTCTTCGCCGTGCCTGCCAGAATCTCCGCCTGCACCGCGGCGCCCAGCGCCACCACCTCGTCTGGGTTGAGATCCGTGTGCGGCTTTTTACCGCGCACAGACAAATGGAACAGCTCATCCACGAGCTGCCGCACCGCTGGAATGCGCGTCGACCCGCCCACCAGCACCACTTCGTCAATCTGCTCCGGCGCGAGGCCTGCGTCGGTCATCGCCTGCTTGCAGGGCGCCGCCGTGCGCTCCAGAATGGACTCGATCAGTTGCTCGAAGACCGCGCGCGGAATCTCGCGCTGATAACGGTCGCCGTTCGGCAGCTCAATGTCAAACTGCGCCGACTGCTCCGCAGAGAGCCGCAGCTTCGCGTCAATCGCCCCCTTACGCAGCCCCTGCACCGCCCCTGGATGCTTGCGCAAATCGACGCCATGCTCGGCATGAATCTCATCCAGCGCAAT
>JBBIVH010000146.1:0-7268 GCA_037439805.1 Acidobacteriaceae bacterium
GCCACTGGGGAGGCGGTTACTACGAGACGGATGAGTTCTACTCCATCTGCGACGAGCTCGGCATCATGGTCTGGCAGGACTTCATGTTCGGCAACAACTGGCAACCCGGCACCTACGCTTTCAAGCAAAACATCGAAGCGGAGGCCGAGGACCAGGTGCGTCGCCTGCGTAACCATCCCAGCATCGTAATCTGGTGCGGCAACAACGAGACCGAAGCAGCGATGGGCTGGGCGCCGCGTCCCTCCTTGTCCCCCGACGTCCGCTACCAGATGTGGCAAGACTACCTCACGGAATTCAGCGGGATTCTTCCGCGCGTTGTGGCGCGGCTCGAGCCCGAGATTCCGTACTGGCCCAGTTCACCGAGCGCAGACTATGAAGACGTCAGCGAGCACTTCCACAGCGGCGACGAACACATCTGGGATGTCTGGCATGGCCGCGTTCCGTTCTCGACATACGAAACGCACCACCCGCGCTTCGTCACGGAATACGGCTTCCAGTCTTTCCCCGAGATGCGCACCATTGAGACCTTCACGCTGCCCGAGGATCGCACCAGCATCTTCACGCCCGTCATGCTCGCGCATCAGAAAAACAATGAAGGCAACTCCATCATCCACGACTACCTGCTGCGCGATTATCCTGAGCCGAAAGACTTCCCGAGCTTCCTTTACGTCAGCCAGGTGCTGCAGGCCGAGGGCATCAAGATTGGCGCGGAGTACTTCCGCCGCAGCCGGCCTGAGACGATGGGTTCAATCTTCTGGCAGTTGAACGATTGCTGGCCTGTTGCATCGTGGTCCAGCATCGACTACGACGGCCGCTGGAAGGCTCTCCAGTATTATGCGCGCCGCTTCTACGCGCCGGTCCTTGTCTCGCCGCATGAAGAAGGCGGCTCCATGCGCATCTACGTCGTTTCAGACAAAACTACGGCGCTGCCCGCAACGCTTCGCGTGCGCCTCATGGACTTCGATGGCAAGGTCCTTCTCGAAGATAAGCATGAGGTGAGTGTCGACCCTCTCGCCAGCAAGGTCTATCTCGACTGGCCTCTGGAAAAGCTGACCGAGGCAGGCGCTGCGGATACCTCGCGCGTCTTTGTTCTGGCGGAACTGAGCGCAGGCGGCGATCTACTCTCACGTAACATCGCTTACCTTGCGCCCGTCAAGGAAGTGCATCTCAAGCCCGCAACGCTCTCGGTTGAACTGTCGGCAGATAAGGGAAGTTACAAGCTACGCGTTACCTCGCCCGTGCTGGCGCGGGATGTATACCTGTCGTTTGGAAATCTCGACGCAACCGTTTCGGACAACTACTTCGACCTGCTCCCGGGAGAATCAAGGGAGATTCCCGTCAATTCCAACGCGACGTTGGATGCACTGAAGATGAAGATGCAGGTTGTTTCGCTGACAGATGCCTTTAAGCAGGATCCCAGCGCACCTTCGATCGAGGCTGTAAACTGACCGCGCAAATCGGCCCTGCGGCGAGTGCTCTCTCACCGCAGGGCCTACCTCGCATCCTCAGAACGAAAAGATGGCCTGAGCGAAGATACGACGCGATGCCGACCCCATCGAGAAGATCTGCCCGGCAAGGCTCGTAGAGCGGTCGAAAAACGCGCCGGGGGTAACTCCTGTGACGTTGCCGCTCCCATCTACAATTGGCGTCGCATCAATGGTTCCTGTCGGCGTTCCATAGTTCACGTTGTTAAACAAGTTCAGTGCCTGCGCGGTGAACGTGAGATTGAACCGGTGTGCCTGAGTCGAACCCATCATGCCCGCCGGCCTTCCGCCACCGCCTAAGCCTCCGGGGCCTAATCCGCCTCCGGGGCCGCCGCCTCTCGGGCCGCCTCCGCGCGGGCCGCCGCCGGGCCCTCCAAACATCGGCGGGCCAGCCGCATTGCCCTCCACCTTGGGGCCAATCCCAAATGTCCTGCTGATGCGCATGTTGACGGCGACGGACGGAGGAGCAACTCCCAGGTTCATCGGAATCAGAGCCTCTCCCGCTGTCGGCTGCGTATCCAAACAGCCGAGGGATGTGGGCGCGTATCGAGGCGTAGTGGTATACGGACCCTGGCAATCCGTACTAGGCGCATATGCGGGCCGGTTGTTGAGAAAGTTATCTCCGGTCAGGTCGCGGCTGGAGACAAAGTTGAACGGTCTGCCCGACCGCGCAACTATAAAGGGATTGAAGCGCAGTCCCCATGGCCCTTGATAATTCCCCATCAGGAAGACCATGTGGCGCGAGACAAACGAGGCCGGTCCGTAATCCTGCTGCAGGTTGTAGGAGTTGGAGGCCGTTCCGCCTGCATCGTCCGAGTTGGCCCATGCAAGATTGTAGAAGCCAAACACGCTGAAGTTCGGCGTAATTCTCGCATTCACATTTGTGATGACCTGATCCTGCTTGAAAACCGCTTCGGGCAGGTACTGCTTGATGATGCCAAGCGAGGCGTTCGGCCGGGTGCCGCTCAGGGTCGTGCTTCCATATTGGTACGTGCCCGGCAGGTACGCATTGGCATTGATCGTCGCAATCTGGTGCAGACCATACGAATGCAGATACGTCACCGTTGCGGTGATTGTCTTCGTTACCTGCCGCTCGAGGCTCCCGCCCATCTGATGCGTATAGGGAGCGTGAAAGTCCGGCGCAATCTGCACCAGGGTGGACAGAGAGTTGGGCGTGTACGGCGCGGCAGGCAGGCAGCCTGAGAAGTCAATGCTCGTCAGGCTCGTACCGTTCAAACACGATGCCGATTGCGAAATAGTCTGTACTTGCCCAGAGTGGATGCTCTGCTGCGTTGCCGCCATCACTTGATTGATGCCAAGCCGGTCATAGAAAATGCCGTAGCCGGCGCGCACCACCGTCTTAGCCGGCTTATTCCCCTTTGCATCCAACGCATAGGCCATCGCCACGCGCGGCGCCCAGTCGCTATGGTCGGCAATGTGGTTCTGCGTCTCCCAGCGCAGGCCGCCGGAGAGCGTCAGGCGCGGATTCACCTTCCAGTCGTCCTGCACGAACAGCGATCCGTTGAATACATTGGCCGTGTAGGCCGTTTGTCCGGCGGTAATGCTCAGGTTCACCAGGTCGCTTCCGATTGAACTCAGATTCTGCCCGTTCGCCAGTGCAGTCAGCGTTGCAGCATATCCGTTGTTCGAAAACACCAGGGTGCCGTTACGGTTCCCGAATGCGTTCGAGGCTTCGCGATCGTCGCGGAGCCAAGCGCCAAATTTGATTGCCTGCGACCCAATGCTCATCGTGGTGAAGTTCTGCAGCTCAAAGTGATCGCCATGGCTGAACGATGTGCCGCTTGATGCGCCGCCGCCAGTGAAGTTGCCGCCGACGATAATTGTGGGCGTATTGCTAACTGGGGAGATTGAATCGAGCGAGCGCCGGTACTCCAGGTGTGTCTCGTTCACCATGTGATCGTTGATAATCTGCGAGTCGCTTAGTTGGAACGCGTGCTCCTTCGAAGTCGAAGTGACCGATTGCGTGGGTAGAGCCTGCGAGCCGATATCTCCCGATTCAGAATCGTAGTAGTACTGATAGCGCAGCGTCAGAGTATTGCTCTGGCCAAGTTGCAGATCGATGCGCGGCGAGACGTTGATATGGTTGTGCGGATTCGAGAGCGATCCGGAAACGCGCGCTGTGCCTGCGGTATAGGTGTTGGTTGTGGTATCCAGCACGGGTGGCGTATAGACGTACACCGCTTCATCGTGATTATCGCGCTGCTCCATGCTGAAGAAGAATGAGGCGCTCTTGGACAACGCGCCGCTCACCGTCCCGTTGTACTGCACGCGATTGTACGGCGGCACATTCTGGAGAAACGGATCGCCCGTATTCATGCCGCTGTAATTGCCCTGAATGAATACCTGACCGTGCAACTTGTCCGTGCCGGGTTTAGTCAGAATCTCGATGCGTCCATAACCCAGCTTGTCAAACTCAGCTGAGAAAGGATTCTGATTGATGCGAATCTCGCGAATCGCCGACTTCGGCGGCAACTGCCCGCCGGTAAATCCATCGATGTAAATCTGTCCGCCGTTCGGTCCCGCCGACGGGCCGGCCAGCGCCTGCAACTCGTTCGACAACTCGTCCGGGTCGTCGGAGAGCGTATCGAGATCCTTCCCTTTCAGCACAATCGTGTTGCTGTTTCCGCCCGCCTCTACGTTCACAGTCGGCGTATCGTCGGTCACAACAACATTCTGCTGCTCTGTCTGGATCGCCATCGTCACATCGACGCGCTTGAGCTGGCCTGCAGCCAGCGTCAAAGTCTGTGATTGAAAAGGGGCAAATCCTGGCGAAATCACGCTCACCGTGTATCCGCCCGGTGCCAGCCCTGTCACCTCATACACGCCGCTCGCATTCGCGGTCGTCGTATGCGTCTCCGCTCCAAGCGCCTTCGTGACTGAGACCTCCGCGCCGGGAATCAGCGCCCCGGTTGGATCGGTCACATGACCGTGAATGGCCGCCGTTGTGGCATTCTGGCTCGCCTGCGAGTGCGCGGCCAGTGCCGCCAACCCAATGACCAGCGTAATAAGAAGATGAATCGTCCAATGCAGTTTTGAGTACACTTTGCCTGTGCTCCTCAGTTGTTCCCAACCGGTTGTCCCTATTGAGCCGCTTCTTCTCCGCCGCCGGAGCCCATGCTCCAGTTCGCCAGCAGGTTCCGGCTCGCTTCGGGAGCCTGCAGGAGAAGCTCTACGCCCGACATCAGAGTGATTGCCGTGACCTCAGTTGTGCCTTGCGTCGATACAAGCATCACCGCATCGCCCTTCTTCAAATCTTTGAACTGAATCACCGGCGTGCGGCTGAGCATCTGCTGCGTGCTGCCTGCCTGTGCCTGTCCTGCGCCTGTTCCGCTTGCACCGGGCCATGCTCGGCCCCCGCCATTCCGGCCGCTTGGCGCCGCAGCGCCTGGGGCTGCAGGGCTGCCCTTCAGCCGCGCTGCAAGCATCTGCGCCATCATCTCCGGCAGTGCGTGCATCTGCGCGTCCTGTGTGATGTGAACCGTTACAGGTTTCTTGGTCAACAGATCCTTCACCACGATCGTTTGACCCGCTGTATCAATGGATGCGACGACGCCGGAGATATTGCGGAAGCTCCCAGACACCACCTCATCAGCAGTCAGTTCCGTGCCGTCCGCATTCTTGTCGCCCTTGGCGCGCAGTTGATCGCCGGGGTGGATCGCGTCAATCGGCGCAGGCTGCGCCAGATCGAAGCGGACGGAATCTGCAGCGTAGCGCTTCAGGACCGCTGTCTTGCTGACGTGCACCGTAATCGTCTTTGCGGTCGCGCCTGCGCCACTGGTTACCAGAATGGTTCCCGAAGCGGAGTCCGCGCTCTTCACCAGGCCGCCCACGCCGCGCTGCTGCCAGTCTTCGCGCTCTTTGCGCTCCTTCTCTGCAACGTCCGTGGCCTTAATCGTGATGATCTGCGCCGCCTGCGCAGTGGCTCCCTCTGCCTCAGCCGCCGCCTTCACAAGCACGCGGTCGCCCGTCTCAATATCCGATAATTTGATGTCCACCGCGGCGCTGAGATCCCGCTGACCAGGCGCAACCCGCTTCAGCACTGCAGACTCCGGCACCTCGACCGTTCGCGCCTCGCCTGCGTCAGTCTTGACGGTAAGCGTCGCGCCATTGATAGCGGTTACTGTCCCCACAAAACGCATCGGCGCCTGCGCATGCATCACAGCGCCTGCAATCCATGTAAGCAGGAACGCGGTGCACAACGCGATGCCGATGCGTGACGTTCTGTTTTTCAATTCATTCACTCCATCGCTCCAAACCGTCTTGGCCACACCAGGCTTTCAATCCAATAGACGAAAGATGTGCGGGGAAAGTTGAGAAAAAGTATCGAAGAATGAGACCTGCGCTCCCGTTCAGACGAGAACCTGCGGCGAAATCCTCTGAACCTTAAGATAGCCTGAAGAAACGCTCAGGGAACGAAGTGCGCGGTCTCTAGAAACCGGTAACTGCCCGATGCGGAAGGGCTCACCTGTGTCAGCCTTGTGTTGTGGACGACGACGGTGTCCAGATACCACAGGTTTATCGCGGGCAGATCTTTCGCAAGAATCTGCTGCGCCTCCACATAGTCCTCACGTCGCCGGTCTGTCGCTGTTGTCTGCGCCGCGTCCTCTAGCAGCGCATCCAGCCGCGCATTCGAGTAGTGTCCGCGGTTGGCCCCTCTGGGAGAGAAATGCTTGGTCTCAAAGACGTAGCTGAAGATATCCGGCTGCTCGTTGCCGCCGATCCAGCGCAGCGAGTACATTTGAAACGCCCCTCGCGTTACATCGGAATAGAACGTTGCAAATTCGTAGCTCCGCAGTTGCAGCGCAATGCCCACGCGCGCCAGCTCCTGCTGCAGCACAGCAGCCAGTAGTCTCGCGTCCTCCGTTGTGCTCGTCTTCATGGTCAGATGGAACCGAACCCCATCCGCGTCGCGCCGATAGCCCGCTGCGTCCAGAAGCCGCTCAGCACGCGCCGGGTCGTAGTCGTACCGCTCCACATCGCCGGTCCATGCCCAGTGCGTCGGCGGTAGCAAACTCGCCGCGGGCTGCGCATGGCCTCGCAGCAGTGTCGAAATGATCAGTCTCCGGTCAATCGCGCAGGCAATCGCCTGCCTTATCTCGACCTTGCTCAGCAGCGAGTCGCGCAGGTTAAAGGCAAGATACTGAACCTCGGTGCCCGGCACATCATTCACAATCAGATTCGGCCTCGCTGCCAGCTCTGGCAGTGAGTCCATGGGCAGGGAATTGATCGCCACGTCGCCCGTGCCCTTCTCCAGTTCGAGCGCCATCGTAATCGCATCCGGGACGACCGCAAAGCGCACCCGCTCAATTTCAGGTTGCGCCCGCCAGCCTTGCGGATTCCTCTCAATCACCACATCCTGATCCGTCTTCTGGCTTACAAACCGAAATGGCCCTGTGCCCACCGGATTGCGCCAGAACTCGCTCCCGCTGCCTGCCGGAATCACGCCCAGCGCGCCCGTCGCAAGATTTCGTAATAGAAAGTTGTCCGGGTACTTCAGATGAAACACAACCGTCTTCTCATCTGCAGCGGTGACCACATCGACGCTCGCATACGATGCTGCTTTGGGCGAGATGACCGTTCCATTCCGCATCGACTCCACAGACCACACCACATCCCGCGCCGACAACATCCTGCCATCGGCAAAGCGCACTGCATCGCGCAGATGAAAGACCCACGTCCGTGCATCCGTCTGCTCCCATGCGCTCGCCAGGCCCGGAACAAACCGGAACTGCGCGTCTCGATCGACGAGTCCATCAAACAGCA
>JBBIVH010000147.1:0-7204 GCA_037439805.1 Acidobacteriaceae bacterium
CATCGATCGTGGCGCGGCACTCGCCGAAGCCGATGCGCGGCAGGCCCGGAGACGATGCGAAGGCGCGAAGGATGATGGTGTCGCCGTCTTCCAGGAAGACTCGCTGCTCACCATTGGGTAGCAGCAGCGGTGAGCCGGTGGATTTCACTTCGAGCAGGCACCCCTCGGAGCCTGGCGCAGGGCCGGAGATGGTACCTGTGGCCAGCATGTCGCCGGGGCGCAGGTTGCATCCATTGCTGGCGTGGTGGGCAACCATCTGGCGAAGGCTCCAGTAGAGGTTGCGAAGGTTGGAGTGGCCGATCTGCGCAGGCGCGATACTCTGCGCATGCATCCGGCTACTTTCGAGATAGACCTCAAGCTGCACGTCGAATGCGTCGTGACCGGATGAGGCCGACTGCAGATAGGGAAGGGGAGCCGGATCGCCTGACGGCCGAGGCGCGACCGGAACTCGATAGGGCGCGAGGGCAGCGAGCGAAACAATCCATGGTGAGATGGTGGTCGCAAAGCTCTTGGCGAGGAATGGCCCGAGCGGCTGATACTCCCATGCCTGGATGTCGCGAGCGGACCAATCATTCACGAGGCACAGACCGAAGATGTGCGATTCCGCTTCGGCGATGGGGATGGGTTGCCCCAGCAAGTTGCCGTGACCGATAAAGGCACCGATTTCAAGTTCAAAGTCGAGCGAAAATGTGGGCGCGAAATGCGGTTCTGCGTTGCCCGCGCGAATCTGGCCGGACGGCCGGCGGACCGGCTGGCCGCTGAGCACGATGGAAGACGCGCGTCCGTGATAGCCGATGGGGACGTATTTGTAATTCGGCAGGAGGGGATTGTCGGGTCGGAAGAGCTTACCAACCCGCGTGGCGTGATGGATGGAGGCGTAGAAGTCCGTGTAGTCGCCGATGGCGACGGGCATCTGCATTTCGAGCCCGTCGAGTGGCTGCAGGTGAGGCACGACGCGCTGCCGAAGCGCAACATCGGCTCGCTCCGCGTCCAGCAAGCCGGTAATCGCGCTTCTGAGATTCGCCCATGCTGAAGGGCCAAGAGTCATGAGCGCATTCAGCGTTTCGCTCTGGCACGCATTGATGATTTCCGCGCCGAGCGAAGCGAACAGCCCGGATTCTGCGCAACTGAAGAGGTCGAGCGCCTTATCGCCGATGGCCACGCATAGATAGACCATGTTCCCGTGCCGGTATGCACCGTAGGGTAGATTTTGCAAAGGGAAATCACAGCGAGGGTCGTTGGCGGCATCAATCCAGCTTCTTTGAGTCAGCGCCATCCAAGAGCCTCCAGCTCATCCATCGGTTCGGTAAAGGAACAGGTGCCGATGCTCATCAGAAAGCATTGGCGAACTTCCAGCAGCAGCGCTTCGGGCCACCGATGGTCACGCCACTGAATGCAATCGGGCGCAATCGTCCATGCGGCCGGATCTTCCTCGAGCAGGATTGCCTCTGCCTGCTGCGCGCTTCCGCCCAAGTGTAGCAGCGCGGCGGCAGAAAGAAGATTGATGAAGCCATGCATTCTGTTGAGTGCGCTGTTCGGTTCGTACGTGAGCGGTTGAATCGACCGCAAAGGATGGTGCAGTCCGGCCGTGGCTTTGAATTTGAGCCGGTGATGTGCCACGGCATGCAACGTCTCCGCAACAAGCTGCGGCGGCGGGAAGGCCGTATCCGTGACGCCTCCGAGCCGCAGTTTGACGCGGCTCTCAGCGTTGGCTATCGCGGAGAGAAGCGCATTCGCAGATGAGTCGAGCGGGATCTCAAAGTAGCGGACGATTGAGGCCGGGAGAGTTTTCTGGAGGGCGAGAATCTGGCCGACGGACGAGATCTTGACTTCAATCATCTGGATGCGCAGACCTTCTCGCTGAAGCTGCCCAATTTCATGCCACGGCGCATCAAAGGGGCCGGAGAGGCTCAATGGGAACGGAGCCGGTGACTGCGGAATCGATCGCAGTGCATCGAGATGACTGAAGGAGAGCACGAAACATGCAAGCGCCTCGGCATGGGGTCCCGAGGCGTACTGCTGATAGTTGTCCACGGCCGCACGCACAGAGAGACGTGCGGGCGGGAAGAGGCCTGCATAATCCAACAGCCTGTGCAGCGCGGCATCGAGTGCGGTTCCTATTTGTGCGACTTGCGTGCTGCGGGGTTCACAAAGTGCTTTTTGAGTCCTTGCCAGCATTCGAAATACTCGTGTTGCAGAATGCGCGTCTGCATTGCAAAGGCCGTGGGGTGGACGACCAGTTGGGTCTCAAACATGAAGGCCAGAGTGTTGTCGAGATAGTGAGGCTTCAACTCCGCGCGGGTTGCACGCTCGAAGGTTTCTGCATCGGGTCCGTGCCCGGCCATGCAGTTGTGCAGGCTGGCGCCGCCGGGTAGAAAGCCCTCTGCCTTGGCGTCGTAGGCGCCAAAGACAAGACCCATGAACTCGTTCATCAGATTGCGATGGAACCACGGAGGGCGGAAAGTATGCTCCGCGACCATCCAGCGCGGCGGAAAGATGGCGAAGTCGCAGTTGGCTGTACCGGCAACGGTAGACGGCGAGCTGAGTACCGTGAAAATGGAAGGGTCCGGATGGTCGAAGGAGACCGTGTTGACGCAGTTGAAGCGCGCAAGGTCATACTTATAAGGCGCGTAGTTGCCGTGCCATCCAACCACGTCGAGCGGAGAATGGTCGATGGAGGCGGACCAAAGCTTTCCCATGAACTTTGCAGTGATGCGGAAATCGCCGTCGCGGTCCTCAAAGGCTGCTACGGGATACAGAAAATCGCGCGGATTGGCGAGGCCATTCGCGCCGATGGGCCCAAGGTCGGGGAGACGGAACGGCTGACCGTAGTTCTCGCAAATATAGCCGCGCGCTTGCTTCTCCGCGAGGACGACGCGGAATTTGACTCCGCGCGGAATGACGGAGATCTCACCGGGGCCGATTTCAAGAATGCCCATCTCAGTGTGGAAGTGAAGCCGGCCAAGTTGTGGAACGACCAGCAGCTCACCGTCAGCGCAGTAAAAGAAGCGCTCCTGCATGGAGGCATTCGCCGCGTAGAGATGAATTGCGACTCCCGATTGCAGCGCAGGATCGCCATTCCCGCCATAGGTGACGATGCCATCGACGAAGTCGGTTGGCGCTTCCGGCAGAGGAAGCGGATCCCAGCGGAGCTGGTTGGGTGTGGCCGCTGTCTCGTGAAATGGCCCGCTGCGCATGTGCAGAGACGGGAGAGGCTCGTAGGGCTTATGTGTGACCGAGGGGCGGATGCGATAGGTCCACGTGCGGAGGTTCAGGCTGCGCGGCGCGGTAAAGGCAGAGCCGCTCAACTGCTCTGCGTATAAGCCGAGGGGATGCTTCTGAGGCGCATTCTGGCCGATGGGCAACGCGCCTGCAACATCCTCCGTCGCAAATTCATTGCCGAACCCGGATTGATACCGGATGTCAGTGGACATCGTGTCTCCCTCTCACAACTGGCCTGCGAGCGCGCGCTTTTCTGCTGCGTGCATAGCCTCGTAGATCTCGTCAAAGCTGCGGACGGCGAACAGGAGCTTGTGCAGCTCATCCACCTTTACGGGAGTGGCAAGGACTTCGTCCAGGGAAAAATCGCGAATCGCGCAATGGCCGCCGATGACGTTGAGGCATTCGCCGTGAGAACTGATGAGGCCGCTGCCATACACTTTGATCGCGTTGTCCTGGCGAATGACCCCGAACTCAACGGTGTACCAGAAGAGGCGGCCAAGCTTCTCAAGGAGTACAGGACTGGTCATCGTGGAACACACGCGGCCGTAGTGTTCGAGGAAATCAGCGAAGACCGGATGCGCGTGCATGGGCACATGGCCAAAGACATCGTGGAAGATGTCCGGCTCGGGCGTATACTCCATCGCGTCGCGGCTGCGCAGCCATGTGGTCGTGGGGAAGCGCCGTGTCGACAGCATCTCAAAAAATGCGGGCGCCGGCAAAAAGCCGCTGACTGGCGTTGAGTTCCAGCCGGTGCGTGGCGCGAGTCGGGCGCTGACCGCGGCAAGGTCGGGAAGGCGGTCACGCTGCAGACCGATGATGCCGAAACCATCCAGGTATTCGCGGGCAGCGTGTAGTTCGATCACGGGTAGGACGCGCCCCACTAACTCAGCCCAAATGGCGTGCTGCTCCGTCGTATAGGATTGGTAGTCCTGCGCGATAATAAACGCCGATGCGGGAGAGGCGAGTGCTGTTGTCATGTCTCTCGTCTCCCGCGTTTACAGGTTGCCGCGCGCCATCTGTTCCCGCTCGATGGCCTCGAACAGCGCCTTGAAGTTGCCCTTACCAAAGCTGCGACTGCCCTTGCGCTGGATAATCTCAAAGAACAGCGTGGGGCGGTCTTCCACAGGGCGAGTGAAGATCTGCAGCATGTAGCCTTCGTTGTCCCGATCGACCAGAATGCCGAGTTCTTCGAGCTTGTCGAGGGGCTCGTCGATGGTCCCGATGCGCGCCTGCAGCTCGGTGTAATAGGTGTGAGGCACATGGAGGAATTCGATGCCCTGATCGCGCATGGCGGTGACCGTATGCAGGATGTCATTCGTGGCCAGCGCGATGTGTTGTACGCCCGGACCGCCATAAAAATCGAGATACTCTTCCACCTGCGACTTCCTGCGGCCTTCCGCCGGCTCGTTGATGGGGAACTTCACGTAGCCGTTTCCGTTGGCCATGACCTTGGACATGAGGGCGGAGTATTCCGTAGAGATGTCGCGATCGTCGAAGTGCTGGTAGAGCGAGAAGCCCATCACGCTTGCGTAAAAGTCCACCCAGCGATCCATTTCGTGCCATCCCACGTTGCCAACCATGTGATCGATGTGAAGAAGGCCGACAGGGCGCGCGATGGGATCGTAATCGATGGCTCGAAAGCCGGGAAGAAATGGGCCGCTGTAGGCGGTGCGCTCAACGAAGGTGTGGATCGTGTCGCCGTAGGTGGCGATGCTCGAGAGAACGACGGATCCGTTCTCGTCTTCCAGCACGAAAGGCTCGGCCACGCTGCGGGCGCTGCGGCGCGTCGTTTCCCGCCATGCGCTGCGGGCGTCATTCACCCAGAGCGCGATGGCGCGCACTCCGTCGCCGTGGCGTTGCACATGGGACGCAACTGGGCTGTCGGTGTGCAAGGCGGTGGTGAGGACAAAGCGCACCTTGCCCTGCTGAAGGACATAGGAGGCGCGATCCCGCTGGCCTGTCTCAGGTCCGGCGTAGGCAACGAGACACATGCCCATGGCAGCGCGATAAAAGTGCGCAGCCTGACGCGCGTTGCCCACGTAGAACTCGACGTGGTCGGTTCCTTTGAGCGGCAGAAAGTCTGCCGTAGCGGAGCAAGACTGCCTTTTAGAAACAGACATGCTGTCCGCAGCGACGGACACGCTAGAACTGCTCATGCCAACTCCTCCTTCGCCGCGGATGCATGGGGAAATGTGCGCATCCGGGGCCACCGATTGGCAACGATGCAAGCATAGGTCCGCAGAGCAGAGGCGGAGAATGGAGATTAAAAGAAAAATCGGCAGCGGAACCTAAGGAGATTAAGCATAATAAGAAGGCGGCTTAAGGAATGCAGGGAAATGACGCATAAGACTGATCCATCCCACGTTGAACTGGATGCAATTGCATGGAAGATTCTGGAGCACTTGCAGCAAAATGCGCGCGTAACCTTCGCGGAACTGGGCAGAAAGGTTGGCCTCTCCACGCCAGCCGTGGCTGAGCGCGTGCATCGCCTAGAAGAAGCGGGCGTCATCACGGGCTATCATGCGCTGCTCAATCCGGCGCGGCTCGGCGTTCCGATTCACGTTCTGGTGCGGCTTACGATCCCAGGCGGCGATCTGCAGGTAAGCCGGGCGGTGACTGCGATCAAGGACCTGCCCGAGATTCATCGCTGCCATCGCATCACGGGTGATGAGTCATTCATCCTTGAGGCGCACGTGGTGTCAATCCGGCATCTGGAGTCGCTCATCGACAAGCTCTCCGCGCTGGGCGCAACATCCACCTCGACAGTGCTCTCTTTGCCGGTGGAGCGCCGCGAGTATCTTGCAAGGCAGATTGAAGCCTTTCAAAAATTTCAGTAGCATCGTGAGCGGCAACAACCATCGAAACAGAGGAAGCGGAGCAGGGTATGGGGTCGAGGAGTGAGTCGGTCGCTGGGCTGAACAAGCTGTGGCCCGATGCAAAAAATGCACTGGATGGACTAGTGCGGGATGACATGCTACTCGCGATTGGCGGCTTCGGGCTGTGCGGTATTCCGGAGTTGCTGATTTTGGCGCTGCGCGATTCAGGCGTTAGCGGGCTGACCATCGCCAGCAACAACGCAGGCGTGGATGACTGGGGCCTGGGACTGCTGCTGGCGACGCGACAGGTGAAGAAGATGATCTCGAGTTATGTGGGCGAAAATGCGGAATTCGAAAGGCAGTTTCTCGCGGGTGAGTTGGAGGTCGAATTCTGTCCGCAAGGAACGCTGGCCGAGCGGATGCGTGCAGGCGGCGCGGGCATTCCAGGTTTTTACACGCGAACCGGCGTGGAAACTGTGATTGCAGAAGGCAAGGAGCACAAGGACTTCGACGGTGTGACACACATTCTGGAGCGTGGTATTCGGGCCGATCTGGCGCTGGTGAAAGCGTGGAAGGCGGATACGCACGGCAACCTAATCTATCGACGCACGGCGCGCAACTTCAATCCGCAGGCGGCAACATGCGGGCGCGTGACCGTTGCGGAAGCAGAGATTGTGGTTCCCGCTGGTGAGTTGGACCCGGACGAGATTCACACGCCGGGTATCTTTGTGCAGCGCGTGGTGCACAATCCGCATCCCGAAAAGCGTATTGAGCGTAGAACGATTCGCGAGGACTAGACCTGTGGCATGGAACAGGAACCAGATGGCGGCGCGCGCGGCGCAGGAGCTGCGCAACGGTTTCTATGTGAATCTCGGCATTGGCATTCCGACGCTGGTGGCAAACCATATCCCTGCAGGCATGACCGTGATTCTGCAGTCTGAAAATGGACTACTCGGAATGGGCCCGTTTCCGCGTGTCTCGGAAGTGGATGCGGACCTGATTAACGCGGGCAAAGAGACGGTGACGTTTGTGCCGGGAGCTGCCACTTTCTCAAGCGCGGACTCGTTTGGGATGATCCGTGGCGGACACATCGACCTTGCAATTCTCGGCGCGATGCAGGTTTCCGAAAGAGGCGATCTCGCCAACTGGATGATTCCCGGGAAGCG
>JBBIVH010000148.1:0-7194 GCA_037439805.1 Acidobacteriaceae bacterium
TGCAGGAGGATGGCGCGTTTTCCATCATCGATGTTTATCTACGACTCGCAGGCCTCGGAGAAAAAGTCGTCGCCTTCTCTGCCGGCGATGCGTACTGGCGCGATCTCGGCCGCCAGGAGAGCATCGCACAGGCGACGCACGATATTGCGGCAGGTCTCTATCCCCTTGCTTGAACGGCCGCTCGGGCACCCGGTAGCGCCAATAACCGCGCAGTCGGCTCGGACCACTGCAAGTCACAATGAAGAAGTAGTTGACGCTGCAACAAAAATAGGCTCGCCGAGGACGGCAAGCCTATTGAGAAAAGCTTGGCCTATCAGATATCCAGATTCTTCACGTCAAGCGCGTTGTCTTCGATAAACTTGCGGCGCGACTCCACGTCCTCGCCCATCAGCGTGGTGAAGATCGTCTCTGTCTCCGCAATATCTTCGAGCTTGACCGAAAGCAGCGTGCGCCGCTCAGGGTCCATCGTCGTCTCCCAGAGCTGCGACGACGTCATCTCGCCCAGCCCCTTGTAGCGCTGCACCTGGTAGTCCTTCTTGCCCTGCTCCACGATGTAGCTGAAAAGTTCGCGCGCGGTCTGCTTCTCCACCGGCTCGCGCGGAATGCGCGCAGCGCGCCGCGCCGGCTTCGCCTCTGCCTGCGCCTCACCGTCCTCGCTTTCCTCTTCATCCGCGGCAGACGTCGCAGCCTTGCTCGCAAACTCAATCAGGAACGGAGGCTCTAGGTACTGCTTGATGAGCGTGTACTTCGCCATCATCTGGCGGAACTCCGGGCTCGATACCAGCATCCAGTCGATCGCGCGCGTAGCACCCTGCGAATCAGTAAAGCTGATCGACCAGGTGTGATGCTCTTCTTCCTCCACCGGCTTGCCCAGCTTGAACTGGAGCTCATCGGCCAACTCCGCCAGTTGCGCGTGCAGCGCCGCCAGTTTGGCCGGCACATCGCCCTCGGTCTTTGAAGAAAAGTCCGAGCGCTGCGTCAGTTCGGCGCGCGCCAGCATCTCCGTCAACCGTTCGTTGCGGATGCGCTTGTCTACCTTCTCCACAAAGCCCAGATATTCGTTCAGCGTGCTCATGAAGCGCGTCAGGTCCGCGCCCTCAATGCGGCTTGCGGTCTCGCCGTGGCGCACCACCATGCCTTCTGAGGCGCGATTCACCATCACCTTCACAAACTCGCGATCGTCCTTGATGTACTGCTCAAAGCGGCCCTTCTTGATCTTGTAGAGAGGCGGCTGCGCAATGTAGACGTTGTCGCGCTTGATCAGTTCTGTCATGTGGCGGAAGAAGAACGTCAGCAGCAGCGTGCGGATGTGCGATCCGTCCACGTCGGCATCCGTCATCAGAATGATCTTGCTGTAGCGCAGCTTCGCCGGGTCAAAGTCGTCCTTGCCGATGCCGCACCCGAGCGCCGTAATCATCGCGCGGATTTCTTCATGGCCCAGCATCTTGTCGTAGCGGGCCTTCTCCACGTTGAGGATCTTGCCCTTCAACGGCAGAATCGCCTGGAAGCGCCGGTCGCGGCCCTGCTTCGCCGTACCGCCTGCGCTTTCGCCCTCGACGAGGTAGAGCTCGCAGCGCTCCGGGTTGCGCTCGCTGCAGTCGGCCAGCTTGCCGGGCAGGCCGCCGCCGTCCAGCGCGCCCTTGCGCCGCGTCAGGTCGCGAGCTTTGCGTGCCGCCTCGCGGGCACGGGCCGCTTCGATGGCCTTGTTGATGATGCGCTTCGCAACCGGTGGGTTCTGTTCGAGAAACATGCCCAGCCGTTCATTCACAAAAGCCTGTACGATGCCCGCGATGTCGGAGTTGAGTTTGCCCTTGGTCTGGCCTTCAAACTGCGGCTGCGGCAGCTTCACGCTCACCACCGCCACCAGGCCCTCGCGCACATCGTCGCCGCTCAGGTTCTCCTTCATGTCTTTGAAGAGACCGAGCGACTGGCCAATGGCATTAATCGTGCGCGTCAGCGCCGTGCGGAAGCCGGAGAGATGCGTGCCACCGTCCACCGTATTGATGTTGTTGGCAAAGCTGAAGACCGTCTCTGAGTAGCTGTCGTTGTACTGCAGCGCGATCTCGAGCTCCACGCCGTCGCGCGCGGCTTCCATCACGATCGGCTTGTCATGCAACACCTGCTTGCCGCGATTGAGGTGCTTCACAAACTCAGCGATGCCGCCCGCGTAACGGAACTCCGCGCGGCGCGCCTCGCCAGTCTTCGGGTCGGCGTTGCGCTCGTCGGTCAGTGTGATTTCGAGACCCTTGTTCAGGAAGGCCATCTCACGCAGCCTCTGCGCCAGCGTGTCGTAGTTGTACTCGGTCGTAGCAAAGATCGACTTGTCCGGCAGGAAATGAACCTTGGTGCCGCGCTTCTTGGTCTTGCCCGTCTGCCGCAATTCGCTCACCGGAATGCCGCAGCTGTAGTCCTGCTCCCACGTGTGATCGTCACGCCAGATCTCCACGTTGAACTCCTGGCTTAGAGCATTCACGCAGCTCACGCCCACACCGTGCAGGCCGCCCGACACCTTGTAGGTCGAGCTGTCGAACTTGCCGCCAGCGTGGAGCTTCGTCAGTACCACCTGCACCGCAGGCATCTGCTCGCCGTTGGGCAGTGCCTTCATATCCACAGGAATCCCGCGGCCGTCGTCAATCACCGTGATCGAGTTATCGACGTGGATGATGACATCGATCTTCTTCGCGAACCCGGCCAGGGCCTCGTCAACGGAGTTGTCCACCACCTCATACACAAGGTGATGCAATCCCATCTCGCCCGTGGAGCCGATGTACATCGCGGGCCGCAGCCGGACAGCCTCAAGCCCTTCGAGGACCTTGATGTTCTCGCTGGTATAGCTCCCGTTATTGCCCTGGCTCGAGGGAAGTGCAGTCTGATCCGGTGCTTGAGTCGCCATAGATTTCCATTCGCAGAATTTTCGCTTTGTCGCGCCCGGGAAACCCGCCTTTTGGACTGCGTGCGGACCCCGGACAATTAGGGCGAACCAATTGAAAGGCGGGGAATTGAAACGAATCGCGCCTGCTGTCATTTTACCACGCAGGGTTGGAGTCGCTGGCAAGTGCAA
Organism: Acidobacteriaceae bacterium; assembly: GCA_037439805.1. Taxonomy (GTDB): domain Bacteria; phylum Acidobacteriota; class Terriglobia; order Terriglobales; family Acidobacteriaceae; genus Telmatobacter. The sequence continues at coordinate 3,062 of JBBIVH010000148.1, forward strand.
AGCCGTTCCGGAAGCTGACCGGTCACTCGCATAGTCAGTGGTATGGTTACATCAGTAACCACGTAGAGGTCTCAAGAATTCTCATAGAAAATGATGGACTTATCCGATACTTGGGGATAGCATGAACGTGTTATTCGCGGAGTGACTTTCGTGCCTCCGGATCTCTGCTAATGAGGTTACTTTCGATGAAAACTGCCATTCGCATCTTCGCTCTTGCCATCGCCTTTGCCGGTATCGCAGCTGCAGCCTCCTCCAATTCTTCGCATCTCCGCGCCAGCCACCTGTCCGCCGCCTCTGCGATGCCACGGCCCGGTTCAATCCCTGGATGCAACTGCACAATGTAATCGCGCCGTAGCACAAAAGTGCTATCAGTGCGTTGCAATTCTGCTTTGAATTCAAAATGGATAGACGCTATCCTGAGTGAACCCTCGGGATGGGGGAGCGTCTATGCCGATCAATACTTTCATGTCCGTTCTCACGTGCGCTGAGTTCCTGCTCTGGGCATTCGCAGGTTTCATCTTCTGGAAGAAGAACCTGCACCGGCGCTTCAGGGCAATGAGCACGTATCTAGCTCTTCGAGTTATTTCAACGCCCTTGCTGATTCTATTGCTGCAGCTACAGGGCCATCCAGGAGCCCATCGCGCGCTCTTCTACGGCCTTTACTTTTACACGTACTGGTGCGTGTACATTGCCAGTGCAGTTCTTGTCTACCTTGTCTGCGTAGAAGTTTTTCGTTCCGTCTTCGCTTCCTTTCCCGGCCTCATTCGGCTCGGTACGGTAGTCTTTGGCTGGGCAGCATTCGTCACGGTTGTCCTTGGCATTTCCGTCAATGTCCTTGACCGGCCCATCTCCGAATCCATCTGCTATATCGCCCCCCTGCTGACCAAGGTTGCCAGCATTGTCCTGCTGTGCCTGCTGGGCCTGCTGGGCTTCGTGATGAAGTCGCTCAATCTGTCGGTTTCGGATCGACGCTTTGGACTTATTCTTGGCTTTGGATTGATGGCATTCAGCGATTTTGCTGCCGAACTGATTTCCACCCAAGCGGCATCTCTCATTTCCCCACAGCAGTTTGTCAACCAGATTCTGACGCTCGCTTCCATCGGCATCTGGATTGCGTACTTCGCTGTTCCCGAACCCGAGCGCAAGCCGCTTGTGCTGCCTGCAAGCTCCGCCATCTATCGCTGGAACGAGATCGCCTCGGCACTAGGCCGCGGCCCTCAGGTCACAGCCGTGCAGCCGGCGCGGTCCTTCTTCCTCAGCGATGTCGAGAAGGTAGTGGACAAAGTCCTCGCGCGCAAACTGCAGAGCAGCGAAACTAAGTCGTAGCGCCTCTCACAACCAGACGCAGGAAGGGCCGAATCCCTCTGATTCGGCCCTTTTCCTTTTTGTATCCCCTACCGCAACGGCAAAGCCCGGGAGCATCGCCCCCGGGCTTTGATTTCCTGCGAGAACTCTGCCGTGGACTACTCGCTCGCGATCGGCTCCACCGAAGCAAACCGTCCCCGATTGCCGTGATCGGTGAATTTGACCCTGCCGCTCACCTTGGCAAAGAGCGTGTCGTCCGAGCCGATGCCCACGTTGGCGCCCGGCTTGATGCGCGTGCCCCGCTGCCGCATGATGATCGATCCACCTGTCACCACCTGACCGGCAAAGGCCTTCACGCCGAGCCGCTGCGCGTTGGAATCGCGTCCGTTGGTTGAGCTTCCGCCACCCTTTTTATGTGCCATTGCCGAATCCCTCTTTCAGTCAGTCTGCCGCGCCTACTGGGCTGCGGTATAGGTCTTGCCGTCAGCCTCAATCGCCTTGATGCGGACCTCGGTAAAGTTCTGCCGGTGTCCCTGCAGCTTCTTATACTGCTTCTTGCGCTTCAGGTGGAAGACCAGAATCTTGTCGCCGCGGCCTTCGCCGATCACCTCGGCCGTAACCTTCGCCTTGGCGGGCTTTGCCACCGTCCCCGGCTCGCCGGAAACCGCCAGCACGTCGCTGAACTCTACCGTCTGGTTGTCCCCTGCGACGCTCTCAATCTTCACCACGTCGCCAGGAGCGACCCGATATTGCTTTCCACCGGTACGAATGACCGCGTACATACTTCCTCCAGCGCAAGTCGGCTCAGCCGTCGTGCTCATAGATTCCTTCAAACTAGCTCGGGCGGATACTTCTGTGCCGCGGTACGCTCAAGCCTGCAAATTCCCTCGGCGAACGTCTGGCTCCACGGCAACAGGCAGGAATCGCCAAACTAGAGTAGTGTACCGGCTTTGGCCGCTCCGGTCAATGGAACCCCCGGCGCGACCGGCCCCCGCCAATCGCGCACCGGTCTCTGGAACTCTTGGGCTCGCGCTCTGTGCCAGGCAAGCCTTCGGTATACACTTTCCAGTGATGGAAACGACAGGCTGTGGGACCGCAATCGTCACGCCCTTCAAGGCGGACGGAGGAAGCAACGCAATCGACGAAGCTGCGCTGCGCTCGCTCGTCAACTGGCAGATCGATGCGGGCGTGGACTTCCTCGTCGCTTGCGGGTCCACCGGAGAGGCGGCGACGCTCGACGAGGATGAATGGCTCCATGTGATCCATCTCGTCATTGACGCAGCCGGGGGCCGCGTTCCCGTGTGGGCGGGCTGCACCCATAACTCGACGCGCACACTGCTTCGTCAAGCTGCACTTCTGCGCCAGGTTCGCGGGGTCGATGCAATCCTCTCCGCAAATCCCTACTACAACAAGCCCACGCAGGAGGGCCAGTATCAGCATTTTCTGGCGCTCGCACGCGCGGTCGCTCCCATTCCTGTCGTCCTTTACAACGTACCCGGCCGCACCGCAGCCAACCTCGAACCGGCCACCGTGGTCCGCCTCGCGGAGGCCGCGCCCAATATTCAGGCCATCAAAGAAGCCAGCGGCAAGCTCACCCAGATCTCCGAGCTGATCCACTCCGTGCCGCGCGGCTTCAAGGTCTTCTCCGGCGATGACAATCTGGCGCTTGCCTCCATCGGCATCGGCGCGCATGGGCTCATCAGCGTTGCTTCCAATGAGGCTCCGGCGGAGGTCAGCCGCATGATTCGCGCAGCTCTGCGCAATGAGTGGCACACCGCGCGCGAGATCGAAAAGCAGTACGGCCGCCTCTTTGAGGCCAACTTCTGGGAATCCAACCCTGCCCCGGTCAAGACCGTACTCAACCTGATGGGCCGCACCACCGATGTGGTGCGCCTGCCGCTGGTTTCGCCCACGGCGGCCACGCGCGCACGTCTTGAGCGGCTCGCAGGTGAACTCGGTCTGCTCAAGCACGCGCCGATTCCAGAGGGCTACGTCGGACTGTTTTAGAGATCCATTTCCCGCAATTCCGAGGAGCCCGCCATGCCCGCTTCCCTTCGCGCCCGAGTCCGCTTCTTCTCTGCGTTACTGGGTATAACCCTCGGCGGTGCTGCCCTTCTCAGCGCGCAAAGCCAGCCCGGCAGCAATCCTGAGCCGGATCGTGATGCCCTGCTCAAGATCAAGCCAAACATCGTCGGCCAGCGCAACGGCACATTCATCGAGCCGGATCCGTTGAACTTCGCCGATCACGCGGGCTTTACACAGATCTTCGATGGCAGAACCTTGAAAGACTGGGACGGCATGCCCGGGGTCTGGTCCGTCGAAGACGGCGTCATTGTCGGAACCTCTACGAAAGAGCACAACGCAGGCAATACTTATCTCGTGTATCACGGCGCCGAAGCCCACGACTTCGACCTCAAGCTTGAAATTAAAGTCGAGTGGGGCGGCGGCAGCGGGATTCAATACCGCTCGAGCACAGGCATCCCTGCAGGTCGCATTGCCGCAAAGGGTGAGCCGCCGCTCAATCCACGCTGGGTGATGATCGGCCCGCAGGCCGACTTCTGGTATCCCGTCAACGAGCAGGCGAAGCAGTTCAGCGGCCAGTTCTACTCGCAAAACACCTCGCGCGGCATCATCGTCTGGCGCGGCCAGGTCGTGCAGACGCTGCCCGCAAGGATTCCACAACTGATCGGCATCATCGGCGATCGCAACACGCTCGGCGCCTACGTCAAAGACGGGGCGTGGAATCAGTACACCATCCTTGCGCGCGGAGGCGTGATCCTCCATATCCTCAACGGACAACTGATGGCCGTGCTGGTCGACGATGATCC
>JBBIVH010000149.1:0-7137 GCA_037439805.1 Acidobacteriaceae bacterium
AAGGCGCTGCCATGATCCGCACCAAGGGCGAGGCCGGCACCGGAGACGTGGTCCACGCCGTCCAGCACATGCGCCAGATTGTGAAAGAGATGAAGGCGCTCACCGTGCTCAGCGAACAGGAACTCTACGCTGCGGCCAAGGAACATCAGGCTCCCTACGAGTTGATCCGCATGGTCTCCCAGACCGGAAAGCTGCCGGTTCCCAACTTCTCCGCGGGCGGCATTGCCACTCCGGCGGACGCAGCCCTCATGATGCAACTCGGCGCCGAGGCCATCTTCGTCGGCTCCGGCATCTTTATGAAGGAGCGCGCCACTCCCCTCGATGTGGAGAACAATCCCGCCGAGCGCGCCGAAGCGGTCTCCCGCGCCAAGGCCATCGTCACCGCCACCACCCATTTCAACGATCCCAAGATTCTCGCCGAAGTATCGGAGCAGGTCACGGGCACCATGAAGGGGCTCGCGGCCGCTGCCCTCGAAGAATCGCACCTGCTTCAGACACGCGGTTGGTAGCCGCGCCCATCAGGGAGGACCAGGATTGACTGAATCGTCCGGGCGGGGCCGCATTGGCGTCCTGGCCATTCAAGGGGATTATGCCGCGCACGCAACCGCGCTCGCCGAGGCTGGAGCCTCCCCCGTCCTGGTCCGCAAACCGGAAGAACTCCGCGAGCTGGATGGCCTCATCCTCCCCGGCGGCGAGTCCACCACCATCCTCCGCTTCCTACAGAAGCACAACTTCCTTGAAGAGTTGCGTCAGTTCTGTTCCAGCCGCCCCGTCTTCGGAACCTGCGCCGGAGCCATTCTTCTCTCCCGCGAGGTGCGCAACCCCCAGCAGCCCTCCCTCGCCGTCCTCGACGCAGTCATCGAGCGCAATGCGTACGGACGTCAGATTGATTCCTCGATCGTGGCCGGCGAAACGACCCTGCCCGGCGGCGCGCTGGAGATGGTCTTCATCCGCGCCCCGCGCTTTCTATCCCTCGGCGCGGACGTCGAGGTGCTGGCCCGAAGAGAGCAGGACCCAGTCCTGGTGCGGCAGGGGAACGTCATGGCCGCCACCTTTCACCCCGAGCTGTCGAACGACCGGCGCGTTCATCAGGCCTTTGTCGATCTGGCCGCTCGATTCCGAAAGAACTAGGTCAAGACCTCGCCCTGCGCCCCACACGCAACAATCACTTTCATCGGAGTGGAAGCAGCTCCCGAATCCGCGTGCGGCGGCGTCCAACAAAGAGTAATCTCAGTGCAGGTGCAACCCGGTGACAGTGGAGCGGACGTGCTGCAACTTCCCGCTTCACACGCACTGAGATCGCGAAGAGGCTTCTTATGCAGGCGACCTTTACGCATTCCCCTGCGGAAACGGAACGCAAAGAGCCCGGAATCGGCGGGAAACCCCCTGTTGACCGGCGTCCTACCGGAGGCGGCGGTGGCGGAGGCGACGACGACTGGAGGCGCGAACCCGGAGGCCCGCGCGACCTCCTGCACCGAATCCGCTTCTTCGTCTTCTTCGGACTTGCAGGCGACATGGTCTTCTTCGTCATGCTCGTCGTGCTCTTTTTCGCGCGCCAGGCCGGCGCCCATCTCGAACCCCACGTTCACGAGCAGCTTGCCGATTGGCGGCCTGTTCTTCTCCCGCCCATCCTCTTCCTCAACACAGCGGTGCTCATCCTCAGCAGCCTCACGATGGAGATGGCTCGCCGCAGCATCTTTAAAGAATTCGACGTCTTAGAGGAGTGGCTCGGCCTTGGCAAGCCCGCGCTGCACCGTGCCCTTCCCTGGGCGGCGGCGACACTTCTGCTCGGCGGTCTTTTCCTCGCCGGTCAGTGGGCCGCATGGAAACAGCTCACCGCCCAGGGCTTCGCCTTCGACCGCTGGTCGACACCCGCCAGTTACTTCTTCTACCTCATCACAGGCCTGCACGCGGCGCACCTCCTGCTCGGCCTCGCCATCCTGCTCGGATGCCTACTCGCGATGAGCTTCCTGCGGCGCGTCGAGTTGCGCCAGATTGCAATCGACGCCGCTGCCTGGTACTGGCATGCCATGGGAGCCGCCTGGATCTTCCTGTTCGCTGTCCTGCTGCTTGGCGAATAGCTGTCGAGCACAACGCCTGCGGCTGAAAGTCATGAGTCGCCGCAGACTTTCACTCTCAAGGCTGGTCTGCGGTACACCGCCCGATCTGGACTACGAAGGATCGCCCCCAGCGAATCGCGCCCACCCAAATGCCTCCCGGCATCGCTGCACCATTCAGCTTCCATGATTGAGCAGGCCCGGAAGGCTGCGCGCCAGCCGTGCACGGCTGCGCTCCCAGAACGCTGCCCAACGCTCTCCCGCAGTCGGTACAACAGGACAGGAAAAGTAAATTTCCCTGTTCAGCGCCATCAGGGTCTCCACAGCCTGCAATTCATCGTCACCAGGATTGAACGAGCCGCCGTGATGCACGTACTCGTCCATCAGGTAATCAATCGCGTGGCCAAGAATCTCAAGCCCTCGGCCAGCCTCAGCGGGAATCCGCCTCCGCCGTTCCCGGCCCGCCACCACCGACGCAAAGCTCGGCGCGCCGGACAACCCTCCGTTCGCTTCTTCTGCCGCTGATCCCATAGCCACCATCCTGTACCCACATATCGGCAGCCTGAGGAAAAATCTGAATGCCAGGAACCCACCACATCCTGAAATGAAACTGATTAGTGTACTTGTGCGGAAACAGGAACGATGTGATCCCGCTCACTGAGAAGGCTCTCCCCGGTTCGATATAACCTCAAATGGGAGGTTGCTCTGTCCCCGCTTCCGCGCTCGATCAGCCGTTCTTTTCACGTTGCTGGCCAGGGTCGGTTCACGCGGGAACAAGAGTTGCCCCGTACCACCTGACTCCTTGACGGGATGAGGTCGAAAACCTAATCTCAAAACAGCGGCCAGATGCGCCGGATTTCTTCTTCCGGGGTTGCAGCCAGAACAGATTCTCAAGCTCTCTGAACCGGGGTTCCATGATTCCCTACCACTGGCAATACTTACCGCTCTTTCTGCAGATTCTCGTAGCCTTTGGCATGGGAGTCGGCATGGTGACGGCCTCCTGGTTCATTGGTCGGCATCGCAATACAAAGGTCAAGCTGGCCTCCTATGAGTGCGGAATCGAGTCGGTCGGCGATGCCCGCGGGCGCTTCAGCGTCCGCTTCTACATGGTCGCCATGCTGTTCATCCTCTTCGACGTGGAAGCGGTCTTCATGATGCCCTGGGCGGTCATCTACCGAAAGCTGCCTGCCATCACTGGCTCCCGCCTCTTCGGCTTCTGGGAGATGATCGTTTACCTCGGCTTCGTCGCCGTCGGGCTCTACTACATCGTGCGCAAAGGCATCCTGAACTGGAGCCAGGACAAGGCGGACCTCTGAGATGACAGAAGCCATCCAAAAGACGCTAGCTTCTAAGACAGAAGTTCTCGAAGCCATGCCCGATCATCCGGCCATCCAGGCCGTTCTCTCCTGGCGCGCCGATGCGCTGCTCGATGCCCGCTTCGACCGCGGCGAACTCACCCTGACCGTTGCGCCCGATACCATCCGCGATGCCGCCGCGACTGTTCAGGCTGCCGGCTACAACTTCTTTGAAGATATGACGGCGGTCGACTGGTTCCCTTCCTCGCCCAGGTTTCAACTCAGTTATCACATCCTCTCCCACAAGTTGCTCGAGCGCATCCGCCTGCGCGTCCTGATTGAAGAAAGCGAACCTGCAGTCGAATCCATCACCACCGTCTGGCCCGCAGCCAATTACTTCGAGCGAGAAGTCTTCGATCTCTTCGGGATTCGCTTCGACGGGCATCCGAATCTGCGCCGTATCATGATGCCGGAAGACTGGCAGGGCCATCCCCTGCGCAAGGACTACCCGGTGGAGGGGTACCGCTAAATGACTGACCTCATCGGCACACCCATCCTCGAAGCTCCCGTCGCCGAAGGCGCAAAAGACCAGCACATGGTCCTCAATATGGGACCGCAGCACCCAGCCACCCACGGCGTGCTCCGCCTCGTGCTCGAAATCGACGGAGAGATCGTCGTCCGGCTCTACCCGGAGATCGGCTACCTCCACACCGGCATCGAAAAGACCTGCGAGGCCAAGTTCTACCAGCAGGTCGTGCCGCTCACCGACCGCGTCAATTACCTCGATCCACTCTCCAACAACCTTGCCTACTGCCTTGCCGTCGAAAGACTCCTCGACCTCGAGATTCCAGAGAAGGCACAGTGGCTTCGTGTGCTGCTCGCCGAACTCAGCCGCCTGAATTCGCACCTGATCTGGCTGGGCACGCACGCCATGGATATAGGCGCGCTCACCGTCTTCCTTTATACCTTCCGCGAGCGCGAAGAAATTCTCCGTCTGCTGGAAGCCGTCGCCGGTCAGCGCATGATGACCAGCTACATCCGCGTGGGCGGCCTCGCGATGGAGCCTCCCATCGATTTCCTCGCCCGCGTGCAGACCTTCATCAGGATGCTGCCGGAGAAGATTGACGAATATTCAAACCTGCTCACCGGCAATCCAATCTTCAGGAATCGCTTGAAAGGTGTCGGCTATCTCTCTGCAGAAGATGCAGTTGCATTCGGCGTCACTGGCCCGCCGCTGCGCGCATCCGGTGTAGACATCGACCTGCGCCGCGACATGCCCTATTCCAGCTATGAGAAGTTCCAGTTCAAGGTTCCCGTTCTAAAGGACGGCGACACCTGGGCACGCTATCTTGTCCGTCTCGACGAGATGCGGGAGAGCATCAAAATTATCCAGCAGGCTCTCGACGGCATGCCGGAAGGCGCAATCAAGGCGGATGCGCCCAAGATTGTCCTGCCGGACCGCGAGAAGATGAAGACGCAGATGGAGGCCCTCATCCATCACTTCAAGATCGTCACCGAGGGATTCAACGTGCCGGCCGGCGAGGTCTATCAGGGCATCGAGTGCGGGCACGGGCAGATTGGTTTCTATGTTGTATCGGATGGAACCGCAAAACCGTGGCGCGTCCACATGCGCTATCCCTCCTTTGCCACGCTCCAGGCGCTGGAGACGATGTGCAAGGGCGGAATGCTCGCTGACGTCGTCGCGGTCATCGGTTCCATTGACATCGTGCTGGGGGAGATCGACCGCTAGTGACCACCGAGACCCAGCTATTCGCTGAGTTGTGGGTCTCTCTGGCTTCCCTGCTTCGCAGCTACACCGCGGCGCACGGGTTGAATGGGGATCGTCAGGCTACCGTCGAGTTGGGAGAAGCTCGCATCACCGTCCGTCATGCAGATCGATGGCTCGACATGGAGCGCACGGGCAGGCAGGTGAACTGGAAGCGAGACAACGGCAGTTCCGGATTGCTGGAGCTGACAGAAGCAGGAAGATTGAAGTCGAGTCAAGGCGAGGAAGAGATGGATATGGCCGCAGAAGCATGGGCGCGGGAGTTAATGCGATGAGTTCGGAGACGATGACCATCTTTTCACCGCAGCTTGCCGCCCGGTTCGATGCGCTGGTCGCAAAGTACCCGGTCGGCCGTTCCGCCCTTGTCCCCATGCTCCTGTACGCGCAGGATGAAGTCGGCTATCTCTCCGACGCCGTTATCGCCGAGGTGGCCGCCCGTATCGGCATCACCGAACTCGAAGTGCGCAACGTGGCAACCTACTACTCCATGCTCCGCTTCAAGCCTGCCGGCAAGTTCAACGTGCAGGTCTGCACCAATATCAGTTGCATGTTGCGTGGTGGATACGATCTCTTCGACCGTTTTCAGGACGAACTCGGCATCGGTCACAAGGGCGTGACGCAGGACGGCCTCTTTTCATTGGAAGAGGTCGAGTGCATCGGCGCCTGCTGCTGGGCGCCGGCCATTCAGGTCAACTACGACTTTCACGACGACCTGACCCCGGATCACGTCCCGGCCATTCTTGATCAGTACCGCGCCAAAGCCCAGTCAGAAGGAAAAGCCGCTCATGCCTAGGCTCGTCTCCCATCCCGATGAAGTCAAAATCGTCACCCGGCGCTTTGGCCAGGGTGCGGCCAGTATTGATCGTTACATCGAACTCGGCGGTTACGAAGCAGCGAAGAAGTGCCTCGCGCAGGGGCCCGACTGGATCATCAATGAGATGAAGGCCTCGAACCTGCGTGGCCGCGGCGGCGCTGGCTTCCCCACCGGCATGAAGTGGTCCTTCGTACCCAAGCAGAGCCCGAAGCCAAAATACGTTCTCGTCAATGGCGACGAGAGTGAACCCGGCACCTGCAAGGACCACCTCATCTTCCTGCACGATCCGCATGCCGTCATCGAAGGCACGATCATCGCGGGACTCGCCATCGGCTCCAGGCTCGGCTTCATCTATCTGCGCGGCGAGTATCGTTATCTGCTCGAAATCATGGAGAAGGCCGTCGCCGATGCCTACGCCAAGGGCTTTCTAGGCAAGAGCATCTTTGGCTCCGACACGGAATTTCAGATCATCACGCAGAGCGGCGCAGGGGCTTACGAAGTCGGCGAAGAATCCGCGCTGATGGAATCGCTCGAAGGCAAACGCGGCGTTCCGCGCATCAAGCCGCCCTTCCCCGCGGTCGTCGGCCTCTACGGCGGACCCACCGTCATCAATAACGCCGAGACCATCGCCACGGTCCCTCACGTTATCGCCATGGGCGGCGAGGCCTATGCTGCAGTCGGCTCTCCGCGCAACGGCGGCACGCGCCTCTTTGGCGTCAGCGGCCACGTCGAGCGGCCCGGCGTCTACGAACTGCCGATGGGCTACAACCTCAAGAAGATCATCTACGACGTAGCCGGCGGAGTGCGCGGCGGACGCAAGCTCAAAGCAGTCGTCCCCGGCGGCTCTTCGACTCCGGTCCTGCTGCCCGAAGAGATCGAAAACCTTGGCATGGACTTCGATCAGGTTGGCAAGGCCGGCTCCATGCTTGGCTCCGGCGGCGTCGTCGTCATCGACGATCAGACCTGCATCGTCGAGTTTGCCTTGCGCACCATCAGCTTCTATCAGCACGAGAGCTGCGGTTGGTGCATCCCCTGCCGAGAAGGCACCGACTGGCTGAAGAAATCACTGACCCGCTTCCACGCCGGCTTCGGCACTGCGAAAGACATCGACAATATCCAATACCTTGCGGAGAACATGCTGGGCCGCACCTTCTGCCCGCTCGGCGATGCAGCCGCGATGCCCAC
>JBBIVH010000150.1:0-7120 GCA_037439805.1 Acidobacteriaceae bacterium
CGCGGCAAGCTCATCCACAAGGAACCCGGCCAGGCCATCGTTGAATGTGCCGGCGTCGGCTACGACGTCGTCATCTCCGTGCCCACCTTCACGGCGCTGCCCTCGCTCGGCGCTGAGGCCGCGCTCTACATCCACACCCAGGTCAGCGACGACGCCATCGCCCTCTTCGGCTTCCTCGAACGCGAAGAGAAGCGCCTCTTCGAGCGCCTCATCACCGTCAGCGGCGTTGGCCCCAAGCTCGCCATCAAGATGCTCAGCGGCCTCTCCAGCGAACGCACCGTGCAGGCCATCCGATCGCAGGACCACGCCCAGCTCACGCGCATCCCCGGCGTGGGCAGAAAACTCGCCGAGCGTCTCGTCGTCGAGTTGAAAGATAAGCTCGAAGACTTCGCCGTCGCTCCCACACCCGCCACCGTCCACGGCGCAGCCGTCGAAGACGTGCTCTCCGCCCTCGTCAACCTCGGCTACCAGCGCCCCGCCGCCGAAAAAGCCATCGAGCAGGCCGCCGGCAAAGACGAATCCGTCACCGCCAACTTCGACGCCCTCTTCCGCGCCGCGCTCAAGCTCATCCGCTGAATCCAGCGCGCCCCTCCGCGCGTTCTCATCTTTCCCACTCCAGCACTCATCCCATTCCGGCACGCGCCGCACCCCTCCGCGCCACTTCCCACCCCGCACGCGCCGCATCCGCCCGCACAATCAACTCAGGCCCACCGCGGCAACCGCCATGCCCATCCCGCTCCACATCCTTCGCCACCAGCTCGTCGCGCTCTCCGCCGCGCAGGCCCCCGGCCGCGACTTCTGCCACTCCATCGCCGAGCTCGCCCGCACCGGCCGCCTCGCCCGCCTCCGCGCCATTCTGCCCCCGGTCGTCTATGACGAGCTCCGCCAGAGCTACCGCCAGAACCCCCAGGCCTTCATCGACAGCTGGCAGCAGCTCGCCCAGCAGATGCACCACGGCTTCGTCCAGCACGCCCGCCAGCGCCTCACCTCGCTCACCCGTCTCCAGCCCGCCGCCCGCGCCACTCCCGCCTGGCAGCAGATTCAGCACGCGCTCGACGCCCAGCAGAACGACCTGCTCCGCACCGCCTTCGCCTTCGAGCTTCTCGACCTCGTAGAGCCCGCCGCCGCCCGCGCCGCCCACCTCCGCGAGTGCGTCGTCGCCGCGCCCGCCAGCCACGACGCCGACCGCTACCTCGACGAGGCCACCCGCTGCTACTTCTACGGCCTCTTCACGGCGTGCGCAGGCCTGTGCCGGTCGGTCCTTGAAGAAGCCCTCAAGCAGCGCCTCCCCGCATCGCTCGCCCGCCTCATCCGCACGCGCTACCGCAACGCCGCCACCCTCGGCAACCTGCTCCACGAGGTCAACAACAACCTCCAGCTCACCGGCATCGACCCCGATTTCCCCGCCCTCGCCAACAAGGTCAACGACACGGGCAAGCGCGCCGTCCACCAGGGCCTCCTCACCGAAGAAGAAGCCCGCACCTGCCTCCAAAACGCCCGCCGCGCGCTGGAACTGCTGCTGCAAGAGTAGTTTTTAGAGATTTGCGGGTGCCCCATTCATGCGCGTCCTTTTGGCATGAGTGGGGACAGGCTCACCCCCGCATTAAGATGAACCCGTGCGGGTGCCCCATTCATGCGCGTCTATTGCGCATGAGTGGGGACGGGATCACTCCCGCATTAAGATGGACCCATGCCGAGCCGCCTGAAACGGTACCAGACTGAGGGCAACCTACACTTCCTTACCTTCAGTTGTTACCGCCGTCTACCCCATCTCGCCGACAATCCCTCGCGAAGCGTGTTCCTGGATATCCTCGAAATGGTTCGCAGGCGTCACCAGTTTTTTCTCTTCGGTTACGTCCTCATGCCCGAACACGTACACCTTCTGCTCAGCGAGCCGAAGGCGGAACATCTGGGCAACACCCTGCGCGTGTTGAAGGGCCAAAGCTCGCGGCAGCTCCGAGGTTCACGGGACCGGTTCTGGCAGACGCGCTACTATGACTTCAATGTCCTCACGCAGCGCAAGTTCGTGGAGAAGCTGCGCTACATCCACCGCAATCCTGTCGCCCGGGGATTGGTCTCAAGCCCCGAGGATTGGCCATGGTCAAGCTTCCGCCACTGGGCTACCGGCGAGGCTGGACCGGTTGAGATCGAATCCCATTGGACCTGGAACCACCGCGAACCCATGCAGACCCCACTCATCGCGATACCGCCGCGATGAATGGGGCACCCGGCCAGTTGGCGTTATCCTTCGGCGTCGCGCTCAGCTCACGATCCGCCGGAAAGGCGGATGTAATCCCAAAATCACAAGAGTCCCGCCAGGTTGTTTACAACGTCATTGACGAAATCACGAAGGGCCTTGAGAGATGGGACGACAGGTTTACGCTCGAAAACCCCCGGTTCATTGAAAAATACAAGCCAGGAGACATCCAAATTCTTGTGCAATTCCGCGCCGGGTTCATCAACAAGAACTATGTCACCCTTCTTCAGAGGCACCTTGAGGTCGTCAACAAAGTGTACGAACGCAAATGATTTCTCAAGTTCGGGGATGCGGTCTTTATAGAGAGGGATACGGTCAACGCCTAGCTGTCCGCCTATGACGGTCAACGGGAGCCTGTGTCTGTCGATGATGCTCAGACGATGCAAGCGCCAGAGGGTGTCGCCCTTCCCTCCCTGGTATGGTTCGATTGCAGTGATCGCATCTATCGCGTCCTGCCCCAGTCCCTTTACTTTTCCTAGTCCTTCGGATTTGTATTTCGCGGCGCTGTCCGTGATAGGAAAGTAGGCTTTGCAGTCTCCGCGATTGATTCGACTCCAGAGAGCACATGCCATGCGGTCCAGAGCCGCTCTGAGACACTGGATTGCGTCTCCGGCGATGGTTGGAATCATCGGGTCGATTGGTTGCGTATCCGTGACCTGATACGTGGGCTTTTTCTCCGAATCAATGTAGCCAACGACCTTGTATGGCTGAGTCTTCCAGAATTGGGTTATTGAGCAATCCAAATCAAAGATGTGCTTGTCGGCCCGCTCGATTTTGATGCTGACTGACTCTGGGAGGGACATTGCCATCCATCATACATAGCAGCGATACGTGACGCCGGGTGCCCCATTCATGCGCGTCCTTTGCGCATGAGTGGGATCGGCTCACCACCAGCCACCCGCCATTCTCCGCCTGTCCATAAACGAACCAGAGCTCTTTCAGCAATGCATCCTGTATAGTTCCGGTGAAAGCACGTGGGGAGGAATTGTTTCACCCAGCGCCCGCTGGAAGATTGAGTCCCGACCCTGGAGGCCGAAATTGACAAAGCCCGGTGGCGCATCGGAGCAGAACAGCAGCGGTGTCGATCGGCCCGCTGGGCACACAGAGCTGACTCGCAGAGAGTGCCTGAAGCTCGCCGCGTCGGCTGGTGCAATGGCTCTTACTGCGGAGCCCTTGCGCGGCTTTCCACTCTCGGCGCGCACTCCAGCCGCGGATCGAGAGGCGACGACTCCTCCAGAGTGGACGGGCCACAACACGAAGCTCGGCGCGTACTTTCTTGAACACGGATACCCAGCGTATGAGCCGCATCCGCGGTACCTCGGAGAACTCCGCGGTTCCTGGTATCAAATGGGACGGCAATATGGCGAGCGCGCCGGGGACCTCATTCGCTATGTCTACGAGGGATGGTACAGAGAGCTGTTGCCGGTTCAGGGCAGCAGCGCAACGATGGCGGCTTACCTTGTCCAGCAGGAACGCTACTACGAGTTTCTGCTGCCTGAAGCTCTGGAGATGATGCACGGCATCGCGGACGGCGCGTCGGGCGATCTCGCCGCATCTGCCTTCCCTAATGAACTCGGCCATTTCCACAAAATCCTGATGATCAACAGCTATTTCGGATTGAAAGGAAAACCCCCGGAGTCCGCGACCGCTGCGGTAGCACCCGAGGACAAAGCAATCCACTGCTGTAGCGGAGCGGTCATTCTCGGGCCCGCCACGCAGGATGGCAAGGCGATTCATGTCAGCTCAGAGGACCAGCACTTCTTTCCGCAGGAGTACCTCGTCACCTTTCTTGCCAACCCATCCGACCCGCGAGCAAGCCGTTACACGGTGACGGACTCTGGGGGTGAGATCGGAAGCGAACATGCGCAGAATGTGCACGGTGTCACTTCGAGCGGTTATTCAGGGGGCACGTACGGGATTCTGGGGCCGACGCTGGACCATCCGTTCTCGGGTTACCGCAGAGCCGGTCTGGACTGGCAGGTCGGCAACTTTTATGCAGCGGCCTTTGCCACATCGGCACGACATGCCATGGAGCTTCTGACAGTGGGCCGGCCACAGTACCGATCCAATTCCGGGAACAAGATCGTGATTGGGAAATGCACGCGAGGCGTGAACTGGGTCGTCTCCGACAGTCATGAAGCATTTGTGATTGAGAGCATTCCATCCGATCAGCACGGTGCCGCACGCTACGCCGTACGCGCTCCGGGCGACCTGGGCGAAACCGGCAGTCACTATATTGTTTCGACCAATAATGTCGAAGCGAAAGACAGCTACAACGAGGAAAACGTTCACGATCCGGGCCATGCAATGAGCCAGCATGGAAGCGGCAGCCAGAACCCCGCCCATTTCGGCCTGAATCTGACCGGAACGCGCTTCTGGACCTTCATGGGTTTGATTCAGCGGAATTACGGCCACATCACGCCGGAGATGGTGCAGGCCTGGCGCAGGACCCACTTCATCTACGACCAGTCAGGAACCCGGCATGACTTCATCGAGAAGGACGGCAGCCAGATTCCTGTCTATCTCGTCCCCGATGCTGCGACACTCTGCTGGCACAGTTCGGGTCCGGCAGGGGTCGACACATTCAAAGGCGTAGACACCTACGTCAGTATGTCGATCGCAGAGGACCTGACCTCTTTTCGCACGAAGGGAAGGCCCTGTGAGTGGGAGGGCCCATGGGACCGCCTATCCCTGCGCACGCCACCACGCCATCTGTAGCCGGTTGTCTCATCTCCCACTTCCGTCCCATCGGCAAGCACCGAACGCAACCCCCTCTGCACAACGCCACACCTTGCCCCTACCGCTCACCCATTGCATCCCGTGCATACTTTCGCATCATGTACTGCGGCACAATCCCGCTTACCGTGTGCGCCACGTGCGCCGACGGCGTCAGATAAAAGCTCGTCGGCAGCGCCGCCGGGCTGCCAAACGCCCGCTCTATCTCCGGCGAGTCCTGCGCCAGCAGATACGTCACGCCCTTCTGCCGCATCATCGCCTCGGCATGCGCATACTCCCGCGCATCGGCCACCACGCCCACCACCACCAGCCGCCCGCCATTCTCCGCCTGCAGCTTCTCGAGCCACGGAATCTCCAGCCGGCACGGTGCGCACCACGGCGCCCAGAAGTTCACCACCATCGCCTTGCCCTGGTAGGCCGCTGGCGCAATCGGCTTCCCATCCAGCCCCGTCAGCGTAAAGACCTTCGCATTCGCCGCCGTCGGCGCAGCAGCCCGCCCCGGTACAAACCGGTACCACAGCATCGCCGCCAGCCACAGCACCATCACCGCCTCAATGCCCCACCGCAACCACGGCCGCTTCGCCATCCCGCACCCGTCCTCAGTTCTTCTCCCATCATTAGATACACGCATTTGGCCATTCGTTTCCGCAGGCCGCCTGAGCCGCGCCGCTCGCGCCTCTCCACTCCAGGAGAAATACCCGCTCCGCCCCGCCTTCTATACTGATCTTTCCATGTCTTACGCCGCGGCCATCGATCTGCTCAGCGCCATGACGCCGGAGCTGCACACCCAGCCCGGCCACGCCCGCCGCAAGTTCTCCCTCGACGAGATTGCCACCCTCCTCACCGCGCTCGGCAACCCGCACCGCCGCTTCCCGTCCGTGCTCATCGCCGGCACCAACGGCAAGGGCTCCGCCGCCGCCACGCTCGCCGCCATCCTCCGCGAGTCCGGCCTGCGCACCGGCCTGTACACCTCGCCCCACCTCGAGCGCCCCAACGAGCGCATTCGTATCTCCGGACCCGGCATTCCGGACCAGGACATCTCCGACGCCAACTTCGCCCGCCTCTTCTTCCGCGTGCATGACACGGCCCTCGCGCTCGTCCAATCCGGCCGCCTGCCCCAGCACCCCAGCTTCTTTGAGACGCTCACCGCGCTCGCTTTCCTCTACTTCGCCGAACAGACCATCGACTTCGCCGTCCTTGAGGTCGGCATGGGCGGCCGCCTCGACGCCACGAACATCGTCACGCCCGTGCTCTCCATCATCACCGACATCTCACTCGACCACACCGAGTGGCTCGGCTCCACCATCGCCGCCATCGCGCATGAGAAGGCCGGCATCCTGCGCCCCGGCGGCACGCTCGTCACCCTGCCGCAGCACCCTGAGGCCAACCAGGCCATCGGCGAAGTCGCCCTCCAGCTCGGCGTCCGCGGCATCAGCGCCACGCCTTACATGCCCGCGCACACGGCAGACCCCTCCGCGCCGTACGCGCTCGAAGTCCTCGGCGCGCCCGTCACGATCGACTCGCCCCTCCACGGCGCGCATCAGCATCGCAACGTTGCCCTCGCCATCGCCGCCGCCGTCGAGCTCGCCACGCATCACGCCCTGCTCATCAGGCCCGCCGCCATCGAACGCGGCATCCGCTCCACGCGCTGGCCCGGCCGTCTTGAAAAAATCGAGAGCCCCGGCGTGCAGTGGGTCCTTGACGTTGCGCACAACCCCGCCGGCGCATGGGCGCTGCGCGCCAGCCTCCGTGCGCTGCTTGAGTCCGCGCCTTCGCGTACCCTCGTCTTCAGTTGCCTGCGCGACAAGCCCGTCGCCGAGCTCGCGCAGATCCTCTTCCCGCTCTTCGATCGCGTCATCTTCGCGCCCATCCACAGCCCGCGCGCCACGCCCCTCGCCGATCTGCTCGCCGCCGCGCAATCCACCGGCACGTCTGCCGTCGCCGCAGATTCCGTCGCCCACGCCCTCGAGCAGGCCCGCTCCACCACTGCGCCCGGCGGCCTCATCGTTGTCTCCGGCTCCGTCTATCTCGTCGGCGAAGCTCGCGCCCTCCTCCTCGCCCCTGCGCCCATTCCCGCATCCATCGGAGCAGCCTCCGCATGAGCCGCCCCCATCCCATGCCGCGCCT
>JBBIVH010000151.1:0-2806 GCA_037439805.1 Acidobacteriaceae bacterium
GCCTGCCCGACGGCCAGATGGGCAACAGCGAAGTCGGCCACCTCAACATCGGCGCAGGCCGCATCGTCCAGATGGACATCACCCGCATCGACGCGCAGATTGCATCCGGCGAGTTCCAGAAGAACCCCGCCATCGTGCAGGCCATGCACCGCGCGCGCGAAAACAACCGCCAGCTTCATCTCTTCGGCCTGGTCTCCGACGGCGGCGTCCACTCCCACCAGGAGCACGTCTACGCCTTGCTCCGCACCGCGCGCGAATACGGCGTCGAGCGCGTCTTCGTCCACGCCTTCATGGACGGCCGCGACACCCTGCCCACGTCAGGCGCAGGCTACATCGCACAGCTCCAGCAGAAGATGCGCGAGTACGGCGTCGGCAAAATCGCCAGCGTCAGCGGCCGCTACTACGCCATGGACCGCGACAAGCGCTGGGAGCGCGAGCGCAAGGCCTTCGACGCCATGGTCGTCGGCAAGGCCGAAGGCGGCGCGCACACTGATCCGGTCGCGCGCATCAAGGAGAGCTATAACAACGGCGTCACCGACGAGTTCCTCATCCCCTTCGTCGTGGTCGATGCCGCCGGACGCCCTGTCGCGCAGATTCGCGATGAAGACGTCTGCATCAACTTCAACTTCCGCGCCGATCGCGCCCGCCAGATTACCCGCGTCCTTGCCCGCGAAAGCGGCCTCAACAAAAAGGGCGGCCGCGACCTCGACGCCTGGGAGTCCCTCGACGAAATCATCCCCCGCATAGAGATTCCGAAGAACCTCCACTACCTCTGCATGACGCAGTACGACAAGCTCTATGAGCTGCCGCTCGTCATCCTGCCTGAGTCGATGGATAACATCCTCGCCAACATCCTCTCTGCGCATCACCTCCGCAACCTCCGCGTCGCCGAAACGGAAAAGTTCGCGCACGTCACCTACTTTTTCAACGGCGGCATCGAAGTTCCTTTCCCCGGCGAAGACCGCGCCCTGATTCCTTCGCTCAAAGTCGCCACCTACGACCTCGCGCCCGAAATGCGCGCCGAGGCCATCGGCGACACCATCGTCAAGGCCGTGGAAGACACCGCCTTCGACCTCATCGTCGCCAACTTCGCCAACGCCGACATGGTCGGCCACTCCGGCAAGCTCGAGCCCACCATCAAGGCCATCGAAGCCGTCGATGCCCAGCTCGGCCGCATCTACAAGGCCGTCAAGGAGCGCAATGGCAACTGGCTCATCACCGCCGACCACGGCAACGCCGAGCTCATGGTGGACCCAGTCTCCGGCGGCCCGCACACCGCGCACACCACCAACCCTGTCCCCTTCATCTACGTCGGCGAAGACGCCAATCACTACCGCCTCCGCCCCGACGGCTCCCTGCGCGACATCTCGCCCACCCTGCTCAATCTCCTCCACCTCGGCCTTCCCAAGGAGATGACCGGCGGCGACCTCCGCGTGCCGATCGCGCACTGAGCGGCATAGCAGCCGCAATTGAAAAGGCCTCCAGCATTCTGGAGGCCTTTCTCATGATCCTTTCTTGTGAAATTTACCGCGGCAGCATTGACTTAATTGAATCCGGAAGCCGCTTTTCCAGCACCTTCGCGCGCTCCGCCGCAATGCCGCCCAGATAGGTCGGCGCGGGCGTCGCCATCAGCACCAGCGCAAAGGCAATCACCGAGAAGCACACGCCTGCCACCGCTGCCGAAACCAGCATGTGGTACATATCCGAAATATCCAGCCCCAGCATGCTGAACGCAACATGCTCCAGCGGCTTGATATGCCGGATTACGGCCAGCGCGAACAGCGAGAAGAAGACCGACAGCGACGTCAGTACGACCAGCGCCACATCCAGGCTGCGATGAAACTTCAGCCGGCCGCTGCAGCGGCTGCACTCTGCGAGATGCTGCTCGTAGTCGCGCCGCATCTCCGGATGAATTCCCGAGATGTCATAGCGCCAACTCGCTAGAATGGCGCCAACCACCCGGTCCGTGCATCCATGACTTGCCATACTCACTTAGACTCACTTTGCAGAAGTCGGACTCAGAGATCAGCACCAAAAACTTTGCTGTCATCCGCTTCCTGACCTTCCGTTGGAAACGCAGAATCGCGTTTGCAGGTCCCTTCACGCGGCTGAAAAAATCCTCAGGGCCAGCCCCGCACCCCTTCCGGCCAGGACGCTCCTGGCCCAAGGGTAATAACCAACTCACACCATTGTAACCGACTTGCTCTAAAAATAAACAGAAGACAGCGGTTGATGTTGCTCCGCCAGCAACAGCCGATTCGCCAGCAGGCTCGCTCTTGCCCCCAGCGCCCGCTCCGCGGAGATCCGTGCCAGCTCCGGAAGATTATTGCTCTCAGACAGATGCGCCAGAATCACATACGCCGCCTGTCCGTCGTACTCCTTCTCCAGAAACTCCGCCGTCGCGTCGTTGGACAGGTGCCCGACCCGCGACATCACCCGCTGCTTCACGCTCCACGGATACGGCCCGTCTCGCAGCATCTCCAGATCGTGGTTGCTTTCGAGCAGCAGCAGATGCAGCCCCTGCAGCTTCGCCTTCACATTCGGCGTCACGTAGCCCAGGTCCGTCGCCACACCCAGCTTCACTCCCTCCGCCTCCATCACAAACCCCACCGGGTCCGCGGCATCGTGCGGAATCGTAAACGGCTGAATCGTTACGTCCCCAATCTGGAACTCCTTGCCTGCCTCGAAATACTCCACCGCCGGCAGCCAGGTAGGATCCTTGGTCGTCGCTGCCTCGGTCTGCGGCTGGGCCGCTGCCGTCGGCTGCGCCACGCCATCTCCCTCGTCCGGCTCACCTTCCGGCTCA
>JBBIVH010000151.1:2906-7116 GCA_037439805.1 Acidobacteriaceae bacterium
TCCGGCTCACCTTCCGGCTCATCCGCATCGGCCTCGGCCTGCCGCGCCGCCGCCTGCTTTTGACACTGCTCCAGCCACTGCGCATAGGTCATCTGCCGCCGCGGCGTCAGCCACCGCATCCACGCCCGATGCGTGCCCTCGGTGAAATACACAGGAATCCCCAGCTTCCGCGCCGTCACCGCCAGCCCATTCACGTGGTCCTGGTGCTCGTGCGTGATCACAATTGCGTCCAGCGTCCCCGGATCCTCGCCCGCCAGCTTCATCCGCCGGAACAGCTCCCGGCAGCTCAGCCCCGCATCCACCAGAATCCGCGTGCGCCCTCCGGTCACAACCGTGCTGTTCCCCTTGGATCCCGACGCGAGCACCGTGAACCGAACCATACCTGTGAGCATACCGCGCAAGCCTGTGCATCGCGCGCCCCCATTGTTGACTCTCCCGGAACCACCGTCTCAGGCCATTTCCTCGGCGCTCGCCCATCCGCCGCATTATCCTCGTACACAGGACTCGGTTCCCGCCGAGGTCTTCTCGCCCACTTCGCCTCGCTCCCAGGAGGGTCCCCACATCATGCGCACGAAGGCTCAGCCCTCACAACTTCTGTCTCTGCTCGCATTCGCCCTCATCGTGCTTCCTTCCTCGACGATCCACGCCGCCGCGCAATCCGGCAGCGCCGCTCCCTCCTGGAATCCTCAAGCCGCTGCCCACTATCTAGACACGCGCGAGTTGGAATGGCAACACTGGGATCGCGCGCAGAAGGACCAGGGCACTCTCTGCGTCTCCTGCCACACCCAGCTCTCGTACGCCTATGCCCGTCCCACTCTCCGCGCGACGCTCAACGAGCCCGGCCTCAATCCGCCGGAAGAGACCATGCTCGCCAGCGTCCGCAAGCGCGTCGCCCTGTGGAACCAGCTCCCGCCGTTCTACGACGACGCACACTCCGGCGCAGGCAAAGCCGACCAGTCCCACTCGACTGAGGCCGTCCTCAATGCCATCATCCTGCTCCGCTACGACGATCGCCACCTCTCCGACGCCTCACGCGCCGCGCTGAACAACCTCTGGGCCTTGCAGGAAAAGGCCGGCCCCGACGCCGGCTCATGGAGCTGGCAGGACTTCGGCCTCGCCCCATGGGAATCGTCGGACTCACGCTACTTCGGCGCCGCTCTCATGGCTCAGGCCATCTCCACCGCGCCAGATGACTACGTCCGAAACCACGACGTCACCGGCAACCTCGCCGCTCTGCGCGTCTATCTCACGACTCACTATCCGCAGCAGCCGCTGCTCAACAAGATCATCGTGCTCTGGGCCTCCGCGCAATTCCCCGCGCTGCTCACACAGCCGCAGCGCAAGCAGCTCATCCGCGAAATCTACAGTCACCAGAACCCCGACGGCGGCTGGACCCTCGCCGCGCTCGTTCCCTGGCAGCGCCTCGACAAAACACCCGAGCCCACAGCCTCCGATGGCTACGCCACCGGCCTCGCCGTCCTCGCCCTTGAAGAGAGCAAAGCCCAGAGCGCCTATCTGCAGCAGGGTCTCCATTGGCTTGCCACCCACCAGGACCCTGCGACCGGCACATGGCCCGCGCAGTCGCTCAACAAGAATCGCGATCCCAGCACCAACGTCGGCAAGTTCATGACCGACGCCTCCACCGCCTTCGCCGCGCTCGCCCTCGAAGACAAACCCTAGTCGTCATCAACGCGTCGGCAAATCGATCGTCACCAGCGTGCCGCGCCCCGGATTGCTCACCACGCTGAACTGCGCCTCGCCGCCGTACAGCACCTCCAGCCGCTCCTGCACGTTCTTCATCCCGATGCCCGCGCCCGTTCGCCGCAGCGCCGTCTCCGGGCGCTTGCCCATGCCCACGCCGTCGTCGGCCACTTCAATGTGAACGCGGTCCCCATCCAGCCGGCTCCGCACCGTCACCGTGCCTCCGTGAATCCGCGGCTCCAGCCCGTGCTTGATGCTGTTCTCAATCAGCGGCTGCAGCAGAATGCTCGGCACCATCACATCCAGCGTACGCGGATCGATGTCCTTCTCCACGCGCAGCTTCTCCGAACCAAAGCGCACCACCTCGATGTCCAGATAGTCATCCGTGAAACTCAGCTCCTCGCGCAGCGGCACATAACTGTCATGATCCTTCAGGAGCGCCCGCAGGATATTCGCCAGCTTCACCGTCATCTCCCGCGCCAGCTCCGGCTTCACCCGCACCAAGGACGCAATCGAGTTCAGCGTGTTGAACAGAAAGTGTGGATTGATCTGCCGCTGCAGCGCATCCAGCCGTGCCTCCAGCAGCATGCGCTTCTGTTCCTCCAGAGTGATCTCAATCCGCAGCGCATTCCACACCTTCAGCGCAATCCCCACCACCATCGGAGCGCACAGCCACACCAGCACCTGCAAGCCCCACACGCCTGTATTCAGCGCAAACAGCCGTCGCGGTCCCGTCGCATGGGGCAGGTTTCGCGCAATCCACTCGCGGCAGATCTCCAGCGCCGCAATCAGAAACAGCATCAGAATCTGCCGGTCGATCCGCGGCTTGCGCAGATTCCTCCGCACCCATCGATACAGGCTCAAGTCGATGAACGGCGTGAACGACCAGATCTCTTCCTGCTCCACAAACCAGCCCAGCACGCCCGCCGCAAGTCCCAGCAGCGCGTTGAACGGCAGCGCCAGATACTCATGGTGCAGCACCGCCGGAACCGACAGCACCGCGCCGCCCACCGCCGCCCAACCCGGCCCCAGCAGCAGCCCCAGCAGAATCACCGTCTCAAATGAAATATCCGCCGCCAGAAAATTCGGCACCGCCGTCCGCACCCACACCCCCAGCGTCAGCGGAACCAGAAAGAACGCCAGCAGCGCCATCGTCTCGCGGTGCCGCCGGTGCTCGGCAAACAGCAGCCGCTGAAAGGTCCGCGACCGCGCCAGCGCGCTCGCCACTGCGGCAGCTACGCCCAGCTTCACCAGCAGCGTAATCAGGATCAGTTTGTTATCGACCACGCAACCACTCTATCGCGCCGCGCCTTTGCGCCGCTCGCAACATGCGCCGCACCCACCACGCCGTAAAATAAAGGTATGCCACTTGAAAGCGTTCAAAAAGTTGCCGAAGCCGATTTCCCCTCACGCTGGGGTCACTTTCGAATCCTCGGCTTTGAAGGCCGGCTCGCCGCGCCGCGCCCCTGCGACGAAAACGCGCCCGCACCGCAGCCCGCCGTCGAAGGCCTCGTCGCCCTCGTCATGGGCGACATTCACACCGCGCCCCCGCTCGTTCGCATCCACTCCCAGTGCCTCACCGGCGACGTCTTCGGCTCCCTCCGCTGCGACTGCCGCCTCCAGCTCGAGCTCGCCCTCGGAAAAATCGCGCAGGCCGGCGCCGGCATTCTCCTCTACGAGCAGCAGGAAGGACGCGGCATCGGCCTCATGGCCAAGCTCCGCGCCTACGAGCTACAGGACCAGGGTCGCGATACCGTCGAGGCCAACGTCGAGCTCGGCTTCGCCGCCGACTGCCGCGCCTATGAAATGCCCGCCGCCGTCCTTCAACTCCTCGGCGTCTCCAGCGTGCGCCTCATGACCAACAATCCAGAAAAGGTCGCCGCACTCGAGTCCGCCGGCATCACCGTCGCAGAGCGCGTCTCCGCCGAGGTCGAGCCGCAGGAAACCTTCGAGCGCTACCTCCGCACCAAGCAGGAAAAGATGGGCCACGTCCTCGAAAATCTCAACGAGATCAAAGCCATGTAATCCCCGCGCCTCAGAATCCGCGCAAATAGAACCGCCCGGCACGAGTTCCAAAACTGCGAACCCCGCACCGGGCGATGCTTTTCTCCCTCTCCTACTTCCGGCCAGGTCCTCCATCCTTTCCCGAGGTTTGCGGAAAGGGTCGGGAATCATCGACTCAGGCCGAATCAGCTTGGCAACAATCGTCGCCTGCCCTACGGATAAATCCCGCGAATCTGCACCGCCTCCGCCACACGCCCGATCCCCAGCATGTTCGCCGCAATCCGCATCGGCGCGGCGCTCTCCTCGTGAATCTTCAGCACATCGCGGAAGGCCGTCTTCATCACCCGTTCCAGCCGGCTGTAAACATCCTGCGCCTCCCAGAACAGATGCTGTTCGTCCTGCACCCATTCAAAATACGACACCGTAACGCCGCCCGCATTGCACAGAATATCCGGAAGGATGAAGACGCCCTTCGCTTCCAGAATCCTGTCCGCCGCCGGCGTCA
>JBBIVH010000152.1:0-4503 GCA_037439805.1 Acidobacteriaceae bacterium
GGTAGCTCGTTGGGCTCATAACCCAAAGGTCGCTGGTTCAAATCCAGCCCCCGCAACCAAGATTCTGATGATTCTAAACGGCTTCCGATATGAGTTCGGAGGCCGTTTCTGCGTTTGGCGACGACTTGGGCAAATCTTGAGCAATGAATCTCTTGTCCAGAAGCTCACCCAGTTCGTTGGCGACACGCACGTCGTCCGCAGTCACGAGATGCGTGTATCCCATCGTGGTTTTGGCATCGACATGGCCGAGCCGTTCCTGCCTCACGGCCATCGGTGCCCGAAGGGAGTCCAGCAAGGTGGCGTTCCCGTGCCGGAAGGCATGGGCTCCACCATTCAGTCCCAACTCCGCCAGGATTGGCTTGAGAACCCGTTTGACGAAGTTGTCCGGCTCCAACCGGACTCCGCCGGCAAGGCGCTTGCCACTCTTGGCCGATGCAGCGGAAGAATTGGGGCAATCGAATTGCTCGGGATTTCTTTTCTCTTCTCAGAATCAGTCGTTCTGAATCCATTCCGCGACTTCGTTGTTCACGGAGAATCGCTGCTGAGGGTTCGTTCAAATCGCGCTCCGAGCGCATAGTCGTTTCTCTCCTAGACAATCCCAACTCAGCTACTCATTTTAGGATGAACTCAGTAAATCGCAGTGCGAGTCCAAGTATCTGGACTAAATCCGAATTTGACAGAGCAATCGCGTTATTCTGGGTCGAATATGACCGTCCTCCAAAATCATAGTCTTCCGTTGGAGTGCCTTCCTGAGAGCGATTGGTTCTCTTGTTTCGCTGTTCCCTCATTCTAACCAGAGAGTTGTTCCATGATGGAATCGTAGAATCCACGAGCGATTGCAGTTGAACTGGCATCAGGTCGTAATGAAACTCAGTAGTAGTGTCGTATAGGGCTTCATCTGTGGTTTGTGATGCGTGTAGCATTTCAACGGAAAAGGAGAAATCGTCATCCGAAATCAGAGGTTGCCCGTCGAGAGCGCGTGCCTTAAATAGCAGGTACCCCCAAACGACGAACCCGCAAACAAAGCAGTGGATCGCCGAACCATCCGATTTCGATGTCTGGGCCGGGGAAGATTCGACGACAAGTCTGCATGCCCAGTTCGCCGTCACGCAGTAGTGTTGAAGCAGTCCGTGCCGGGTCGTCACCGACCCGAGCCTCGGCATCGGAGATAAGAATATGCACGTGAAATATATGCTCGCGATGGCCGCGCTGGCTGCCGCAATTCCCGTGGCGAGTCTTCGCTGCTGCGTCGCTCAAACCCCCGGCAGAATCAAGTACGGAAAGGGCTGCTTCTGAACGGGCCGACGCACTACTCAAGCAGATGACATTGGATGAAAAGCTACAGTTCATCCTCTCGAAGTACCATCTATCGCTAGTCCCGGCGGGGGTACGGGCTTCGTGGCAGGCAATCCACGACTGAACATTTCAGATATCAGCAACTCCGACTCGGCCACCGGATCGGGAAGCAAAACGCAGGCGAGCACTACATTTCCTTCGACGCTCGCCATTGCCGCCAGTTGGGATCGCCAGCTTTCTTGCGAATACGGTGCGCAGATTGCCGCGGAGCGCTGATGGGCGCGGCGGCCTATGCGGAAGCGCGCGCCGCCGAGATCAGCGGCATCTCTGCGCGGGCTGCTTCGATGAGCCACTCACAGAGGGAAGCAGCAGGCGCTTTGAAAGCTCTTCACTCAGCGGCAGAGCACCATCAAGCGGCAGACCGACGCAAGAAAGCCCCTTGGCATTCACTCAATGCGATATAGCGCTGAGCACAGCTACCAGATGCGGACGCGCTGGTCGGGGGCGAGGTAGAGCTTCTGGCCGGGCTGGATGTTGAAGGCCTCGTACCAGGCGTCGGCGTTGCGGACGGTGAGGGCACGGTACTCGCCGGGCGCGTGGGGATCGAGGACGACCTCGTTGCGCAGAGCCGCTTCGCGGATCTTCGTGGCCCAGTTCTGCGCGAAGGCGATGTAGAACTGCTGGTCGCCGTTGAAGCCATCCTGCATCGGCGCATCCTTGCCATTGAGTGAGGCGCGATACCCGTCGTAGGCCGCGGCGATGCCGCCGAGGTCGGCGATGTTCTCATCGATGGTCTGCTTGCCGTTGACGTGGACACCGGGAAAGACTACATAGGCGTCGAACTGCGCTTCGAGGGCATGGGCTTCGGCGTCGAAGTGGGCGTGATCTTCCGGGGTCCACCAGTTGCGAACGCGGCCCTTGTCGTCGAAGGCGGAGCCCTCGGCGTCAAAGGTGTGGCTGATTTCGTGGCCGATGACGGAGCCGATGGCGCCATAGTTAAACGCGGCGGGCGCGGCGGGGTCGTAAAAAGGCGGCTGCAGGATGGCGGCGGGGAAGTTGAGCGCGTTCTGCAGAGGCATGTTGACAGCGTTGACGGTCTGTGGAGTCATGCACCACTCATGACGATCGACGGGGGAGCCGAGACGGGCAATCCAGTAGTGATAGTCAAAGAGGCCGGCGCGGACAGCGTTGCCGAGCGCGTCGCCGGAGCGAACTTCATAGGCGGAGTAGTCCTGCCATTTTTCGGGATAGCCGATGCCGACGTAGAGGGTGTCGAGCTTGGCATGGGCTTCGGCGCGGGTGGAGGGAGCGAGCCAGGTGAGGGCGTCGAGGCGCTTGTGGAAGGCGGCGATGATATTGGCGACCATGGCCTGAGCTTCGGCTTTGGCCTCTGGCGGGAAGTATTTCTCGACATAGATCTGGCCGACGGCGTCGCCGAGATAGGCGTTGACGACGGAGACGCCGCGCTGCCAGCGGGGGCGCTGCTGCTGGACGCCGGAGAGAGTTTTGCCGTAGAAGCTGAACTGCTCCTCAGCGAAGGCGGCGGGCAGCACACCGCAGTAACGGTCGATGAAGTGGAAGGCGAGCCAGTCCTTCCAGACATCGATGGGGGTGGAGGCGACGAGCGCGGCTTCGGCGGTGACGGCAGTGGGGGTCCAGACGATGAACTGCTGCTGGTGCGCGAGTTCGGCGCCTTCAAAGTAGGCGGCCCAGTCGAGACCGGGGGCCTTGCGGGAAAAGTCGGCGCGGGACCAGGGGTTGTTGGCTTTCTGGATGTCCTCAATCTCGGCGATGCTGAGGTGAGTTTTGGCGATGGCCGTTTCGAGGTTGATGACGGCTGCGGCGCGGGTCTCGGGGTGGTCAAAGCTGGCGAGGCGGAGAAGCGTGGCGACGTGCTCGGCGTAGCGGGCGCGAATCTTCTTCATCGCGTCGCTGTCCTGCAGGTAGTAGCTCTCGTTGGGCAGACCAAGGCCGCCCTGGAGCAGGTAGGGCACGTAGTGGTCGGAGTCGTTGAAGCCGGGCGCGACCCAGAGGCCGAAGAGGTTGGAAGTGGCGAGGCTGGTGTTGTTGAGCATGTCGACATCGGCGCGGAGGGTCTTGCCGAGGGCGAGGGCGAGCTCGCGGCGGTCGCGGATGGCGGCGATTTCTTTGAGGCGGGGCTGGAGAGGCGCAAGGCCGAGGGTCTCAATTCCCTTCTCATCCATGTAGGCGTTGAAGAGGTCGGCAATCTTGCGTGCGTTGGTGCCGGCGGGCGGGTTGGACTTTGCGGCATCCTCAATGAGCGCGTTGGTGCGCTTGGAGCTGAGGTCGTCGAGGATGGAGAAGACGCCAAGGCCGGCGCGGTCGGCTGGGATCACGGTGCGGTCGAGCCATGCGGCGTTGGCGTAGAGGTAAAAGTCATCGCCGGGCTGGATGGAGGGGTTCATGTTGGCGACGGCGATGCCGTGAGTGGGAGCGGCTGTAGCCGGCGCGGCGGGTGTTGCGTTCTGAGCGTGCGCGGAGGGTGCGGCGGCAGCGAGCAGACAGGCAACGAAGGCAGCGCAGGTGATGCGGCGCGAGCGCGGAGCAAAAGAGAGATTGAGCGGCATGAAGAGCGGGTCTCCTTGTGTGAAGCGGTCCGCGGGTATTGTACTGCGCGGACGTGGGTGCCGGGGAATTGCGGAGCTTTGAAAGGGGTCGGATTCGTGGCGAGCGAGGTGAGGCGGCATGGCCGAAAAGATGCAGGGGCGAATGACCAAAAGGGCCATATGCGAGAAGGGTAGAAATCAGGAAACGCGGTAGACTGAAAGTGGCAGGAGGACCGGGCGGTCGCTGCCGGTATGGGTGATCCCATGCCGGGGGAGGAAAGTCCGAACTCCGCAGGGCAGTGTGCCGGATAACGTCCGGGACGCGGGCTTCAAGGCCCGTGGACGGCTAGTGCCACAGAGAATATACCGCCGGGGTCCTCGCTTAGGCGAGGACAAGCCGACCGAAAGGGCAACCGCCCGGACGGCTGGTCCGGTAAGGGTGAAAAGGTGCGGTAAGAGCGCACCGCCGCTGCAGTAATGGAGCGGGCATGGTAAACCCCACACGGAGCAAGACCAAATAGGGAGGGAAGCCAGCGTCAAGAGTCAGGCGCGGGCTGCGCACCGGCCCGGTGCGGCAAGGCGGCTCGAGGAATTGCCGAAACCTCCGGGTAGGTCGCTGATGAGCGCTCGCGGTAACGCG
>JBBIVH010000152.1:4603-7091 GCA_037439805.1 Acidobacteriaceae bacterium
TTTGCGCTGGAGAGCGCGGTGCTGGAGCCGCGGGCGACGGTGCGGGTGCGGACGGGGATTGCGGTAGAGGCGCGCGACCCGCGGACGGATGAGGCGCTGGGGCTGCTGGTGCGGGACCGGTCGTCGATGGCGGCGCGGGGCGTGGCGACGACGGGCGGCGTGATTGACGCGGGATATCGCGGGGAGATTCTGGTGCTGATGACGAACCTGGGCGCGGCGGCGGTGGAGCTGAAGGCTGGCGAGAAGATTGCGCAGATGATTCCGGTGCCGGTGCGGACGGGCGCGGTGGAAGTGGTGGAGACACTGGAGGAGTCGGCGCGGGCCGCGAAGGGATTTGGCAGCACAGGGCGGTGAGCGAAGGGCCGTTCGTATCTCATGGAGCATCGGATGCGCTAACATGCCGGCTGCCACCAAACGGTATGGATCACGGTGGCAGCATAGAGTTGAGCTGTTGATCCGATAAAAATCGACGGAGTCTAAAATGATCAATCGGCTAGTTACTCTCTATGCCAAAGTGTTTTCTAAACCCCCGCTTTCGAAGGTCAACAGTTTTCTGTTTCATGCGACGTTGAGGGGGCAAGGTTATAACAACTATCAAGATGGGTCGGAAAGCGGTGAAGAATTTTTTATATCGAAGGTGCTCGCTCCTTCCAATCCAAGAGTGTGCGTGGATGTTGGTGCGAATGTCGGGGATTATTCCAGGAAACTTCTAAAATACACGCAAGCCCAGGTCGTCAGCTTTGAGCCATTGCCGGCGGCATTTCTGCGACTTCAGGAGCAGACGGAAGAATTCAGGCAAAGATCGATTCTTGAGAATCGAGCGGTTGGGGAGAAGAACGACAGGCTGGTCATCCATTACAATCCAAGCGCACTTGCTCACGCCTCCCTCAGCGAGGATGTGAAAAAGGTCCCATACGTTAGCAACGAGAGCAAGGTTGAGGTTGAAGTGGTTTCTCTCGACGCCTACTTTGGCAATGGCTCCTTCGAATCGATTGATTTCATCAAGATTGACACGGAGGGCTTTGAGTCTGAAGTTATTAAAGGTGCAAAGGATATAATCCGGCAATACAGGCCCAAGTACATCCAACTGGAATACAACTGGCATCAGATGTTTCGCAACACCACGTTGAATTCGTTTGCAGAATTACTGCCGGAGTACGACGTATTTCAGTTGGTCCCCGGCGGTTGGATGAAGCGGGATTCGAGAGATCCAATAGCAAATATCTACTGCTTTTCGAATTTCGTATTTGCTCTAAGGCAGTAGTCATCTACTTCATTGAGAAGCCATTCATCCGGCTTGGCCATCGGCTTGCGCCGCCGGTGACGTCAGGGCGCGCGGACCTGCGCGAGGTCCTTGACCGGGCGACAGTTCCAGTGCGAACGGGCGCGGTGGAAGTGGTGGAGACGCTGGAGGAGTCGGCGCGGGCCGCGAAGGGATTTGGCAGCACAGGGCGGTGAGGGGCGTGAGCGGTGTGGAGGTACAGGGCGCGCCGCGCTTGCACATCCGTTGGGATTCTGCTGAACTGTTCGTGTCTCAGGTGCGGGAGGTTCGGATGCGATCCACTCACCTTGTCCTGGTTGTGCTGTGCGGAGTGGTCCTCGGGCAGTCGAGTGCTGCGCAAGTGATGGGCGAGGCGGCGCAGATCGACAAGACATCTGTGCAGGCGCTGGGGACAAAAGACAAGGGCATCAACCCGCTCTCGACGAAGGGAATGGATGAGGCGGCGCCTGCATCGGGAGCGATTGAGGTTGCGGACGCGCCGCGCGCCCTTCCTGACTGCCGGTGTGCGGGTCAGCCGGTCATCTCGATTCGTTCTGGAGATGCGTTGGCTGGATTTGAGGTGAGCATCGCGGGTGCGACCAGCGACGCGGTGATCTATTACACGACGGATGGCTGGACACCGACGGAGGATTCGACGCGGTACACGGGGCCGATTCACGTAGGCGCGAGCATGCGCTTGCAGGCGATTGCGGAGGAGCCGCAGAAGCTGCCCAGCGCGATTGCCGAGGTGAGCTATGTGGTGACAGGAGCGGTGGCGTTGCCGCCGAGTGTGGCCGCGCCGGATGGGGTGCTGCGCGCGGGGACAGAACTGCGGCTGGTGACCCATACGGATATTGGCTCAGACGAAGCGCAGGCAGGGGATCCGGTGGCGCTGCAACTGGACGAGGATTTGATGGCCGGGGACGCGGTAATCGTGCCAAAGGGGAGCGCGGCGACGGCGGTGCTGACGCGCGTGGCGCGTGCCGGGGCGAATGGCAAGGCGGGTGAGCTGGTGTTTCAGGTGCAGTCGCTGACGGTAGGCGAGGTGATGGTGCCGCTGGCGGCGACGCTGACGCTGGCCGCGCCGGACCCGGGCGCGCAGCAGCGGGCGGCGAATGCGTCGCTGGTGCATGTGGCGGGCGCGCCGGGGCGGGGCGAGGATGTGGAGATTACGCCCGGCATGCGACTGACTGCGCGGGTGAAGGCCGATACGGTGTTGAAGCGATA
>JBBIVH010000153.1:0-4911 GCA_037439805.1 Acidobacteriaceae bacterium
CAGCCAGCCGGGTCGCAGCCAGGCGTAATGCGCGACCACAATGCCGGCTGCGAAGATCCACGCAGCATGAAACAGCGGAATGGCTCCAGCAGATGCGGCTGTGCGGGTGGCAAACGACGGTGCGCGGCTGAGCGGCGGAGCGGGCATCCCGAATGTAGGACTCTCTGCGCACAGCCTATCAGGCGCGCCGCAGATGAACCACGGTCTCCAGATGGAAAGTCTGAGGAAATAGATCGATCAGCGTCAGTGCGCTGATCTCATACCCGCCAGACAGCAGCGATTTGAGGTCGCGGGCGAGCGTCGCGGGATCGCAGGAGACATAGACCAGAGCCGGCGCTGCAATCCTTTCCAGATGCGCCGTGACCTCATCGCCCAAACCAGTGCGCGGCGGATCCACTACGACGAAATCCGGGCGCTCCCCGCTCACGTTCCCGCGCAGAAAGCTGAGTGCGTCTGCGTGCAGCGCCTCACTCTGCGTTCCGTCAAGATTGCTGCGGAGCGACGCCTTCGAGGTTGACGCAGACTCGACAGCGACCACCTTATGAAACCGGCGCGCAAGCTTTCGTGCGAAAAGCCCCACGCCCGCAAAGAGATCCCACGCCAGGTGTCCGGCCGCTTCCGCCGTCACAGCTTCGAGTAACGGATCCACAAGCCAGCGATTGATCTGGAAGAATGCGCCTTGATCCACGCGATAGTCCACCTCACACGCGCGATACGAGATCGCGGTCTCTCCCCAGTGTGCAGTCCTGCGCGCAGCCTGACTGTTGCGGGCCTCAGCTGCAAACTCCAGGCCCCGCAGCTCCGGAACGGCCTGCGTCAGCGCACGGAACAGGCTCTCCTCCACAGGCTTCACTGGACCGGAGGTTTGCAAGTGCGCGAGAAGCGAGGTCTCTTCCGCGTTGCAGAACAGCGCCATCTCGTTCACGGGCAACAGTGGCTTGAAGCGGCGCAATTCTTCCTGCAATCGAAGAGCCGATTCCACAAGCAGTGGCGCAGCAATGGGGCACTCTTTTACTGGCGTAATCGAGTGCGAACGTCTGCCTCTGTAGCCTGCCTGACCCCGCGCATCGACGGCCAGGCGAATTCGATTGCGATAACGCCATGGCTCGCCGCTCAGCACGGCAATCTTCTGCGGCACAGGAACGCCGGCGCGCTCCATCGTCTCGCGCAGAATGGCCTGCTTCCATGCGAGCTGCGTCTCGTAGTCCGCGTGCTGATAGTTGCATCCACCGCACGCGCCAAAGTGCGGACACGCCGGTGCAATCCTTTGAGGCGCGGCTGCTACCACCTCGTCGATCTCCGCATTTGCGTACCCGCGCTTGTCTTGCGTGATGCGGATGCGGACCTGCTCGCCGGGCAGTGCGAGCGGCACAAAGACGGCTTTGCCCTGCACACGCGCGAGAAACGAGCCGCCGTAGACAGGCTTTTCGATGGCAACTAGCTGTGCTGGGCGTTCGCTCATTGCTGGCTCATATAAAAGAGGCTGAAGCGCGGCAGATCATACCGCGCCAGCAGTTGCTTCTGCACAAACTGCCGTTCCACCTGCCGCAACTGGACGGCGCTCATGCGCCCGCGATACGGCGCCAGTTCGCGCACTGCATGCTCCTTGAGCGCGACAAGAATCTCCTCCGGCGCAGCCGCCGTGAGCGCGGCAAAGAGCTTCTCTTCGAGCACGGTGAGCGTCCGCTCCAACGTCTCCATATCTAGCTGCAGATCCGCCTGTACCGCATCTTTGCGCAGATCCGCTGCAAGCTCGCGCAGTCTCAAGGCTGTCGCTGCGCATGCCTCGTGTGCAATCGACGTCAACTCCAGAGCAGCCGCCGCCGTCTCAAGGTGCGCAGTCACGCGCTCGTGCTCGAATCCTGATTCACGCGCCTCTCCAGTGGGCTTCGGCGTTCCGATCGCAGCCTCGCGCATTTCGTCCGCGGCCTGCATCACGGCCTGCGCGCACCAGGCCAGCCCGTTGATGCGGCGCATGCGCCCGCGCTGCTGCCGAGCCTCATACTTGTCAAACGCCGCATCGACGCCGCGCAGCACGGCCTCCAGAGGGATGCCCGCCTCGCGCCAGGTCTCAATCAGGGCCCAGTCCAGCGTGGAGAGCAGCAGCAGAGACCCGCGTCGCTGCTGGAATCGCTCTTCGACCTCGGTGAAGTAGTTGAAGTAGTTGGCGGAGTCGCGCATACCGGCGCTCTCAATGCGACTTGCCGCGCGTTCGCGAGGCGCGGTTGCGCTCAAACAGAATGCGCAGCCCTTCAATTGTCAGCAACTCGTCAATAACCTTGATGTGGCGGGAATCAGCAGCAATCATGCGCGCGAGGCCGCCGGTCGCAATCACCTGCGGAGTCGTTCCCAACTCCTCGAAGATGCGTTCGAGAATGCCATCCACGAGGCCGATGTAGCCGAAGTACAAGCCGCTCTGCAGATGCGTGACGGTGTTGGTGCCGATGACCTTGGGAGGCCGCTTGATGTCCACGCGGCTGAGACGCGCAGCGCGCGAGAAGAGTGCATCGGCGCTCAGACCCAGCCCCGGCGCGATGGCGCCACCGAGGTATTCGCCCCGCGCCGAGATTACTTCGAATTTCGTCGCCGTGCCAAAATCCACCACGATGCACGGTCCGCCGTAGCGCTCATAAGCGGCGATACAATCGGCAAGCCGATCCGCGCCGAGTTCCGTGGGATTGTCGATGAGCATCGGCATCCCGGTTTTGATTCCAGGCTCGACAAACATCGGATCGACATGAAAATACGCCTCGCAGACCTGGCGCAGAGTGGACTCGACCGGCGGCACCACAGACGCAATCATGATGTGCGTAACCTGATCCGGCGAGAGGCCATGCATCTCGAAGAGATTCACAAAGAAGACACCGTACTCATCCACAGTCTGCGTGCGGTGGGTGGTCACGCGCCAATGGGCAGCCAGTTCGGGTTTCTCGCCGTCCAGACGATAGAGTCCAAGCACCGTATTCGTATTGCCCACATCCAGAGCCAGCAACATCGTCTTCAGTCCATCTCCGCGGCGCGAATCCCGCCCGTCTGCACAGTCACGAATCCGCCCGCTGTCCGCACGCGCAGAAAGCCGTTCTCATCCAGCCCCGCTGTCACACCCTCGCACGCCTGCGGCCCGTGCACCGTCACATTCTTGCCGCGTACCCAGGTGGAGCGAGCCTCAACGCGCGCGGGCAGCGCCTTGGCAGCCTCAACTTCGCACAGCAACTTCGTCTCCTGCTCCAGAGATTTTAGCAGGGCCACTAGCAGCGCCTGCCGTGAGACGGTGCGGCCAACGGCTAGATCAAGAGACGTAGCCGGCGTCGCCAATGCTGCATTGAAGCTGCGCTGATGCACGTTGATGCCGATGCCCACGACCGCAAAGGCCGCTTCGCCGCCAGAGACTTTTGACTCCACAAGAATGCCACCGGCTTTGCGGTGACCGATCAGCAAGTCATTGGGCCAGCGCAGATCGATGCTCACGCCTGTGACGCTGTGGATGGCGTTTGCCGCGGCAAGGCCCGCCGCAAGCGGCAGCAGGGAAAGTTGAGCGGATGGAATCGGAATCCGCAGCAGAACGCTGACATAGAGTCCTGCACCAGGATGCGACTCCCAGCGATGATCGCCGCGCCCGCGCCCTGCCGTCTGCTCATCTGCGAAGTACACGGATCCATGAGGAGCGCCCTGCCGCGCAGTGCACAGAGCTTCGGTGTTGGTTGAGCCTGTTGACGCGAAGTAGTGGAGCTTGCCGGAGTAGATGGTTCCTGCCAGCGCACTCTCCAGCGCAGCCACGTCATACATGGATTAGGACGGCTCCGCAGTGATGCGCATCGAAATGTCCGCGGCCTTCGCCGAGTGTGTAAGCGCGCCCACGCTGATGAAGTCCACGCCCGCCTCGGCATACGCGCGGATGTTTTCGAGAACAATGCCGCCTGAGGCCTCGATGGGAATCCAGCGCTTCTCGATGCGGATGCGATCGACGGCATCCTTCACCTGCGCGGGCGTCATGTTGTCCAGCAGGATCGCCTCCGCTCCGCATTCGAGCGCCTCGTTCAGCTCCGCCATTGTGCGCACCTCAATCTGCACGCGCTGGCCGGGCTTGCGCCGCTCCAGAGCGTGCGTCAGCGCTGCACGCAACCCGCCGCCGAGCGTAATGTGGTTGTTCTTGATAAGAATTCCGGATGCGAGGTCGAGGCGATGGTTCGTGCCGCCGCCGCAGAGCACGGCGTACTTCTCCAGCGCACGCAGGCCGGGCACGGTCTTCCGCGTGTCGAGCACGTGGGCCTTGGTTCCCTCGATGGCGTCAACATAGTTACGCGTGAGCGTGGCGATGCCGCTCAGGTGCTGCATCAGGTTGAGAATGACGCGCTCACAGCTCAGCAGCACGCGGGCGTTGTGTCGAATAACCGCCAGCACCTGGCCCTCATGGACGCGCACTCCGTCGAAGATCTCAGGGTGGCTGACGACGTCGAAGCGATTGTGCGCCTGCGGATGCGGATCGAGCCGCCCGAAGATCTCAAGAAAGCGCGGCACCGCGCCCAGGCCCGCCACCACCATCTCCTGCCGCGCGAGGATGGACGCCGATGCGCGCAGGGCAGGGTCGATGGTGAGGTTCGTGGTAGCGTCGCTGGTCGCCTTGTCCTCAACCAGCGCCTGCTCCAGCAGCGCGTCAATCCGGTGGCTCTTCCATTCCATTCTTTTCTAACCCTCGGAGTCGGTCGGTGGCAGGGCGGACAGTGCCGCCTGCGCTTTTTCAAGCAGCAACCGGGTCTCCGCCTCCTGCTTCTTGAGGCCTTCCACAATGTGCGCCGGCGCCTTGGCGATGAAGCCCTCGTTGCCCAACTGCCGCGCCGCCGCCGCCAAGCCTTTTTCGTATTTGGCGATGTCCTTTGTCAAGCGCTCCCGCTCGGCGGAGGCGTCGATGGT
>JBBIVH010000153.1:5011-7080 GCA_037439805.1 Acidobacteriaceae bacterium
TGCCAGATCTCCTCCGTGATGAACGGCATGAAGGGCGACAGCATACGCAGCGCAGCCTCAAAGACGCTGACCAGCGTGGTGAGCGCGGCCTTCGTCTTTACCGTGTCTGCGGTCTCGGAAAAGTCCAGGCGCAGTTTGACGATCTCCAGATACCAGTCACAGAAGCTGCCCCAGAAGAACTGGTAGATTGTGCTTGCAGCGTCGTCATAGCGGTAGTCTTCGAGCGACTTGTTGACCTTCGCGGCGGTCGCATGCAACTCCGCAACAATCCAGCGCGCCTCCAGCGGCGCATCTTCGGCGACGGCCGGCATGGCGCCGAGCGCAGACGCATCGAAATCGATGCCCGCCTCTTTGGCTCTGTCCATCTGCATGAAGATGAACCGCGCCGCGTTCCAGATCTTGTTCGCGAAAGCACGGTAGCCCTCCGTCCGGGCCACATTGAAAGCTATATCCGTGCCGGGCGAGGCCATCGAGGCCAGGGTGAAGCGCACGGCATCCGTCCCGTACTGCTTCACAATCTCAATCGGGTCGATGACGTTGCCCTTGGTCTTCGACATCTTCTCGCGGTTGGCGTCGCGGACGAGCGCGTGAATGTACACCTCTTTGAAGGGCACCGAATCCGCAAGCGAGCGCGGGCTGCCATCCGGCATGGGCACGTCGGCGGCGAACCAGCAGCCGAGCATAATCATGCGCGCCACCCAGAAGAAGAGAATGTCAAAGCCGGTGACGAGCAGGCTCGTCGGGTAGAACGCGTCAAAATCTGCGCGGCTCAAGGCTGCATCCGCACGCGTCTCCGCCGTGATGTTCGGCCAGCCGAAGACCGAGACCGGCAGCAGGCCGGACGAGAACCACGTGTCGAGCACGTCGGTTTCCTGCGTAATCCTGTCGGACCCGCAATGTGCGCAGGCCGTGGGATCCACGCGCGCCACCGTGATCTTGCGGCACGCGGCGCAATGCCACGCCGGAATGCGATGGCCCCACCAGAGCTGCCGCGAGATGCACCAGTCATGGATGTTGTTCATCCACTCGAAGTAGGTCTTCGCGTACATCTCCGGCGTGAACCGGATGTGGCCTTCCTTCACCGCGGCGATGGCCTTGTCAGCCAGCGGCTGAATCTTGACGAACCACTGCATCGAGAGCCGCGGCTCCACCACCGTCTTGCAGCGGTCGCAGTGGCCCACGTTGTTGGTGTGCTCCTTCATGCCGGCCAGCAGGCCCTGTGCTTCGAGGTCGTGGACAACCTGCTTGCGCGCGACGTAGCGATCGAGACCCGCGTAGGCGCCGCCTTCGGCGTTGATGTGCGCCGTCTCGTCCATCACGTTGATGGAGGACAGGTCGTGCCGCTGCCCGAGCGCGAAGTCGTTGGGGTCATGCGCGGGCGTCACCTTCACCGCGCCGGTACCGAAGTCCCGGCTCACCCACTCGTCCAGGATGATGGGAATCGTGCGGTTCACGAGCGGTAGGCGCAGCTTCTTGCCATGCAGATGCGTGTAGCGCTCGTCCTCGGGATGAATCGCTACGGCCACGTCGCCGAGCATCGTCTCAGGCCGCGTGGTCGCCACGGTGAGGAACTCGCCCGTGTCCTTGCCCGCATCGTCCACTACTGGATAGCGAATCTCCCACAGGTGGCCCTTGTGCTCGTCGTAGACGACTTCAAGATCGCTGATGGCCGTCTGGCAGCGCGGGCACCAGTTGACGATGTACGCGCCGCGATAGATGAGCCCCTGCTCGTGCAGCTTGACGAAGGCCTCGCGCACGGCGCCGGAGAGGTGTTCGTCCATGGTGAAGTACTCACGTTGCCAGTCCACGCTGGCCCCAAGCCGCTTCATCTGCTCCAGAATTGCTCCGCCGTAGTGGCGCTTCCACTCCCACACGCGGTCCACGAAAGCTTCGCGGCCGAGCTGCTGGCGGCTGGTGCCCTCGCTCACAAGCTGCCGCTCCACCATCATCTGCGTCGCGATGCCGGCATGGTCTGTGCCGGGCAGCCACAGCGCGCGGCGACCGCTCATGCGCCGCCAGCGGGTCAGGATATCCATCTCCGTCTGGTTGAGCATGTGGCCCATGTGCAG
>JBBIVH010000154.1:0-7039 GCA_037439805.1 Acidobacteriaceae bacterium
TCGCTGGAGACTTGGCGGCGGGTTTGCGGGTCGTGGCCTTCTTCGCGGAAGCGGACGCCTTCTTGCCGGTGGCTGTGGAGGACTTTGCCGCCTTCTTCTTGGGCGCGGCGGCAGATTTTGTGGCGGCTTTGCCGCGAGCGGCGCGCGTCCTGGCTGCAAGCACCTCTTTGAGGTGAGCGTCGAACTCGGCCGGGGTAAACGGCTTGGCCGATTTGCGCAGGCGCTCGATGTCGTAGAAGGCGCGCTTGGCCGTAAGAAAGATGTGGACGACGAAATCGACGTAATCGAGCAGGATCCACTCTGCCTGCCTGCGGCCCTCGACCGAGGTTGGCATCGCGCCGAACTGGCGCTTGAGCTGGATCTCAACTTCATCGGCGATGGCAACAGCCTGCCTGTCGTTCGTGGCCGATGCGATCAGAAAGAAGTCGGCCAGTCCCGAGTCAATCGGATCGAGTTCGAGAATCCGTATGTCTTCGCCTTTTTTGTCCTCGCAGGCTTTTGCGGCGGCTTGTACCAGGATGCGAGTCGTTTCGTGCACGCTCAGTTCGCTCATTCGTGAGTAGGCTCTCCAACGCTCATCGTAGCCGCTCTATGGGCGGCTCGCAAGTCAGCGATTCGCGATACAGGCCATGAGCGCGGATGTAATCGGCGACGGCGGGAGCGAGATATTCCTCTGCTGCGGGGCCCCGGCGCTCGATTGCGTCCCTGATCTGCGAGGCGCTGATGTCCACGTGCACATCGGGCAGCAGATAGAGAGGCGCTGTTGCTCCGAGCAAATTGCCGAGTCGATACATGCGCACGGCGCGCGGGTCGATCTCGGGTGAGGATGAGTCCGACGGTAGGAGCTTGAGCTCTTGCGGCAGGCAGGAGGAGAGATCGTCGAGGTTCTGGCCGGGGCGCGCAGCGACGATGAGCGGCGCGACGAACGGGATCTCTGCGCCGCGATGCCAATGCCTGAGGCCGAGAAACGAATCAGCGCCGATGAGGCACAGGAGCGTTGTAGCGGCTGGCAGACGCGCGCGCAGTCGCTGCAGCGTGTCGATCGTGTAGTTCGGGCTGGAGGCTTCGGCGGCGGACGGCGCATCGGCGAGAGTGATCTCGAATCCCTGTTGACCAGCGATGGCGAGTCGCGTCATGGCGAGCCGGTCTTCAAAGCTCGCGCAGGCGCCGCTGGCCTTCAGCGGCTGGGAGCCGACCGGAGCGAAGAGAATGCGGTCGAGACTGAGGCCGGCGAGGGCAGCGCGCGCGATGGCAAGATGGCCAGCGTGAGGCGGATCGAAGGTGCCGCCAAAGAAGGCGATGCGCTTGCCCGGGTCCGGCTCTGGATGCATGGCTTCATGGTAATGCGTTAGCATCGAATTCGTGATGCGCTATCTGATACTGGTGTTGGGAATTGCCGGGGCAATTGTCTCCGGGCTTGCGCTGCATGTCCACTACTCGACCGCGACGGAGCCATGCGATATCAATGCCCACTGGGATTGCGGCGTGGTGAACCACAGCCCATTCGCCGTGATGCATGGCGTGCCGGTCGCGGCGATTGGCATCGCGGGCTATCTGCTGATCGCAGCTCTTGGTTTTTTCCGGCAACGATTCGCGCTGATGCTGATAGTGTTTGCGGGGTTCTGCATTGCGCTGAGACTGACGTTCATTGAGGAGCTGGTGCTTCAGGTCTGGTGCCTGTACTGCGTGGTCTCGCAGTCGCTGATTGCGTTGCTCCTTGCGCTGAGCTTGGGCTGGGTCGCGGCGGAGTACAGACGGCTTCGCGGCGCAGCCACGCAGATTGCCGCATAAAGTCAGCGGGCAGCTTCATTGACGATTTCGACCGCGACCTTTTCGACAATCTCCGCGACGGGGCCAATGCCTTTGTCCGGAAAGAAGCCTTCCATGATGCTGGGCAGCATGGTGCTGATGTGGGTTTGGCCGCTCTTTGCGTAGACGACGATGGGGCAGGGCAGCATCAGCGCCGTCATCACGTCCTTCTGCAGCACCTCGTGTGCGTACTTCGCGTTGCAAATCTCGATGATTTTGAGCGGTTCGCGATGAAAGCCCTTCTCGGCGAGGGTGGCAGCGACGTCATGAACATGCAGGACGCGAAAGCCTTTGGACGCGGTGATTCGCTCGACCGCCTGGACGGCCTCCTCGAAAGGTTTGCTCGTTTGGACGGAGTGCTCGAAGCTCTTCATAGCCACCACCTTTCGTTCCTTGACCTGCGGCAGACGCGAGACAGTCTTGCACTCCACCTTAGACGATGGAAGCGATGGGAAGAAAGTCATGGCAAAATAGCGCGCCACGAGGCGGGTACGTGACCTAGAATTTCTGCATCCGAGTACGACAATCTCCCGCCGAGGTCCAGAGAGCGATGATGTGCATGAAGAGCCTGCTTTGCTGTATTTGTATGTCTGCGTCCGTGGCATTGTATGCCGCGGACAAGCCCAGGGCCGCCGCACCAGCCCCTGTCGATCCATACACCGAAGTGCAGCCCGCGACTGAGAACCTCGACCTGACGATGTACCAGAAGATTCGCGACGAGGGGCTGAACCACTCGCGCGTGATGGAGTTGGCCAGCGCGCTGATGGATGGGATTGGGCCGCGTCTGACGGGCTCGCCGAATCTTGTAAAGGCCAACGCGTGGACACGCGACACGCTGACGAAGATGGGCCTGGTGAACGCGCATCTGGATGACTGGGGCGAATTCGGCCTGGGCTGGCAGCAGCTGAATACGTGGGCGCGCATGGTCACGCCGGACACGGCGGTGCTGATTCTGCAGGCTACGCCGTGGTCGCCTTCTACGGCGGGAGCGGTGACGGGCGATGTAGTGTTCGTGAAGATCGAGAGCGAGAAGGACTTTGACCAGTACCGCGGCAAACTTGCGGGCAAGATTGTCCTGTTCGGAGCGATGCGCGATGTTCCGCCGGTGGATAAGGCGCTGTTTGAGCGTTACTCGGAAAGCGAACTGGAGGAACTGGCGAAGTTTCCGGTGAGCGGCAATGCCGGCGCAATGCAGCCTAACATGCAGGCGCGGATTGCGCGCTATCTGGAGCGCATGAAGCTGATTGACAAGGTGGCGCAGTTCTTTGCAGATGAGAAGGTGGCTGCGGTGATTGAGCCGAGCCGAGACGGCAAGAACGGCGGCGGTTCCGGCGGCACATTCTTTGACGATAACGGAGCGACGCTGGGCCGCACGCCTTACAAACCGGAGTCGCGCGTGAAGGTGCCGGTGGCGGTCGCGGCCATTGAGAGCTACGGACGTCTCTACCGGCTGACGCAGGCGCACGTGCCGGTGACGGTGCAGATCGACATTGAGACGCAGTTCACCGGCGAGCATGAGCACGGATTCGACACGATTGCCGAGATTCCTGGAACGGACACGAAGCTGAAGGACCAGGTGGTGATGCTGGGCGGTCATCTCGATAGCTGGATTGCAGGAACGGGCGCGACGGATAACGGCGCGGGCACGGTGGTAGCGATGGAGGCGGTGCGCATCCTGAAGGCGCTTGATGTGAAGCCGCGCCGCACGATTCGCATCGCGCTGTGGACCGGCGAAGAACAGGGACTGTTCGGGTCGCGCGGCTATGTGCGGGACCATTTTGGGTCGGCGCCGCTCTCGACCGCGCCAGACCAGATGGCGCTGCCGGAGTTCATTCGCAAGGCGGTGGGCCCGGTGGATGTGAAGCCGGAACAGAAACTGATCTCTGCCTACTTCAATGTGGACAACGGGTCGGGCAGGATTCGCGGGGTGTATCTGCAGGGGAACGCCGCGATAGCGCCGATCTTTGCGCAGTGGATTGCGCCACTGAAAGACCTGGGTGTGACCACACTGACCATGCAGAACACAGGCGGCACGGATCACCTGAGCTTCGATGCGGTGGGGATTCCGGGTTTCCAGTTTATCCAGGATGATCTGGATTACGAGAGCCGGACGCACCACTCGAATGAGGATACGGTGGAGCGGCTGCAGGCGGCGGACCTGAAGCAGATTGCGACGGTCGAGGCAATTTTTGTGTACAACGCGGCGCAGCGTGACCAGATGATGCCGCGCAAGGCCATGCCTCAACCGCAGCTGGAGGACCAGCGCAATGCGCCGCTCCCGGACATTTTTCCCGGCGCGGTGATGGAGACGGCGCCGGAGAAGCAGTAAGAGCGGCGCGTAGAGTCCGCAGCGGGTGCAGGCCTGCGGCGGATTCTGCTTCGTCGTATTCAAGGGCGGCCCAGACAGTGTTGCAGGAAGTGATGTAGACGTTTACAGTGCTGGGGAGGTTGATAAGCCATGCGAATCAGTGTTCTACGTTTTCGCTGTGGGTTGCTGGGGGTTGTCGCGACGCTAACTGCGCTCGGGATGGCGCAGCCGGTTGTGCTGAGGGCAGAGCAGGCGCCGCAGGTGGTGAAAAAAGATGGCCGCTATGCGTTGCTCGTGGATGGCAAGCCGTTTCTCGTGCTCGGAGGGCAGATTCACAACTCGAGCGCGTGGCCAAGTGAGCTGCCGCAGGTGTGGGAGGCAATGGCCGCGCTTCATGCGAACACGGTAGAGGCTCCGGTGTACTGGGAGCAGATGGAGGCGACGGAGGGCCGGTTCGACTTCAGCAATGTGGATGCGATTGTGCAGGGGGCGCGGGCGCACAACCTGCATGTGGTGCTGCTCTGGTTTGGCACGTGGAAGAACGGCAACAACCACTATGTACCCAGCTGGGTAAAGACGGACACAAGACGGTTTCCGCGCGTGGTGCGGGAAGATGGGACGCCGATTGATGTGATGTCGCCGCTGGGGAAGAACACGCTGGAGGCGGACAAGACGGCATTCACGGCGCTGATGCGACATTTGAAGGAAATCGATGGTGACCAGCACACGGTGCTGGTAGTGCAGGTGGAAAACGAGTCGGGGAACATTGGCAGCGTGCGCGATTTCTCGCCGGAGGCGAATCGGCTCTTTGCGGGGCAGGTGCCGGCGGAGATGCTGGCGGCGGCGAAGAAGCAGCCCGGGACCTGGCGTGCGGTCTTTGGCGCGGAGGCCGATGAGCTGTTCCAGATGTATTACCAGTCGAAGTACATCAACACGATTGTGGCGGCGGGCAAGGCGGAGTTTGCGATACCGTGCTACATCAACGTGTGGATCGACTACCCGGCGGCGCAACTGCCGCAGCGGCAGATTGACCTGCCGGGGATAGCGTACCCGAGCGGCGGCGCGGTGCAGAAGCTGGTGGGGTTGTGGCGTCAGCTTGCGCCCGCGATTGACATGATTGGGCCGGACATCTACGCGGACGACTCACAGTTCTATCGCGAGACGATGGCGGCGTACAACCGCCCGGACAATCCCCTCTGGATTCCGGAGACGGGGCGGAGCGACAGCTTTGCGAAGTTCTTCTACTACGCACTGGGCGAAGGCGCGATC
The DNA here is from genome assembly GCA_037439805.1 of Acidobacteriaceae bacterium. GTDB lineage: Bacteria > Acidobacteriota > Terriglobia > Terriglobales > Acidobacteriaceae > Telmatobacter. The sequence goes on from JBBIVH010000154.1 coordinate 5,387, forward strand.
GGGTTCTCGCCGTTTGGCGTGGACGAGTCAGGCTGGAACATTCTGGGCGATGAGAAGTGGACGGCGCACGCGCGCAACTATGCGCTGATTGGGCCGATGGACGGCGAGATTGCGCAACTGGAATTCGCCGGCATGCTGAAGACGGCGGTGGAAGAGCCGGGCACGGTCGCGAAGGAAGTAGATTTGGGCGACTGGCAGGCAACGGTGGCATTCGGGTTTCCGCAGATGGATGGGCGGCGCGCACCGGGGACGAAGGATGCGAATGGCGCCGCGGTGATCGGGAAGCTGGGGCCGAACGAGTTTCTGGTGGCGGGCGTGGATGCGAGTGTGACCTTCCACCTGCCGGGCAAGCCGGCGTGGATGCACAGCCAGATTGTGAAGGCGGAGCAGGGCACCTATGAAAACGGCGTGTGGAAACCGCTGCGGACGCTGAATGGCGATGAGACGGACCGCGGACTGAGCTTCCACGAGAAACCAGAGGTGGTGCGCGTGACGATGATGGAGTACTAAGGCCCCACCTGATTCGCGCGGCTCGGTTGCGGGCAAAGCAGGCGTCGAAGCTGGAGTGGCTGCAGGGGTGAAAGTGCGGCGAGGTTGCGGAGGGGAGATGTGAGCGACCCGCAGACTGGGTCCGAAGACCCGCTCATCGCGATGAGGCTGCGATGAGCGGGGCACAGGCCTATACACTTCGCAGCTTATAGTGAATTCCGTGGATGGGCCAGCTACCACTTCTTAGAACTGAAGGCTCTCGTTGGCTACTCTGCATCGGTAACTTTGTTGTCCACGAGGACAATCGTCAGGCTGCCATACGAGATAACCTTCTTTGAGCCCAGGTCGACGATCTTGTCCGGCTGACCAAAGGCTTTCTCTACATCTGCGAGACTTTCACCAAGCCGTACCTGCGCCGCCGGAGCGGGAGCGCTCTCGAGGGAGAAAATAGGGTCTGTCAAATGGTGGACGCCGGCCACCGTAAGCGTGTCCGCAGCCCCTTTTGCCAGGGGAAATTTGATGAGCATGCGAAAGCGCGACTGCGCGGACTCACCATTGTTCTCCACCACGTGCGTGTCGAGGGAGTCGAGGCGGAATACGATCGCGTCGTTCTCAAGGTCGATCCCGACCACATAGAAGCGCTCGCCCTGTGCGACCTGGCGCGTGTCTCCTGTGGCCCCCAAATAACCCTTGAATCCCTTCGCCGCAGGCAGAGGCTGGCCGTCCTGGATGATTGTTGTGGGCGTCACATGATCCGCGATCGCGCGGGCAAGAAGGCCGTCGACGTGGACCACATAGACGCTGCCGGGCGCCGTGACGCGCGAGCTCGCGAAACCCATTTTTGTCAGGTTGTAGCTCGCTTCGAGTCTTGTGAGCAGAGGAGCGCCGGCCGACGGCGCCTGCGACAGGACTGGAGCGGCAGCAGCGCCAAAGAGCAACGCCGTGGTGAGAGTGGTAACGGCTCGGTTGTGCATATGCCCCCAATGAATCATTCTGGCCTGTTTCCCCGGACGTCCAAGAATACTACTCCTGAGACAACCGGATCGTTCATCGCGATGAAGGTGCGAAGGACGGGGCGGGGGCGTCTTCCGATTGTGCTGCAATGTGCGGCAGAATGGAGATGCGGGTGACCTGCCGGTCGAGAAAACGCAAAGATCGCACGAC
>JBBIVH010000155.1:0-7007 GCA_037439805.1 Acidobacteriaceae bacterium
TAGGCGGCGGTGGCGGCGGTGAGGATGAGCAGTGCGGTGAGGGCGGCGGTCCAGTGGAGGTTGAGGGGCAGGCTGGGGATGCGGGCCTGGAGTCCGAGACCGACGAAGACGGCGAGCGCGGCGGCGACGATGAGGAGGTCCCACCACGCACGCGACTGGGCACGGGCTTGGGAACGGGGCTGTAAGAGGACGCCGGATTGGGAGCCGGATTGCGATTCGGCGTGGGGCGTATTGGCGGCGGTGCTGGCAGTGCTGGAGGTGGGCGGGACGCCGAGGTAGGCGGCGAGGACCAGGTCGCGGTCGAGGCTGTAGCGGTCGCACTCGCGGTGGAGCGCGGCGTGGGTGGAGGCGTGTTCGCGCTCGGTGGCGATGGCGGTGGAGACGGCGAGCGCGCCGAGGATCATGACGACGGAGCCGGCGAGGACGTAGGTGCGATGGAGCGGGTCGGCGTGGGCGAGTTCGCCGAAGACGAGCGCGCCCCAGGCGAGTCCCCAGAGCTGGTTGGTGTTGGAGAGCGGGATGGCGCGGCCGATGCCGAGGTATTTGGTGGCGTACTGCTGGAAGATGTCGCCGATGACCCAGACGAAGCCGCCGAGGAAGAGCCAGAAGATTTCTCTGGTTCTGGACGAGTGCAGCAGGACGTGGAAGGCTGCGGGGTCGAGCGCGAGAGCGAGGAGGAGGACGGTGGCGAGTTCGCCGATGGTGAAGATGGTGACGAAGGAGAGCGGATTCATGCCGCTGAGGTAGGCCTTGCGGTAGGGGACATACATGGTTCCCCAGAGGAGGCTGGCGCCGAGAGCGGCGAGGATGCCGGAGGCGGCGCGGGTGGCGTGGGGGTCGCTGGCGTGGAGGCCGCCGGGGTGGAGGGTGGAGAAGCCGAGGAGGATGGCGGCGGCGACGATGGCCGAGGCGCCGAGGACGACTTTGGCGACGTTGCGGGGGCTGGCGCCTTTGAGCTCGCCGAAGAGCAGGCGGCCCCAGAGGATGCCGATGAGGGTGTTGGTGTTCCAGATTGGGAAGGCGATGGCGAGGCCGACGTCGCGAATGGCGAAGACGGTGAGGGTGTTGGCGACGGCCCAGAGCATGCCGGCGAGGATGGCGATGGGGATGAGGTGGCGGTTGCGGGCGAGGTCGGCGAAGACCTGGCGCGTGCCCTGCGCGAGAGTGGGGATGGTCCAGCGGGCGAGGAAGACGCCGGCGACCATGCAGAGAGAGACGGCGTAGGGCGAGAGGCCGGTGTTGACGAGCTTGGTGGGGGCTTCGGCAGCGCCGAGCCATGCTCCGGCGGCGAGGGCGCAGAGGACGCCGAGGCGGTGGGCGGGGTGGGGCCGGTGCGGGCCGGATGACTGCTGGCTGGTTGGCTGTGGGCTGGCGGCGGGCGGCAAGGCGGGGCCTTCAGCGCAGAGTGATGAGCAGGGCGAGGCCGACGCAGAAGACGGCGAGAGGAATGAGGAAGTGGGAGTCGGTGAGGATGGCTCCGGTCTGGTCGGTGAGCTTCATCGGCGTCCTTGAGGGGCGTGGTGTGGACTGGGGCCACCATAATGATGCGCGGGGAGGGGTGTCAAGGATGGGGCGAGGTGCGGGCCTTATCCTGCGTAGACTGGGCAATGGGCAACACACGAGGCAATGGATGGATAGAAGACAGTTTCTGCTGACTGGAACGGCTGTGGGCGCGGCATCGTTCGTCGATCTCACCGCGCAGACGACTGGAACGAGTGCAGCGAAGGATGACCGTGCGTCGTGGGTCGAAGTCCTGACGCGCGTTGCGCAACCGGTGCTGGCGGCGCTGAGCGCGAGAGAGCTGAAGAAGCGTATGCCGGTGGAGGCTCCGCATGGCAACGCGGAGGAGCGCAGGCAGTTTACCTATCTGGAAGCGTTTGGCCGGCTGCTGGCCGGGATCGCGCCATGGCTGGAGAGTGCGCCGTCGTCGCACGGGGAAGAGACACTGCGGAGGCAATATGTGGAGCTATCGCGCGAGGCGCTGGACGCGGCCACCGATCCGCGCTCACCGGATTGCATGAACTTCTCGCGTGGCGCGCAGCCGGTTGTGGATACGGCGTTTCTGGCGCTTGGCATTGTGCGCGCGCCGGGAGAGCTGTGGAGCAAGCTGGACGACAGGGTTCGCCGCAACACGATCGCGGCGCTGGAATCGTCGCGCACGATCTTGCCCGGCTACAACAACTGGCTCTTGTTTTCGGCGATGGTCGAGGCGGCGCTTTCATTGATGGGAGCGCAGTGGGACAGAATGCGCGTGGACTATGCGATTCGCGCCGTGAACTCCTGGTATCTGGGCGATGGGATCTATGGCGACGGCCCCGAGCTTCACTGCGACTTCTACAACAGCTTTGTGATTCAGCCGATGCTGCTGAAGATTCTGGATATGGTGTCAACGAAGACGACGGCATGGCAGCCCTTTGCGCCTGCGATGGTGGAGCGAGCGCGCCGTTACGCGGCGATTCAGGAGCGGCTGATTGGGCCCGACGGTTCGTTTTCGCCGATTGGGCGCTCGCTCAGTTATCGCTTTGGCGCGTTCCACCTGCTGGCGGAGATGGCGCTGCGGCGGCAACTGCCCGACGATGTAGCGCCGGGACAGGTTCGCGCTGCGCTCACCGCGGTGATGCGGCGCATGATCGATGCTCCGGGCACGTTCGATGAGAATGGCTGGCTGCGGGTGGGATTTTGCGGGCATCAGCCGGAGATGGCCGAGGCGTATATCTCAACCGGGAGTTGCTATCTGTGCGCGGCTGCGTGGCTGCCGCTGGGACTGCCTGCGAGCGATCCGTTCTGGGCCGAGGCGCGGAAGCCGTGGACATCGAAGAAAGCGTGGAGCGGACAGGAGTTCCCCGCGGATGCGGCACTGGGCGCGCACGGGAAGGGGTCGCTCTCGCGTGCGTGAGGACGATGGGTGCGGGGAGGACTGAGGCTGTTACGAAACTCATAAATCGAGCAGATGCTAAAACTTTTCGAGGTTTATTGAAGAGAAGCCGGCTTGCCGTTACTAACCTGCCTTGCGTTAGGTTCCCGGTCTGCGAAGCAGACCTTTCTCCAGCGCCTTCGATAAAATGTCGTGGCTGTGGGCCATCTTCGCCATGCGCGCTGCTATCTTGCCGGACTCCCGTTCAATCGCAGCACGTACCGCGTCGTTGTCGAGAGCGCATCTGTCTCCCATAAGTGTTGGCAAGATTTCGGCAATCGTGGCGAGGTTCAAACCGGAGGAGAGAAGGAACTGGATCGACTTCACCGACTCGACAGATTTTTCGGCGTAGTTGCGGTATCCGTTCTCTCCCCGTTCGCTGTGAAGCAGACCCAGCTTCTCGTAGTGACGCAGAGCGCGGGTGCTGACAGAGGTCCGAGTTGCGAGTTCTCCAATGAGCATGGTCTAGGCTCCCTTGACATTGACATATGTGTCAAGGTCTACCCTTTATGAGGGAGAACTTTATGAACAATGACAGGATTCGTGTAGGCATCATCGGAGCGGGCGGATGGGCCAAATACGGCCACATCCCGGCGCTGCAATCGTTGGAGCAATTTGAGCTTGTCGCCGTATCCAGCCGAAAGCAGGATACCGCGAACGAGACCGCAGCCGAGTTCGGTATCCCACACGCCTTTGCCGATGAACAGGCACTGATCGAACATCCTGACGTTGACCTGGTTGCCGTAGTCACTCCCGCACCTGAACATGCGCGGCTCGCGAAGGCAGTCATCGCAGCGGGTAAGGATGTGTACAGCGAATGGCCGCTGACCACGAGCACCGCTGAGTCGGAAGAGCTGCTCGCCCTTGCTGAAGCGAAAGGCGTGAAGCATATCGTCGGCCTGCAGCGCCGCATGGGACCGAGCGCGCGCTACACTCGCGATCTGGTGAAGCAGGGCTATGTCGGTACGCTGCGCGCCGCTCACATGACTGTCAGTGTGGATGCTTTCCCGGACACCATGCCGGCACGATATGAGTGGGCTTTCTACGCCTCGAACTTCTCGCACGTCCTGTCGATCTACGCCGCCCACTTCGGAGACATGCTTTTTCGCTCGGTCGGCTTCCCGAAGAAACTGACAGCCGTTATCCAAACGCAGTTTCCCTTCTTTACGGTGGAGGAGACGGGAGAGCAGATTCCCAACACGAATCCGAATGAGGTCATGGTGATCGGCACGCTTGAGGGAGGCAGTTTGTTCTCCATGCAGATCGAAGGCGGGCAGAAGCATCGCACCGGGCTTCAGATCGACATCTCCGGGACGGAAGGCGTTCTGCGTATCACGAACCCTCTCGCCTTTCAAAACAAGAATGACAACGCCATCGAAGGCATGAAGGGTGATTCGACAACCTTCTCGCCGCTGCCAGTACCTGGCGAATACGAAACGCTCGCCAAGGCTGGCCTCGATGTAAGCGCACAGGATCTTGCCTATCTCTACGCGGCATACGCAGACGACAGGAAGAACGGCACATCCGAAGCCTGCAATTTCAAGGATGCTGTGCGGCAGCATCATCTGATCGACGACATGTACAAGACATCAGCAGAGTTCTTTGGATAGATAACGATAAACGCCATTCTCGTCATCTGGAATATGCCCGCAAATAACTATCCTAGATTTCGATATATTTCGGACCGGAATAAATGAGACGATGTCCTCGCAAGCATGAGGACATCGTCTTTTATGGGTTACATCCAAGGTGAAGGCCGCGGTCAGGGCTCGCTGTTTCCGGTCGTTCTTGACGACCTTGTTCCTGTCGATCATATGTGCCGAGTCATCGATGCATTCGTCGCAAAGCTTGCGCTATCAGTGCTGGGCTTCGAGCGCGCTCAAGCTGCGGAGACAGGCCGACCTGGTTATGATCCACGCGATTTGCTGAAGCTCTATCTGTACGGTTATCTGAATCAGATCCGTTCATCTCGACGCTTGGAGGCTGAGTGTCGACGGAATGTCGAATTGATGTGGCTTCTCGGACGCTTATACCCAGACTATAAGAGCATCTCTGAGTTTCGCAGAATGCACGCCGAAGCCATCACTGCAGCGGGCGCGGCCCTCATTCGCTTTGCACGAAGTTGTGGTCTAATCCGTGGCGAATGGATTGCCATCGATGGCTCAAAGTTTCGCGCTGTAGCGAGCATTGACACAGTCCGCGAAAGGGTCACGCTACAGCGTTATCTCGACAACGTGGAGAAGGCGGACGCCGAACATGAGACAGAGATCGATCAATCTGCAGTGCAAACGGCGCTTGAGAAGTTGAAGAAAAATGCAGAGCCGGAAGCAGGGTTTATGCTCGTTCGTCAGCAAGCCCTTCCGGCCTACAACGTTCAGACTGCCGTAGATACAGAGAACGCGCTGATCGTAGCCCATGCGGTAGTGCTTGATGCTTCCGATATCCGTTGCCTCAGGCCCATGGCAGAGGCGGCAAAGCAGGCAATCGGAGTAGATAGCTTCAACGTGGTTGCGGACGCCGGTTACTCCAATGGAGAGCAGGTCGCTCACTGCGAAGCGGCGGGCATGATGCCGTTTGTTCCTGTTATGCGCACAGTGAATAACCAGGGTGATGGCACGTTGTTCGGTCGCAACGAATTCCGCTATGAAGCGGACAGCGATACGTACATCTGCCCCGGAGACAAGAGGTTGCTACGCAAGCATACCAATCACAAAGACCGATACACGATGTACAAGGCATCGTCTATCGACTGTGCCGGCTGTTCGCTGAAGTCGCGCTGCACACAAGCTCCAAGACGTGGTTTAGCCCGTCATTTGTACGAAGACGCTCTAAACCGGATGCAGGAACGCGTTACGCCGGAGGCGATGAGACTGCGCCGATGCACAGTTGAACATCCGTTCGCTACGATCAAATACCGCATCTTCGGACATCCTCGTCTGTTGATGCGTGGGTTGACCGGTGCTCGAGCCGAAATCGGTATCGCGACAATGGCCTACAACCTAAAGCGAATCACGAATGTGCTTGGGGCGGTGAAACTGACGAAGGAACTCCTTCACGCCAGATAAAACGGCCACACGATTTGCAGATCGAAGATCCGAAGGTCGATTAGGCGAATAGTCAACCCTTTCCCTGACCTACTGCTGCCACGAGTTTCGTAACGCCCTCGACTGGGGCCACCATAAAGACGCGCGGGGAGGGGGGTCAAGGATGGGGGCGGCGGACCGCTTGCGGGGAGTGTGTTGTCTCCCGCCCTAGCGGAGCTTGGACGGGAAGCCCGACAATCGGCCTTTAACGTGGTTTGTCCTCGCGTCTGCTTTCCAATTGAGGCGTGGACTCTCGGTCTCCATATAGCAGAACGTGGAGCGCACGCGTTGTTTCCTTAGATAGGTTTGGGTCTCTTGCGAGCAGCTCCATTGCCATGACTAGGTCCTTTATCATGCCGATGAGGCTTTTATCTAAGCCGACGAGGTCGTGATATAGATCTCCAGAGAGGCGATGCAAAGGAAACAACAAGTTCGTAAAGCGCAATGCAATGAGTGCTATGAGGTAGAAAACGGCAAGGCTCGCAAGCATCACGGCACGCAAAACGAAACCTGCATCTACCGGACCTTTGTGTCTGGATAAAAGATAAAGATCCACGCCGAAGAGCGCGAAGAAAGTTATGTTCAGCAACCAAGTAAGTGCGCTTTTGACGTGCCGCTTCTGGTCTTTGGTGTCGGGCACCCACTTGAAGTAAAACTGCATCCCCACATTAGCGGCTAATGCCAGGATCGTCATTAAGACACTTATCCGCTGCCACATAAAAGTGCCCCTCCAGAGGAATCGACCTCAGAATACGCCAATGGTCACGGGGTGATGAGTTTGGGTGCCCCGTCCTAGCTTGCTAGGGCGGGAAGTGCTGAACCAGACCACTGCGGATCGGAAGGCGAACGCCCGTCTGTTCGCGCTTGAAGGCCGTCCACTGCGATTCGATCTCGACGGTTTCTTCGACCCCGGTCAAGTAATGCCGGAAGCTGGACCATGGCCAGTCCTCGGGCTTGGCGACCAGACCGCGCACAACCGGGTTGCGGTGCATGTAGCGCAGCTTCTCTGT
>JBBIVH010000156.1:0-6873 GCA_037439805.1 Acidobacteriaceae bacterium
CTCGGCGAACCCTGGCATGACGCCGGCAAGATGCTCGTCAAGCGCAACACCTTCACCGACTTCATCGCCTGCATCGAGCGCCTCACTGACGCTGGCTACGGCGACCCCGCTCGCATTGCCATCGAAGGCGGCTCGGCGGGCGGCCTGCTCATGGGCGCTGTCGCCAACATGCGCCCCGAGCTCTTTCGCGCCGTCGTCTCCCATGTGCCCTTCGTCGATGTCATGAACACCATGCTCGACGCCTCGCTCCCGCTCACCGTGCCCGAGTACGAGGAGTGGGGCGACCCGAATCAGGCGGAATTCTTTCGCTATATGTTGAGCTACTCGCCCTATGACAATTTGCGCGCCACCGCGTATCCGGCGATGCTCGTGAAGACGTCGCTTCACGACAGCCAGGTCATGTACTGGGAACCCGCCAAGTATGTCGCCAAACTGCGCACCCTGAAGACCGACGCCAATCCGCTTCTTCTCGTGACCAATATGCAGGCAGGCCACGGCGGGGCCAGCGGACGCTACGACTATCTGAAAGAGATTGCCTTCGACTATGCTTTCCTGCTCCGCGAGCTCGGTCTCGTCGCAGGCGGCAAGGCCTGAACTGCCGCCCACGCGGCAATCGGCGGCAGGGAAGTCAGCGGGTCAAGAAAAGAAGGGAAACCAGCGCGAAATCCGAAGACTACACCGGCGGCAGCGCATCCACCACCGGCACGCCCGCCGGCGCCTTGAACTGAAACAGCCCTGCTGCCACAGGTGCGTTCGATTGCTCATCGCTGAAGACAAATCGGGTCAGTGATCCATCCGTCTCTTCCACCTCAATCGCATGAATGGCCCCATCGGCTGTCACCGTCAGCGTCACGCGCCGCACGCGCTGCTCCTGCCCTTTGGGCTGGCCCGTCAGCGTGAACTCCCCGCTTGCGGCATTGGCCATCGTCAGGTGGTTCAGCTCCTTCGCCAGTTGCGTGTGACCGAGCAGAAAGCGCAGCGGCGAGCGCAGATCGTCCAGCTTGCTCGCGGCAAGCCGCTGCACCTGCGGGTCGCCCCTGGTGTAGAACCACGCATACTTGCCGTCCAGCAGAAACAGCTTGCCCGCCGGTGACGTGTAATCCCAGCGCATGCGTCCCGGCTTCAGCAGCAGGAGCGTGCCGCTCTCCGTCCGCGACATGCCCATGCCTTCGTAGCTTTCTGTGAAATTCGTCTTGAGCGAGCGCAACTGGTTATAGTGCTGGTCGACGCGCTGCGCCAGCGCATTCGCCGTCACCTGACCCTGCTGCCCATGCAGGGCCGTCGCAATGAGAACGGCTATGGTCAGCGCCGCACCGCTTCGCGTGTACGAGTGCAGCGTCATTGCACCATCACGGTGCAGTTGGTGCCGCCCGCCGGGTCCGCCTTCATCGCGCCGCCGGAGTCGAGGCAGAAGCCACGGTCGCCGGTCTTTCCCGGCGTCGCCGGCACCGCTATCGCCATGTAGCTGGTGATGCGCTCGGTGTTGTTGATGTTCACCTTGGTGCAGTTGGTGATGTTGAAGATGTAGCCCGACTTGATGCCCGTCGCCAGCTCGCCGTTGATGACCTGCGCGGCGGTCGCGCTGGGCGGCCCGGAAGCGGGATCGCCCGCCAGCGCCTGCAGCGTGCACGCGTACCCGCTCGTCGGGTAGGTCGATTCGTACATCGACTGCGCTTCCTGAATCGTCTGCAGCGACTTCTGCGCGGAAAGCTCGTTGGCGTGCTTGCGAATCTTGCCCGCCGTCGGAATCGCCACCAGCATCAGGATCAGAATGATGGAGATGACGATCAGCAGTTCCATCAGGGTGAAGCCATTAGCCAGCGCGGCGTTGCGTCCGGCGTTGGAGGTGCTGCCTGGTAAAGAGTGCGTGCGCTTCATGAATGTCCCGAACCTCGTGCGCGGATAGGCAATTGACACTGCCCGAGAAAATCCTACAACGGTTAGACGCGGAAGGGAAATGCAGCGCTCACATCTTGTCCAGATGTCGAAAGCCGCTCGTCCCCAGAAACATGAAGGAAAACAGAATGAAGTTGTAGCAGGCATGCACCACCACGCTGGCCGCCAGCGAACGCGTCCCCAGCCGCGCCCAACTCAGCACGAGGCTTACGCACACCAGCAGCAGAAACGGCCCGACCGCATAGCCCGTCTGGTCGCCGTGCAGCAGCGCAAACAGCACGCTCGTCAGCACCGCCGCCGCGCCCATCGCAGGCCGCGACCAGAGTGGATGCCCGCTTTCATCCAGCGTGCCCGGCGGCAGTCCCTCCCAGCGTTCCCGCATCCAGTCAAAGGCCGTGCAGAAGGCTGGCAGCAGAAATCCGCGAAACGCCAGCTCCTCAAAGAACGGCGCAGCCGTGACGCCAAAGGCAAACAGCAGCCATGCCGCGCCCGGCGTCCGGAAGAGGCGGTCAATGGGCGTGTTCTCCGGCCCCGGAATCAGGATGCCGTTGGCAAGCGCCAGTAGAAAGCAGATCATCGCCGCGCTCACCAGCCGCCGGCGCAGTGCCAGCGCCGTGCGTCCGCGCCACTGCAGGCCCGCAAAGAATCCCTTGTGCCACAGCACGGGAAAGATCAGCAGACTGCCGGCAAAGGTGAGCAGATACAGGATGGCCTCGGCGCCCAGTGTGTAGTGAATGTCTCCCGCTGCCTGCGCCACGGTCGTCACGCCGAAGAGATGCGTTTCGAGTGCCGCGCGCGCCGCCAGGCTTGCTCCGAACAGCCCACAGACGGCAATCAGCGCCAGAATGCCCACGTGCCCCAGGTTCGGAATGCGCAACTCTGCGCGGCTTTCCGGCATCTCGTAGCGCCGGAAGAGAAGCGGTGAGGATGCAGGCAGGGTCGCATCCGGTGCAAGCTCGCCCGGTGCGGACTCCGCGGCAGAGAGGGAGTCAACGACCGGAGCCGACACCGGCTCAATGGCTGGGGCCAGCCCGTTTTCCGCGCTCTCGCGCGCATCCGGCTCAAAGGGGATTGGCCCCTGCGGCGTGCTCAAAGGTGCGCCGGCTTTCTGCCTCGCTTCGGTTTGGCCCCATCCGTCGGCAACGTTGCTGTGGGCTTTGCCTTTCGTCCCTTCGCGACGGGTCTGTCTTTTGGCGGCTCGGGCGGTGCGTCCGCGGGGTGAGTCTCCTCTTCCGGTTCGTCATCCATCGCCAGCAGCTTTCCGTCCTCATTCGCGTAGAAGCGCATCAGAAACTGCCCCGTGTACGATTCCATGGTCGCCGCAATCTTTGCCGGGCGTCCCGCGCCCACCAGCCTTCCGCCGTCCTCGCCGCCATCGGGCCCCATGTCCAGAATCCAGTCCGCGTTGCGAATGACGTCGAGATTGTGTTCGATGATGATCACCGAATTGCCAAGGTCCGTCAGCCGGTGCAGCACCTCCAGCAGCTTGCGCACATCGTCAAAGTGCAGCCCCGTTGTCGGCTCGTCCAGTAGATACAGCGTGCGCCCAGTCTGCCGCTTGCTCAGCTCGCGCGCCAGCTTCATGCGCTGCGCCTCGCCGCCGCTCAGCGTTGTCGCGCTCTGGCCCAGGTGCACGTAACCCAGCCCCACATCGACCAGCGTTTGCAGCTTCTGTTTGAGCTGCGGCACATTGGCCAGCACCGTCAGCGCATCCTCAATCGTCAGCTCCAGAATGTCCGCGATTGAGTGGCCGTGGAACTTCACGGCCAGCGTCTCCTGGTTGTAGCGCCGTCCGTTGCACACCTCACATTGGACGTATACATCCGGCATGAAGTTCATTTCGATGCGCCGCTGCCCGTCGCCCTGGCAGGCTTCGCAGCGCCCGCCCGCCACGTTAAAGCTGAAGCGCCCCGGCTTGTACCCACGCTCGCGCGCCTCGGGCAGCATCGCAAAGAGATCGCGAATTGGCGAGAAGACCCCCGTATACGTGGCTGGATTCGAGCGCGGCGTGCGCCCAATCGGCGACTGGTCGATGCGAATCACCTTATCAATCTGCTCCGCGCCGAGAAGCTCATCGTGTACGCCGGGCTCCTCGCGTGAACCATACAGCGCCTTCGCCAGCGAGCGATAGAGAATGTCGTTGATGAGCGTGCTTTTGCCGCTGCCGCTCACGCCCGTCACCACCGTCATCACGCCCAGTGGAATCCGGATCGTCAAATCCTGCAGGTTGTGCTCGCGCGCGCCCGTCACCGTGAGCCATTTGCCGGTGAGCCTGCGCGGCCGCTCGCGCTGCAGGATGCTCGCTGCTCCGGAGAGATACCGCCCCGTCAGCGACTCCGGGCAGGCCATAATCTCTTCCGGCGTGCCCTCTGCGACCACATGCCCGCCCAGCCGGCCCGCGCCCGGACCCAGATCCAGCACGTAATCCGCGTGGCGAATCGTGTCCTCGTCGTGCTCCACCACGAGCACGGTGTTGCCGAGATTGCGCAGTTGCACCAGCGACTCAATCAGCCGCATGTTGTCGCGCTGATGCAGCCCGATCGAAGGCTCATCCAGCACGTAGAGCACACCGCGCAGCCGCGAGCCAATCTGCGTCGCCAGGCGGATACGCTGCCCTTCGCCGCCGGAGAGCGTCGTCGCATTGCGGTCCAGCGAGAGGTAGCTCAGCCCCACCGCGCACAGAAACTCCAGCCGCTCGGCAATCTCCCGGCGCACCCGCTCGGCAATCAGCGCCTCTCGCTCCGTGAACTGCAGATTGATCGCCGCCGAGAGCGCGCGATGCAGCGGCAGGGCCGTGAAGTCGGCAATCGACAGCCCGCCCACCTTCACCGCCAGCGACTCCGGACGCAACCGCTTGCCGCGGCAGGCCGGGCAGGGCGTCGCCGACATGAAGCCCATCATGTACTCGCGATAGCCCTCGCTGCGCGCCTCTTCCACGCTGTCCCGCAGATACGCCAGAATGCCGTGAAAGCCCGTGCGCGGACCCTCGCCCTTCGGCGGGCCATACACCAGCAGATGCTGTTGCTTCGCCGGCAGATCCTCAAACGGCGTCTTCAGGTCAATCTTGTACCGGTCCGCCGCAAGCTGAATCAGCTTGAGCAGATACTGCGAGGCCGAGCCGGGGCCAAGCCCCCCATCGAGCAGCGGCTTTGACCAATCCGTAATCACCTTTGCCGGGTCGAAGTCGTAGAGCGAGCCCAGTCCATGGCATTCCGGGCATGCGCCAAAGGTGGAGTTGAAGCTGAAGCTGCGCGGCTCCAGCTTGGGCACGTCCAGTCCGCAGTCCGGGCAGGCCATCGACGACGAGAACAACTGTTCGTCGCCGCCCGCGGGAGCCACGAGCACAAGACCGTTGGCCAGTTGCAGCGCCTTGCTCACCGCGGCTTCCAGGCGCTTCTCGACGGCTGCCTTTCCCGCTGCGTCGTTTTTCAGCAGCACGCGGTCGATGATGGCCTCAACGGTGTGGTTCTTGCGTTTGTCCAGAGCCGGCGGGTCTGTGAGGTCCGCCATCGCGCCGTCTACACGCGCGCGGAAGCCCTGCTGGTCCAGCTCGTCGAGCAGGTCCTTGAACTCGCCCTTGCGTCCGCGCACCACCGGCGCCATCACAGTCACGCGCTCGCCTGCGCTCATCTGCAGGATGCGCTGCACAATCTGGTCCGCCGTCTGTCGCGCAATGGGCCGCCCGCAGTTGGGGCAGTGCGGCGTGCCCACGGAGGCGTAGAGCAGGCGCAGGTAGTCGTAGATCTCCGTAATTGTGCCCACCGTCGAGCGCGGACTGCGGCTGGTCGTCTTCTGTTCGATTGAAATCGCCGGGCTCAGCCCCTCGATTGAGTCCACATCGGGGCGCTCAATCTGATCGAGAAACTGCCGCGCGTAGGCCGAGAGCGTCTCCACGTAGCGGCGCTGCCCCTCGGCATAGATGGTGTCGAAGGCGAGCGAGCTCTTGCCGGAACCCGATAGCCCGGTCACCACCGTGAGCGAGTTGCGCGGAATGCGCACGCTGATGTCGCGCAGATTATGCTGGCGCGCCCCACGCACCGAAATGTGTGTGATCGACATATTCAGAGGTTCGAGTGTGCGGCGGGCGCTTCCGGATTCGGTCCAAGCGGCCATTTCCGGAGAGGGGCTCTCTGGAGGTATTCTATTGGTCAACAGAAACAAGGGTCAACGCGGCGAAATTTCTGCGAGAATCGGTGCATCGATTCCGCAGCCGCGCAACCCGCAACGGCCGCAGAGCCGCTTGTACGATTGGACCGCCTTGGATTTTTTGCTCAGGCAGGAGTTATGGCAGACTGGTTGAATTTGTTGATGCTGATTTGTGCATCCGTGGGCGCCATGGCGTTCGGCGTCCTCACCGCGTATTCCATCTTTCGCGCAGGCTTCGCGCTCCTGCGTCCAGCCCGTCGCGACGCACCTGTGAAGGCAAGCCGCCAGCCGGCGAACGTCCTCTGATTCGCAAGGCACGGTATTCCACAAGCCTCGTGTTTTTCTATCCGCGAATCGCCATTTGAGTTGCGCGCCGTGTTGCGCGCCTGCGTTTTCGCGTCCGCTGCTCCTCCACGACTACTGATTCTGCGGCGGCGCGCCCTGTTCCGGCGGGCTCTGCGCCTGCCGCTGCTGCATCTGCTGCAGAATCTGCTGCGGTGCGCGCGGTGCGTTGGGCTGGCCGAAGCCGGGATTGGTCGCGTTGGGGGGCGGAGGAGGCTGCTGCGGCTCTTCCTGCGCGGGCTCGCTGGGCTCCTCATCGGCCGCGTTGCTTGCCATTGGACTGGGAGCAGAGGACGATGCGTTCGCACCTCCCGTTCGGGGCGTCAGTAGCAGTTGCTGCGGAGCGGCGTCTCCCGCGCCGCCGGTCATCAGAATGTTGTATCCGGTGCCCTGCAGAAGCTGCGACAGAACGTCGCGCGCCGGTCCCGGTCCATACGTTCCAAAGACGCGCTCGTCGCGACTCAGCCCCACCACCTTCGTCCCCGTTGC
>JBBIVH010000157.1:0-6850 GCA_037439805.1 Acidobacteriaceae bacterium
TGCATCCCGTCGATGGCCTGCCGCACCAGGTCTGCCATCTGCACCTGCCGGAAGACCAGCGGCTCGCGGCCGCCCTGTGCGCGCTCCAGGTCAAGAATGTCATTAATGAGCCGCACCAGCCGGTCGGAGTTGGTGAGGGCAATGCGCAACAGATTCGTTGCCTTGTCGTTCACCTCACCGAGCATGCCTGAGGTCAGCAGTCCGAGTGCGCCGCGAATCGACGTCAGAGGCGTCCGGAGTTCATGGCTTACGGTCGAGACAAATTCATCTTTCAACCGGTCCAGCGCGTAACGCTGACTGATATCTCTGAAACTCAGTACCGAGCCGGAGAAGCGTCCCTGGTCCATGATGGGATTCAGGAAATACTCGGCTGGGAAGCCCGTTCCATTGGCGCGAAAGATCGTGTTCTCGCCGGTGGCTGGAATGCGCCGGGCTACCGCTCGGCGGAGCGAGCAATCGTCGCCGCACTGCCTGGCGGCGGGCGCCGCACCATGCAGCAGATCGTGTACCGTTTTGCCAATCAAACTCGGCGACGGAGCGCCCAGCAACCGCGTCGCTGCCGGATTGGCGAATCGCACCAGGCCATTCTTGTCGATACCGCAGATCCCGTCGGCCACGGAGTGAAGCAGAATCTTCTGCTGGCGGCTCAACTCCTCCGCGCGCTCCCGCTCGCGCGTCCGCGCCAGCATCTGCCCAAGGGAGGAGGCCACAGTCTCCATCGCCGCAGAGATCTCCACATCCTCGCGCAGCCGCAGATGGCTGTAGAACTCAAGAACGGCGAGAACGGAGTTGCCGACCTGTACCGGCACAGCCCAACCTGAAACCATTCTGTGCGCCACGGCATCCTGCGCTCGTTCACTACCCTGCATCTGGGCCAGGTCTGCGGCCCAGACGAGCTTGCCTTCCTTCCATGCGCGGCCGGGAATCTCTTCGCCGAGGCTCAGCGGCCGTGTCATGCTCTGCTGAATAAAGGACTCGATCTCTCCGCCGGGCAAGCCCCACGCGGTTCCAAACTCAAGATGCCTCTCCTCGGCATTGACGTCCCACTTCACCGCGACATCCCAGCCCTGTGAGACGCACAGCGCCTCAAGCACGCGCGCCGCCGCCTTTTCGGCTGTCAGGTTCTCACCGAGAATCTGGCTCACCAGCAGTTGCAGCGCGAGGCGCTGTTCGCGGCGCTTCTGCTGCGTCACGTCGCGCGCGAGGCACTGCACCGCCATCGGCTTGCCAGCGCGCCGGCGCTGGTGCAGGCTCATCTCGAGCTCCACCAGATGGCCGTCGCGGCCTTCATTCCTCAGCGCGGCGCGATCGATCGTTTCCCCATTCAATGCTCTCTGCAAGAGCGATGCCGCGTCCTGTTTTGCCCCCGCCCCAAAAGCCTCTTCAAAGGACCCTTCGTCGTCTGCCGAAGCGCCTTCGCTGCCAAAGCAACGTCGCCAGGCCGGATTCGCGTAGAGAACGCGGCCGGAAAGATCCAGAGTCGCAATCATTTCACTGGAATTTTCGAATACATCCCGGAAGCGATCCCGGGTTTCGCGGCGTAGAAGCTCTTTGCGGCCCGTCGCTGGTTGCTGCACGGCGACAACGACCATCCCGACCGGATCGCCATCCTTGTTGCGCAGACTGGAGACATGCACACGCGCAGGCAGCAGGGTTCCGTCCTTGCGACGCAATTGTGTATCCATTGAGGGCGTCATGCTGGGCGCCAGACACCGCACGATCTCCGCGAGAGCATCCAGCCTTCCCTCGCGCGTCTCAGCCGGTCCATGCTCGATACGGCAGAGCCGCTGCAGTTCGCTGATCAGACGCTCCGCCTCACCGGGCGCCAGCAGATCTCCCATTCCGGCCAGTTCCGCAAGCTCCTCATCGTGATAACCGAGTAATCGCTCGGCAGCCGGATTTGCGTAATCGAGATGCCCGTCTAGGTCGACGGAAAGGATCATCGGCCCAATCGAGTCGAGCACGTCTTTGTGCGGGTCTCCGGAGTATTGCGACTCCGCCTCGCTTTCCGCGGCGTTGTCTGCGAGCAGCCGCATTGCGACCGCGGCGGTCAGTCCCATCGCCGTCATCAACAAAAGCCAGTCGTAGCGCGGGCCTGCTTCCAGCCGGGCGGTGATGCCCCCAGCCGCCATGGCCAACGCCAAAACCGCCAGCGCGGACCACGTCGATGGAGACGTACGCTCCGCCGCTTGCTTCAGTTGCCGGGCTCCCTTCGTCTCCATACTGCTCGTGCTCTCCTGACTTTCCGCGCCTCTTCCTTCGCCCTCTGAGCCCAGGGAAAGGCCATTTCCGACCGATTGCAACTATTCTAGCCGTGCCTGTAGTGCAAATTGCATCCCGCAAAAGAGTCAAATCGTTCAGAAAGTTACCTTTGGCAGTACCCTCTGGAACCCGCCACCCGGTAGGCGTCCAACCATGCCGCACGCCACATCGCTGCTCCGCTCAGCCTGGAATCACTCTGCCTTTGGCCTAATTACGTTACCGCGTCCGGGCGCACACAGGCACCAAATCCTTGCGCGTCGGTAACGCGTTGAAAATCACCGCGTGATTTCAGCCCATCGCCAATCGTTCCGCAACGGCGTCCGTATACTGGCTCCATGCATCCATGGCCCGCGAACATCTCTCGTGCTATCTGTCTGTCTCTGTTGATGGTTACCTTCCTTCAGTCACGGCCTGCCCACGCCTGGGGCGATGAAGGGCATCGCATGATCAACCGGCTGGCCATCCTCAATCTGCCCGCCGATGCGCCTGCCTTCCTGCGCTCGGACGAAGCCCTGCGCGAGGTGGAGTACCTGGGTCCGGAACCGGATCGATGGCGCTCGCCTGCCGAGCCGGAACTGGTGGCTGCGCAGGCCCCGGAGCATTTTATTGACCTGGAACTGGCCGACGGCCTTGGGCCCCTACCCCATCGCCGGCTCGATTTCGAAGCCAGAGTCTTCTCTGCGGGTGAGCGGCCGGAGAAGATTGGCCTGCAGCCCTGGCAGGTGGAAGAGGTCTGGGAGCGGCTGAAAGCTGCGCTGCGCGCCTACCGGCGTATGGCGGCCGCGGGCGAGGATACCAGGCCCGTCGAACAAGCGGTCCTCTTCTATGCCGGGTGGCTGGGACATTATGTCGGAGATGGCTCGCAGCCGCTGCACACCACGGTTCGTTACAACGGATGGGTGGGTCCCAATCCGAACGACTATACCACCGCTCATACGATTCACTGGGAGTTCGAGGGGCCGTTCGTTGCCGCCAACATCCGAGCAGCCCAGGTCCAGCCGCTGATCGCTCCGACGCAATCGCTGCAAGGCGAGATCTTCGATCCTTATGTGGCCTATCTGCGGAAATCCGCAACCTTCGTCGAGCAGGTTTACATCTTCGAGAAAGCTGGCGGATTCACTGGAGCAGGCACACCGGCGTCGCGCGCCTTCACGGCGGAGCGACTCGCGGCCGGCGCAGGCATGTTGCGCGACCTGATCTACAGCGCATGGCTGCAGAGCGCGAATCCGGTCGCGCCTCCCGGCAGCGCCAAGTCAACCTCCAAGTGAGTTGCATCGCCCCGCAGAGTCTGCGTCAAAGACACCGAAGCAGAGTTGCATCGGGCCAGTTACGAACGTGACTCCTGCCGTGCAGTTCCGATTGTTTCCCATGCGGTGTCATGCTCCAATGACATTAAGTTGCCTGGACAGCATCGATTGCTCTCCATTGCTCTCCATTGAAGGATCTGCCGCATGAGTGAATCGGCCGAGAACCAACCAGGACAAACACCTGCGGGTGACGCAGCGTCTGCGCCTGACTCCGCGCAGGCAGCCAATGCATATCAGGGCGAATTCTTTGCCGAAGAGCCTCCGCCGCCTCCTGTCCAGAGGCAGGTACGGAGCCTTCCCAAGCCATCGCCGCTCATCCTTGGCGGCTTTGCCTTGCTGGCAGCGGTGATGGTTGCGTTGGTCCTCTTTCATCACTCCAGCGACACGCCCGCCTCCGATTCCCAGGATCTGGGCGACGGCGTGTACAAGGCAGGAGGATTGCGCGGTCACATGCTCGCGCGCTGGGACGGCAAGCTTCATTACCAGGTCCAGATTGAGCCAATCGATCCAACGGTAGCGTCAAACTTCAACTTCACGCTGAGCAATCCGCCACGCCCGATTGACATCACGCTTCGCCTGCTCGATTCTTCCGGCTTCGCGCTCTGCCAGAAAACGGTGCGCGTTCCATTCGATGCGGCAAAATCGCTGGCCCCTGCCGATACACATCCGCCCAAGGGCAAAGCCGCTCTCGCCCGATTCCAGCAGGAGCAGGCTGCGCGTGAATTTCAGATTACCCACTTGCAGGCGCAGGAACAGGACCGCATCAAAGGTCAGGACATCTTCCAGGACCAGATGAATGCCGATGGTGAGATCGTGGCGCTGAATGCTCAGGGCGACTTCCCCTGCGATCGCAAATCCTTCAAGCACGTGGACTACTGGGATATGGTGACGAACTATCCCACACTCGATGAGCAGCAGACGCTGCGAGATCAAAAGCAGCGTGAAGCGGACCGGCGAGCCACCGAATCAAGGCGCACGGCGAAGCTCGCAAACGCGCGCCGCTTCGGCTCCGCATTTTATGTGCAGGGCGACGAACACGTGACCAGCTACGACACGGCCCGCTCGCTGCTGACCACGAGCCCCGGAAGGACCTTCTCCATTGTGCGCAAGCAGGATCAGGCCATCGCCACAGTTTGGGCCTCCAACTTCGCCCTCATTCATTACAAATGCGACCAGCAGGCATCCTGCGCGCTCACCCACTCAGGAACGGCCAATGCGATCTTCGGAAGGCTGAATCAGTAACGCATAGGCTGAGCGCGCGGCTCCCGCGCCGTCTGTCACTCCGCGTTGTCAATCTGCGCGCGCTGCAGCTTATCCGAGTAGTCCACGTACACGGCCTTCCACGTCGAGAAGAATTCGATCGCTCCCAGCCCCTCGCGATGCCCGTTGCCCGTCTGCTTCACGCCGCCAAAGGGCAGGTGCACTTCGGCGCCAATCGTCGGCGCGTTGATGTAGGTAATTCCGGCTTCCAGATCGCGCATCGCGGTAAAAGCGCGGTTAACGTTCTTCGTATACAGCGCAGTTGAAAGGCCGTAGTCGATGGAGTTGGCGATTTCGACAGCTTGCTCGAACGTATCGAACTCGATGAGGCACACGACGGGACCGAACACCTCTTCGCGTGCGATACGCATCGTCCTCGTGACGCCGCTGAAAATGGTCGGCTCAAAAAAAGTGCCCTTGCTGTAGCTGCCCTCGGTCAGCGCCTTGCCTCCCGCCAGCAGCTTCGCGCCTTCAGCCAGCGCAATCTCCACGTACATCTTCGAGGTCTCAATTTGTCCGGCATTCACCTGCGGCCCCACTTCGACCGACTCATCCAGCCCACTGCCAATCTTCAACTTCTTCGCCCGCGCGACAAACGCCTCAGTGAATTTTGCCGCGATTCCCTTCTGCAACAGAATCCGGCTCGTCGCCGTGCAGCGTTGGCCTGTGGTGCCGAATGCGCCCCATAGCGCGCCGTCCAGCGCCAGGTCCAGATTGGCGTCGTCCAGCACAATCTGCGCGTTCTTGCCGCCCATCTCGAGCGAAACAGGCTTGAAGGTCGCCGCTGCCCGCTGGCCGACGAGCGAACCCACTGCGCTCGAGCCCGTAAAGCTGATGGCGCGCACATCCGGGTGCTCCACCAGCGGCGTGCCGGTCGCGCTGCCGCTGCCGCTCACAATGTTCACCACGCCCGCCGGCAGCCCCGCATCCACCAGCGCCTGCACCAGGTTGTAGGTCGAGAGCGGCGTATCCGTCGCCGGCTTGATGACGCAGGTGTTGCCCGCCACCAGCGCCGGAAAGAGCTTCCAGCTGGGAATCGCCATGGGGAAATTCCACGGCGTGATGAGCCCCACCACGCCCAGCGGCATCCGAACGCTCATCGCAAATTTATTCTGGAGCTCGCTCGGCGTGGTCACGCCAAAGAGCCGCCGTCCTTCGCCCGCCACATAGAACGCCTCGTCGATGGCCTCCTGCACATCGCCCCTCGTCTCGGCCAGCACTTTACCCATCTCGCGCGTCATATCGCGCGCATACTGCTCTTTGCGCTGCTGCAGCAGCAATCCGGCGCGCACCAGAATCTCCGCCCTCTTGGGCGCGGGAACCAGCCGCCACGTTGCGTAGGCCTTTTTCGCCGCGGCCACGGCGTCGGCCACATCTTCCGCGCTCGACGAGGGGAACGCCCCCACCACGTCGGAGTGATCCGCCGGATTCAGGTTCAGGATGGTCTTTCCGCTCCGGGCGGGCACCCACTCGCCGCCAATCCAATTGTGATACACACGATGGCTCATAAAATCTACCCCTCAATTGCGCGCTCTCCGCGTGCCGCCGTCCCGGCCCTTTCGCGGGCGCAAACCCTGAGTCTAGCGCACCGCCGTCACTTTTCGCACGGTCACCGGCCACGCACGAGAGGCATCCCAGCCCTCTCTGGCCGTACAATGTTTATGAGGTAGATCCACTTTCAATGTCATCGAACGGTTATCCTTCGCGCTCTTCGCGGTCGCACGGCCTGCGCTCTCTTTTCAGCATGTTTTCGAGCGATCTTGCAATTGATCTCGGCACGGCCAACACCCTCGTCTACGCCGCAGGCAAAGGCATCGTCGTCAATGAGCCCTCCATCGTCGCCATCAATAAGAACACCGGCGAAGTGGAGGCCGTAGGCAAAGAGGCCAAGGAGATGCTCGGGCGCACGCCCGGTAACATCGTCGCCATCAAGCCCATGAAGGATGGCGTCATTGCGGACTTCAAGGTCACCGAGAAGATGCTGAACTACTTCATCCAGAAGGCGCACAATCGCAAGATGC
>JBBIVH010000158.1:0-6850 GCA_037439805.1 Acidobacteriaceae bacterium
TGACGCGGGGCGCGGAAGCTTTCTGACCTCGGACGGGCGCGTGCAACTGGACGCGTTGCTGATGGACGGCGGGCGCATGAAGGCCGGCGGGGTGGCCTGCGTGGAGCGGCTGAGGAATCCGATTCAGGCGGCGCGACTTGTGCTGGAGAAGAGTCCGCACGTGTATTTCGTCGGCGCAGGCGCGGAGGAGTTTGCGCAATCGCACGGGATGAAGCTGATCGAGAACAGCGAGCTGGTGCTGGAGCGCGAGCGCGAGCGTCTGGCGCAGGCGCAGCAGCGCGCGGCAGCAGGACTGGCGGACGAGACCTTCAGCGGGGAGCCGGACGACAAGAGCCCGGAAACGGCGGTAAGGATGCTGTCGCATGACACGGTGGGCGCCGTGGCGCTGGATGCGGCAGGGAATCTGGCTGCGGCGACCTCGACGGGCGGCACGCTGAACAAGACGCCGGGGCGCGTGGGCGATTCGTCGCTGATTGGGTGCGGCTGCTATGCGGACAACCTGGCAGCGGCGGTGAGCCTGACGGGCTGGGGCGAGCCGATCATGAAGCTGGTGCTGGGCAAGTGGGCCACGGACCGCGTGGCGTCGGGAACGCCTCCGGAGGTGGCTGCGCAGGAGGCGATGGAGTATCTCTTTAATCGGCTGGGCGGGCACGGCGGGATGATTCTGCTGGGGCCGGATGGGCGCTTTGGGCTGGCGCACAACACGCCGGCGATGGCCTGGGGCGTGGCGACTCCGGCGGGGATGCGGACAGGGATGAGGTGCTGAGGGCATGCTGATTCTTGCTTCTGCCTCGCCTCGACGGCGGGAGTTGCTGACCCAGGCCGGATTCACGTTTGAAGTGCGGCCGGCGCATGTGAATGAAGATGTGAAACCTGGCGAGGATGCGATTGCGTATGTGACGCGGCTGGCGCGCGAGAAGGCGCAGGCGGTGTTTGACCAGATGAGCGGAGGCGGAGTGGATTCCGATTCCCACCCTTTCGCCAAAAGAGGGCGAAAGGATGGGGCACCCAGCGATGATCTGGTAGTGCTGGGCGCGGACACGACGGTCGAGGTGGACGGGCAGATTCTGGCAAAGCCGGTGGATGCGGCGGACGCGGCGCGGATGCTGCGACTGCTGAGCGGACGCACGCATCGCGTGATAACCGGCGTGGCCGTGGTGACAAAGAGCCGAACGGAAGTGGCTGCCGAGGTGACGGGCGTGCGCTTTGTGACGCTGAGCGACGCGGAGATCGCAGCCTACGTGGCCACGGGCGAGCCGATGGACAAGGCGGGCGCGTACGCAATTCAGGGGCGCGCGGGGCGATGGATTCCCCGGGTAGAGGGGTGCTACTTCAACGTGGTGGGGCTGCCGCTGGCGCTGGTGGCAACGATGCTTGAGTTCGTAGAGGCGGCGACGCAGCAGGCCGGTTGAGCGTCGCGTCTTCGCGCGCGAGCTACTGCCACACCACGAGCAGGACGCTGACTGCAACGAGGCCCACAAGCCAGTAGCCGCCGTTGATGGCGAAGTAGCGGAATGGGCGGCCCTCATAGATGCGCTGCGGATACAGCGGCGCAAGGACAAAGCCAATCCACATGAGGACGCCGATGAAGATGCCCCAGCCGGCGGAGTCTGCGCCGGACCATCCGATGATGTGCGCGAGGACGAAGGCGAGGAGCAGGTCGCCCACGAAGGACGCGATCATGCCGTGGACGACTCCTTTGGGCTTTTCGCCCATCTGACGGCCGACGATTGCGACCCAGGGTTTCGCAAAGAGCAGAGGCGAGTACCAGACAGCGCCGAGAAGCCAGAGGAAGACCGCAGAGGCGAGAACCGCTCCGTGGTTGAACTGGTGGAGATGATGCATGGACAGCTCTCCGGTGTGAGGATTGGCGCTTGCGACGATGGCAAAGAGGGGGACCAGCGCCTGAATTCCAAAGTTGACGCCGTCGCGACGATGCATGTCAAGGAAAAGCGGCGGAAACCAAGCATCCCATCCGGCGGCGCACAGGTGCGGCGATGTGCGGAGCGGATGGGATGCGGTTAACCGAGGAATCGAGGAGCAGTTAGACGAGCTTGGCGTCGAGGGTGATCTCAGTGTTGTTGGCGAAGAGCTTGGAGATGGGGCAGCCCACCTTAGCGTTGCCTGCGGCCTTGTCGAAGGCTTCTTTCGATGCGCCGGGGACAGAGGCCGTGGTGGTGAGGGCGATCCGGGTGACTGCGAAGCCGGCGTCGGTCTTGGCCAGCGTGACAGCGGCGTGGGTTTCAATCTTGGTGGGGGTCAGGCCTGCCTCGCCGAGCTGCGCGCCGAGCGCCATGGAGAAGCAGCTTGCGTGTGCTGCCGCGATGAGTTCCTCGGGGGTGGTGCCGCTGGCCGCGCCTTCAAAGCGGGTGGCGAACGAGTAGTTCGCGTTGCTGAGCACGCCCGTGGCCGTCGAGATCGTGCCCTTGCCTTCCTTGAGTGAACCTGTCCAAACCGCACTTGCCTTGCTTGCCATAGATCCTCCTTGGTGTTCCGGATTCGGTGATGGATGAGATTGCATGCGCCACCAGAGGGGAAACACAGGCGGCGCGTCAAAAAAACGTTGATGCAACAGGCACCTGCCGGGATTCTGTCAGGTCAGGCTACCTACCTCTCTATGCTAATCTCTCTGGCATGTTGCCGCAGCGGCCGACGGCCTTTGACGCGGAATTTGCCCCTGAATCTCGCGAGAATTTCCCACAAAGTGGTGCGGCTTGCGCGGCCGGGGCAGAGGCTCCGGTGGAGCACCACTGCCAGATTTGCCCCACATGCAGCCATCGGCTGACCGGGCACCGGTGCAAGCTGGTGTGCACGCAGTGCGGCTACTACCTGAGCTGCGCGGACTACTACTGAACGGAATCGAGTCCGGACATGCGTCTGGGCGGAAGGAATCGGGGAGCTTACGCCTGCAGGTCGTGCGTCTCCGCCTGCATCGCATCGTTGTGCACGGGCGGGCGCAGCAGATGCGCGCGTGTGAGCACCTTGCGGGTGAGTCCGGTGAGGGCGAGTGAGGCGATCTCTGCCTGCGGGACCCAGCGTCGCTCGCCCTGGAGGCGCGTGAGGGAATCGACTTCCTCCTCCATCACAGTGCGGATGCGGACGTAGTAATTGACGCGCATGATGGCGTGGCGCAGAGTCATGCGCAGAGCGGCATCTGGAACATTGGGGTCGAGGAGCGTGGGCAGTTGCCAGAGGCCGGGCATGACGGTGCGGTTCTGCGGTCTCTGCTCGACCAGAATCTCAAGATGCGACGGGCCGGGGCTGGCGGAGGAGCGGACGGCAAGCGCGCAGCCAATCTCTGTGCTGATCATGGCGGGACGGGGAGCGGTGGGGTGCTCGCCGCGGGTGGAGCAGTCCACCGCGACTGGACAGAGGACGCACTGCGGCGAGCGTGGAGTGCAGACGGTTGCGCCCAGTTCCATCAGGGCCTGGTTAAAGTCGCCGGGACGGGTGGACGGGATGATGCGGTCCACGAGTGTGGTGATGGAGCGGCGGAGGCGCGTGGCGCTGGAGCGTCCTGCCGAGGGCCACTCCTGCACGCGGCAGAAGACGCGCTCGACGTTGCCGTCGACGACCCCGATGGGCTGGTCAAAAGCGATGCTGGCGATGGCCGCAGCGGTATAGGCACCGATGCCAGGCAGCAGGCGGAGTTCTTCCGCAGTCTCGGGCAGAGCGCCACTGCGGTGTTCCATGACAAACTGCGCAGCTTTATGGAGCATGCGGGCGCGGCGGTAGTAGCCAAGGCCGCTCCAGAGGGCGAGGACGTCCTGTTCGGGCGCGAGGGCAAGAGAGGGCAGGCTTGGGAAGCGCTCGAGGAACTGCTGGAAGCGCTCGATGACCACGGCCACACGCGTCTGCTGGAGCATGATCTCGGAGACCCAGATGGCATAGGGGTTCCGGCTGCTGCGCCAGGGCAGGTCGCGCTGGTGCGCGTCATACCAGTCGAGCAGCATGCGGCCAAAGCGTGCGGCTGACTCCGGATCTCTTTCCGGATCGATCATGAGGCAAGAGTACGGCATGATGAGGGGCACTTGCGAGGGGGCAAACCGGCAAAACAGGGAGAAACGGGGTAGAAATCCCCCGAATGTGTTATGTCGATGGTAATCAACAGCGAGATTTCTTTCGTTACCTGTTTTTCAGCCCCGTGGTACTCTCCGCTCAGATTCATCTTTATGAACGCCGGAACGTGCCGATAAACAGACGGCGAGTGACTGAAATGTCTGGATCAGTTCCGCTGAGTACTGCGGAACACGAGTGGACTTGAACCGAGATGGGAGGCCTAAAATAATGCAGCTTAATCGATGGAAGCTTCTTGGGCTGGCGATGCTGGCCCTTCCAACCGGGTTGATGGCGCAGTTTTCCACCTCGATGAATACGTTTGATGCGATGGCGACCGAAGGCTCGGTCGTTGCGCGCAGCGGCACGGCCGTGCAGCAGAGCGAAGAGTCGGGCCGGCCATTTTCCCGCTTTGCCATCGGCGGAGGGATTTCCATTCTTGGGCTGGGCGGAGATCTGACGGCGTACGTCAACAATCATCTGAATGTGCGCGGCTCTGGGAATGCGCTCAGTTACTGGACGAGCTTTACGACGAACGGGTTTCCGGCGAAGGCGTCGCTGAACATGGCGTCGGCGCGGATCTCCGGCGATATTTATCCCTTCCATCTGGGCTTTCGCATCAGTCCTGGAGTCATGATGTACAACGGCAATGAGCTGACGGCATCTGCGGACCTGACAGGCGGTTCCAGTTTTACGCTGAATGGGAATACCTATTACTCGGCGAATGCGAATCCGCTTACGGGGGCGACGCCGCTGAGCGCGAACGCGCTGCTGGGGCTGCACACCAACAAGCCCGCCTTTACATTGACGGCGGGGTGGGGCAATACGATTCCGCGCCACGGGCATTGGTCCTTCCCGGTTGAGGTGGGCGCGGCGTTTATTGGGACACCGGCTGTGCAGGCAAACCTGACGGGCTGGGCGTGCCTTGACCAGGCGCAGACGATGTGCTCGAACATGGCCAGCACCACGGACCCGGTTGCCCTGCAGATTCAAGGCGACCTGAACACGCAGATCGGGAAGTGGAAGAATGATCTCGATCCGCTCAAGACATTTCCAATTGTCTCTTTTCGAGCAACGTATAGCTTCGGTGGCGGCGGCGGGGTAAAGTAGCTTCCGCTGAAGACGACGAAGGGCCGCGGGGAGAGCTGCGGCCCTTTTTGTTGCCTCTGGATAGAGCGCTTTGCGCTACGCGAGCAGATCGCCGGCGATGCTGGGCGCGGCCTTGAGCGCGGCGTCAATCTGCGCCTGATCCTTGCCGCCGGCTTCGGCGATTTCCGGCTTGCCGCCGCCGGAGCCGCCGACGAGTTTGGCGACTGCGCCAACGAGCTTGCCGGCCTGGATGCGCTTGACGAGACCGGGCGTGACGCCAGCGATGATGGCGACTTTACCCTCCGGCTGCGCGGAGGCCAGCACGACGACGCCTTCGCCGAGCTTCTGCTTGAGGTTATCGACGAGCGTGCGAAGCTGGCCGCGCTCGAGCTGGTCGGCTCGGTGCGTGAGGACCTTGACGCCTTTGACTTCGACGGCGTGGCTGAGCGCGTCGTCGAGCGCGCCGGCGGCGGACTTCATGCGCATCTCTTCGAGCTCACGGCGCAGGCGCTTGAGCTCGTCTTCCTGGCTGGCGAATTTGGCGCGGAGACCTTCGGTGAGGTTGTCCACCGAGGGCACGTACTGCCCGGCAAGCTTTGCAACCTCGAAATCGCGGCGGAAGGTGGAGAGCGAGCCGAGGCCGCTGATGGCCTCAATTCGGCGCACGCCGGAGGAGACGGCGCCTTCGCTGGTGAGCTTGAAGAGGCCGATTTCGCCGGTGGCGGCGGTGTGCGTGCCGCCGCAGAGCTCGGTCGAGAAGCCGTCGGAGAGCTTCACGACGCGGACCTTGTCGCCGTACTTTTCGCCGAAGAGCGCCATGGCGTGGTACTCGTTGACGGCCACGTCGATGGGCACGTCTTCGAGGGTCTCGACACGGGCGTTGGAGAGGACTTCGCGGTTGACGATGTCCTCAATCTCCTGCAGCTCTTCGTCGGCGACCTGCGCGAAGTGGGAGAAGTCAAAGCGGAAGCGCGTGGGCTCGACCGACGAGCCGGCCTGCTTGACGTGGGTGCCGAGAACCTGACGCAGCGCGGCGTGGAGCAGATGCGTGCCGGTGTGGTTGCGCCGGATGGCGTCGCGGCGGGGGCCATCGACGGCGGTGTTGACGCGGTCGCCAACAGCGAGAGGTTGCTTGAGGATGGCCTTGTGGGCGCGTACGCCCTGCACGGGGGCGACACAGCCGGTAATCTCGGCAATCGTAGAATTGCCATCCGAGGTGAGGAAAACGCCGGTGTCGCCGGTCTGGCCGCCAGAGTCGGCGTAGAAGCTGGTGTGGTCGAGGACGACTTCGACCTCGTCGCCTGCGGCGGCAGCGGGCACGCCCTGCCCATTCTTGACGAGGGCGAGGACTTCGCAGCCGGTGGAGGTGAGCTGGCGGTAGCCTTCGAAGATGGTGCGGGGCAGTTCGCGGAAGGCGGGGCTGGCAGTTTTTTGCACGCCGCCTTTCCAGGAGGCGCGGGCGCGGTGTTTTTCCTCGTCACGTGCCTTCTCGAAGCCCTCCATATTAAAGGCGATGCCTGCATCTCGCGCTGCATCGACCATGAAGTCCAGCGGCAGGCCGAAGGTTTCGTAGAGATGGAAGGCTTTTTCGCCAGAGAAGACGGGCTCAAGATTCGCTTGCTTTAATTCCGCGACCAGCTTGTTTTCTGCTTCAGCAAGACTCTTATCGAGAGTACGGCGCGCATCGATAAGTTTATCTTCTAAT
>JBBIVH010000159.1:0-2216 GCA_037439805.1 Acidobacteriaceae bacterium
CGCGTCCAGTTGCACGCGCCCGTCCGAGGTCAGAAAGCTTCCGCGCCCCGCGTCAAATGTTGGATCGTCCTCCAGCACCGTCACCGCGGCTTCCACCGCGTCCAGCGCCGTCCCGCCGCGCTCCAGCACGGAGTAGCCCGCCTCCAGCGCCGCGCGCACACCTGCTTCGTGCGCTGCCTGCGCCTCTTCGGGAATCGCCCAAGCGCCCCCGTGCACCAGAAGAATGGGAAGATGTTGCCGCTCGTCCATCACCCGGTTATGGTAGCTGATGCGCCCTGCTTGCATCGCGTCGTGTTCAGCGGCACCCTCACTCCGCGCCGGCTTTCGCTGCCTCCGGCCTGTGCTCGTCAATCACGCGCGCCACACCCTTCTCCGGCGCGTCCGCAGCAAACCCCGTGAAGATCCACCGGTAGATCGCTCCCACAAATGTCTTATCCTGCAAAAACACCAGCACGGACGTGAAGAGAATGCTGAACAGAACGACCGCGTACGTGCTGTTCTGGATCAGATCGCCGCCCGCGATCCCCTGCTGCAGCGGAAGCGACGCCAGCACCGCAGCGGCCAGTCCGCGCGGCGCCATCACTGCCATGCGGCACGCATCCCCGCGCGGCGTTGTTTTGTGCACGCCAAATCGCACAATCGCAATTCGGAGCAGAAAGATGAGCAGCGCCACCGTCAGCCCGAACGTAATCCACCACACGTCTCTCACTTCAATCGAAAGTCCGATGTAGACGAAGAAAAATGTCTTCAGCAGGAATACGATCTCCGCAAAAAAAGTCTTCTCGCGCTCGTTCAGGCCCACAGGGGCCAGCGCCGGAAACCGCCTTGACAGCAACCCTCCATGCCACGCCACGTTGCCCAACCCGATGCCAAAGACCAGCGCCGCAATCGCGCCGCTATAGCCCAGCATCTCCGTCACGCCGAAGATCAGAAACACAAACGCCGCCGTCGTAAACATGCTGTTCTGCAGCGTGCGCATCCGGCTCAGAAGGTTTGACCACAACACCGCGCCCATCGCACCAAACAGCGCAGCGAAAAAGAACGCGCTCAGAAGCGAGCCGATCAGCGGGCCCACGCGCACATTCCCCGCGCGCATCCCATCCAGCAGCGCCAGCGCAATTACGATCGAAAACACATCGCCGACCGCCGATTCCAGAAAGAGAATAGCCTGCGAATGCCGGGCCATCTTCAGTTGCGCTGAAAGCGGAATCACCACCGCCGGAGAAATCCCCCCCAGCACCGATCCCATGATCAGTGAGCGCATCACGCCAAGGTGTCCCAGCTTCCACGCCGCCAGCGCCACCACGCACGCCGTCACCACAAAGTTCAGCGTGGCCAGGATAAACGTGCCTTTCAGAGCCGTCCGCAGCGTGTGAATCTGCAGCTCGGTCCCGCTCTCAAACAGGATGAAGACCAGCGTCACCGTCGTGAACACCGGCCCCACCTTGCCAAACTCCGCCGGCGTCACCAGATGCGTCACCGGTCCTAGCACGAGCCCGATCAGGATCAGCAGCAATACATCGGGCACGCGCGTCTTCGCGAACATCCCGACAAATAAGTGCGCGCCAAAGACCAACGCGCCGATAAAGGCAATCACCAATGCGGTCATCATGGGTCGGCAACTCTCACTGTCCCGCGGTCTGCCAAGGCTGATGCAAATCTATAGCAGGAAATCCTGCAAAGGAATGAAGGGCAACTGAAGACTGCGAAAATTCAATCGCTATTCCTGCTCGCGGCTGGCGGGAGCTTCGCTCCCAAACGTCGCCCCTTCATACTGCGGCCAGCGGCTGAGCAACTGCTGCACCACTGTGTGCCCCACAGTATAAGCCGCTTCCAGCGAAGGAAGATACGCGCTGTACGTTCCCACACGCTGCTGCGCGAGGCTTTCCGCCGCGCTCATTCCGCGCGGCTGCCGGTCAATGTTGCTCACCGTGCGCAGCACCATCACGCGCTGCCAGTCCACGCGCCCCGCGCGGCTCAGATTCTTCAGGGCCAGCAGCGTGCCCGTGTCCTCCATCGCCGTCGTCACAAACGTGCCCTTGCCCGCGGTGAAATAGCTCACCCACCGCGTCGCCCACGCATCCATCAGATTCCCATGCCAGTACGTCGAGGAGGAAATCTCATCGCCCATGGTCACAAATGGCGGCCTCTGCGCCATCGCTCCATCAAAGTGGCTCCGCGCCGCGCGCAGCTTCTCCGTGTCCGCCAGCGCAACG
>JBBIVH010000159.1:2316-3870 GCA_037439805.1 Acidobacteriaceae bacterium
CGTGATACGCCGCCGGCAGCGCATAGACCCGGTCCAGATGATCGCGCTCCACCCAGTACTGCAGTTCGCCCGGCGCGTCGCCCGTGTCCTGCCCCTGCTCGAACATCGTCACCACGACAACCTTCACCGCAATCGGCCGCGGCCGCGCAAAGGCCGCTGACCCGCACGCGGCAACCAACGCCCACCCGGCAAAACATGCAAGACGCAGACTCATTGACTGCGATACTACATCAGCGATGCCGCGCGATTCGGCCACGCCCCGATGTAGCATGAAAGCCACGAGGTGCGCACCATGAAGCCGTGGAGGAGCCCGCTTTGTTTCGCCGCCGTTGTCGCCATCAGCATCTCAACTTCCGGCCAGCGGACCGCGCCAGCGCATCGCTGGGCCATCGTGCTCCATGGCGGCGCGGGCGTCATCGAGCGCGCCAGCATGGACCCCAAAACCGAAGCCGCCTACCGCGCCGGCTTGAAAGAGGCCATCGAAGCAGGAGCCAAAGTCCTCGACAAGAACGGCTCCGCGCTCGACGCCATTGAAGCCTCCATCCGCATCCTCGAAGACAATCCTCTCTTCAACGCAGGCCGCGGCGCGGTCTTCACCGCCAACGGCAAAAACGAACTCGACGCGGCCATCATGGACGGCGCCACCCTCCGTGCCGGCGCCGTCGCCGAGGTCACGCGCACACGCCATCCCATCAGCCTCGCCCGCGCCGTCATGGAAAAATCACCGCACGTGATGCTCGTCGGCCCGGGGGCAGACGAATTCGCCCGATCCGTGAGTCTCGAAGAGGTCGATCCCAGCTTCTTCTTTACGGAAAACCGCTGGCAGTCGCTTGTCAAACAACTGAAGAAGGAAGGCCTGCCCATCCCGCCGCGTCCCGCCGGCGCGCCGCCCGCGCCTGCCACGCCGATCGCGCAGATGGAGCCACCGGATGCACACAAATACGGCACCGTCGGCGTCGTCGCGCTTGACCGCTTCGGCCACATCGCAGCCGGCACGTCCACCGGAGGAACGCAGGCCAAGCGCTGGGGCCGCGTCGGTGACTCGCCCATCATCGGCGCCGGCACCTACGCATCCAACCAGTCCTGCGCCGTCTCCGCCACCGGCACCGGCGAATACTTCATTCGCCTCACCGTTGCCCGCGAGGTCTGCAATCTGGTTCAGTTCAAAGGAATGCCGCTGCAGCAGGCCGCCGACGAAGTCATTCACAAGGAACTCGTCGCGCTGCACGGCGACGGCGGAGTCATCGCCATCACGCCAGACGGCCAGATGTCTTGGAGCTTCAACACGCCCGGCATGTTCCGCGCACGGATCGCAGAAGGCGGCGCGCTGCAAGTAGGCGTCTACAACGACGAGCCATAAACGCGAAGCCTCGCGCCCGGCACATCCGATTGTTATCGCGGCGAAGAGTTGTCCAGCGGCACCATGCCCCGCGCCTCGGCCTTCTGCGCCAGCACCTTGTGCACCGTGTCTTCCAGCGCCTGCGCCTCCGGCAGGTAGCCCATCGCCTTCTGGATCATCGGGTCCCAGTCCGCCAGCGCGCGCAGCCCCTGCAA
>JBBIVH010000159.1:3970-5643 GCA_037439805.1 Acidobacteriaceae bacterium
TCGGTGAACTTCACCTCGCGGTTGGTCGAGTTCGACGGCATCGCCCCAGCGTGGTTGTAGTAGTAGTCATACAACGATACGCCTGAGTAGTTCCTCTGGATCAGCCGTCCCGACGGCGTGTAGTAGTGATACGTCGTCAGCGCCAGCCCGGTGTTTTCGCTCAGGTTGTAGACCGTCTGCACCAGACCTTTGCCGAACGTCGTCTCGCCCACAATCAGCGCCCGGTCATGATCCTGCAGCGCGCCGGAGACAATCTCCGCCGCCGACGCCGTGTTCCGGTTCACCAGCACCACAATGGGAAAGGTCTTTCCTCCGCTGCCGTGCGTCGCCGTGTACACCTGGTCGGGATACGCGCGTCCCCGCTGCGACACAATCACCTGCCCCTTGGAGAGCAGATGGTCGCATACCTCCACCGCCTGGCTCAGCAGGCCGCCGGGATTGCCGCGCAGGTCGAAGACCAGTCCCTTCAGGTCGCCGAATCCGCTGATCGCATCGATCACTTCCTGGCCCGTCGTCTCCTGGAACTGCGTCAGATGGATATAGCCGACTCCCGGCTTGATCTCAAACGCCAGATCCACGGACGGGTGCGAAATCTCGTCGCGTACCAGGTCAAATACCAGCGGCTGCACCTGCCCTTCGCGCACCATCGTCACCTGCACGTGCGTGCCCTTGGGCCCTTTCAGCGACTTCGCCACGGCGTCCGAGGTCATCCCCTCCGCCGACTTGCCGTCGATTGCCGAGATCACGTCGCCCGGCCGGATGCCCGCCTTGTACGAAGGCGTCCCCTCATACGGCGTAATCACATAGACCTTGTTGCCCTGCTGCTGGATGACCATGCCCACGCCGTAATAATGGCCGCGCTGGTCTTCCTGCATCCGGGCATAGGCCTTCGGATCGTAGAAGTTCGAGTGCGGGTCCAGTATGCGCAGCATCCCCGGAATCGCCCCGTCGTAGATCGCCCCATCCGCCTTGTCGCCGTTCAGCGGCTCGGCATAGTTCTTCTCGACCAGTGCGTATACATCGCTGAAATTCTTCAGGTTATCGCGGATCTGGCTCTCGTCTTCCGACGACTGGGCCCCCACCTTGCGCTGCATCACACTGCCCACAACGGCGCAAACACTGAAGAAAATAACGAGGAAAAAGACTGCGCGGCGGGCGCGAGGGGTCATAGATAAAACGAACCTCCGGACGGCAGGTGCGACGGTCGCCGTGAAGGGGCCTCGCAAGGCGGTCTTAGCCGCAAGTATACCATCCACTCAATTAGACGCGCCCCGGCCCGAATCCGCTGCACCTGCCGCTTTCCGCGCCCTGCAACCCCTGCCCAGCCAGTGTTAGCCTTCCTGTGGTCCGTTCAAACAAGAGGGAGAAGTTGTGCATCCAAACTTGCATTCCATTGCCGCATTCGCCGTCACAGCCGCCATCACACTCGGAGCAGACCTTCAGAACCCAGCTATGGCCCACGCACAAAACGCAACGCCGCCCAAATCCGCCATCGCCCGCGCCGCCCAGCCCGAGCCGCCCGCCGACAACCCAGTCGCCGACCCCAAAGCCGTCGTCACCTTCGGCAACGCGCGCTTCACCGTCCTCACCCCGCAGCTTATCCGCATGGAGTGGGCTGCCGACGGCAAGTTTGAAGACCACGCCTCCTTCGTCTTCCTCAACCGCCGCCTGCC
>JBBIVH010000159.1:5743-6837 GCA_037439805.1 Acidobacteriaceae bacterium
TGGCATCCCGGCATGGCCGACCCAGACAACCTCGAAGGCACCACACGCACCCTTGACGGCGCCCTCGGTAGCAAGACCCGCGAGCCCATCGGCCAGGGCCTCGTCTCGCGCTCCGGCTGGGCCCTCGTCGACGACTCCACCGGCCCACTCTTTGACTCCGCCGACTTTCGCTTCCTTCAGGGAGACAAATCTCCCTGGCCGTGGGTCATGGAGCGCCCCGCCGGCGACCGCCAGGACTTGTACTTCTTCGGCTATGGCCACGACTACCGCCAGGCCCTCAGCGACTACGTCAAAGTCGCCGGACGCATCCCGCTGCCGCCCCGCTTCGCCTTCGGCGCATGGTGGTCGCGCTACTGGTCCTACAGCGACCAGGAGCTCGATGAGCTCGTCCGCGGCTTCCGCCAGAACTCCACCCCTCTCGACGTCCTCGTCATCGACATGGACTGGCACATCAACATCGCGCAGCTCAAAGCCATGGGCGAAACCGACCAGTCCGACGCCGCCGCTCGCGCACTCGGCGTCAATCACACCCTCGGCTGGTCCGGCTACACCTGGAACAAGCTGCTCTTCCCTGACCCCAAGCTGTTCCTCGACAACATGCACGCCGACGGCCTGAAGGCGACCCTCAATCTCCATCCCGCCTCCGGCATCCAGCCGTGGGAGGCCGCCTATCCCGCCATGGCCCGCGCCATGGGCATCGACCCCGCCACTAGGAAATACGTGCCCTTCGACCCCACCAACAAGAAGTGGGCCGTCAACTACTCCAACCTCGTCCTGCATCCCCTCGAGCAGCAGGGCATCGACTTCTGGTGGCTCGACTGGCAGCAGGAGCCCAACACCAAGCTCCCCGGCGTCAACAACACCTGGTGGCTCAACTACCTTCACTTCACCGATCAGCAGCGCGAAGGCAAGCGTCCGCTGCTCTTCCACCGCTGGGGCGGCCTCGGCAACCACCGTTACCAGATTGGCTTCTCCGGTGACACCATCTCCGTCTGGGATTCGCTTGCCTTCCAGCCCTGGTTCACTGCCACCGCCGCCAATGTCGGCTACGCCTACTGGAGCCACGACATAGGCGGCCACATGCCCGGCGCCGT
>JBBIVH010000160.1:0-6745 GCA_037439805.1 Acidobacteriaceae bacterium
TGCTCGTGCAGCATCTCGATCAGGTCCTGATTGAGTCGATTGCGCAGAGCATAGCGGTCCGCCGCTCGAGTCACATACCGCACGTCCACTTCCACGCCGGACGCAGTGGGGCGCATGGTGACGATAGGCTGTGCGGGGAAGCGGCTGAGGCGATCGCTGCGCGTGCCGTGATGCCACTCGTGCTCGGCCATGCGGATATTATCTTGCGTCTCCTTAAGAACCGTATCGTGGATGCGCTCCACTCTCGCGTGCAGGTCATCGCTCGCCGGCAGTGTCAAAGAAATTTCATCCCACATCCACTGGCCCGCGGTCGAGAAATTGAAATACTGTCCGCGAATTGCAAATCCATTCATAAACGAAATGCGGCGGCCCGTAGGAAAGCCTTTGTCCGCGAGGGATCCGGTCTCGAGTAATGTAGTGGTCATCAGGCCCACCTCCGTTACTTCGCCGCCGACGCCGTTGATTTCAACCCAGTCGCCAACGTGAAGACCGTTCTTGCCAATGAGAACAAACCAGCCAAAAAACGCGAGGATAAAATCCTGCATCACGATGGTGATGCCGGCTGTGGCGAGGCCGATCATGGTGGTGGTCTCGCGCGGCGTGCCGAAGATGACAAAGAGAATCAGGACCACGCCGAAGATCTGTGTACCCACCTCAAGAACACTGCGCAGGGTATGCATCTGGCGGCGGTCGAGCGAGGGTCGCGTCATGAGATGACGAACCAATGCATCGAGAAGCACCATACAGAGCGCGATGAAGGCGATCAGCGCGACCGACTGCAGAATGAGATGCAGGATGATACGGTGCTGGATCTGGACCTGATTGGCCCAGCGGGAGTAGACATTGACGAGCTGCTGACTGGTCTGGATGCGATCATCGAGCATGCTCAGAATCTGACGCTCGGCGCTGCGATCACGCAGGCTGGACATCATATCTGAACCGCTCTTGCCTTGCAGCGCAGCCGGCGAAGAAGCCGCGTCGACCCTGGTCTCGAGGTCGTTGTGCCGAGTGGTAAGTGCTGCGATGTCGGCCTGTGTCTGGCGGATGGCCTGCTCCAGAAGCTGGGCGCGCTCACGCTGACTGAACCACGCGGAGACGCGCGCGCTGAGCGTGCCGCGCTGGCCGAGGGAGATGACCGCAGACGGAGGCGTCCCGCTTTTGATCGACTCGTCGTACTGCTTCATTGCGGCTTCATGTTCGGCGAGTTCGGCCTGAATTTCGACGCTTCGGTCACCGGAGACGCGGGCGAGATCGCGCTGCGCATCGCTTAACTCATCGGTGTCAAGCCCAAGCTGAGCTTTGGCAACGTCAAGGTCCGCGCCGCCGGAGGCTGCGCTCTGCTTCGCGCCTGCCGGCCCGGAGAGGCTGTCCACGAGAGCCTGATCCTGCTGGATGAGCTGATGAAGCTGCGTGATGCGGTTGGAGATCTCCAGCGCCTTGCCTGCAAGGACGCGGCGCTGTGCATCAAGATCCGCCATGCGCAGGCTGCTGGCGAAGGCCTGATCCACTTCGTGGTCGGCGAGCCGCTCGGCGTCGCGAGCGAGCTCAACTTCCTCTCCTGATACGGCAAGGGGTGCAAGAGCCTGTGCGGTTTGCCACGGGCTCGTATCCACAAGGCTGGGATGAGCCGGCGAGAAATGGCCTTTGCTGACCCCGGGCAGAAAAGGCAGATGCTCCATTGCATCGCGCGTGGTCCATGCAAAAAACAGACAAACGCCGAGAGCGACAGATAAGGCGAGGATTGTGACCTTGCGCGCATGGTCGAGGATGATGCTGGAACCGCCATTCTCAGGCGCGGGGAGATTCGGAGGAGTCGCCATACCCCTATTGTGACAGGAGGAGCTTTGGAAAAGTTTGCAGATGCGCCTCTGCGGGGCGGAGAATGCAGTTATGCGCGTTAGAAAATTGCCGGCGTTGTGGGGTTTGTGCGCCGGGCTCATGATTGCAACGGGTGCGGCCTCACCCCCGGAGAAAGCGCGGGTGGACATCAACACGGCCAGCCTGCAGGTGCTGATGCAGGTGCCCGGCTTGACGCGCATCTGGGCCGCCCGCGTGGTGCGCTTCAGGCCCTATCGCGCAAAAAATAATCTTCTGGATCGCGGCATTCTTTCTCCAGAGATCTACAGCCGCGTGAAAGATCTCATCGTCGTCCACCGCGAGTCGGAAGCAACAATCAGCCCGCAACCGTGACCGGCTCCGCGGATTCCCTGCGCTGAAGCAGGCGGCTGAGAAGCACGTACAAAACCGGGATAAAGAAAAGGTTGAGGACGGTGGAGAGCAGCATGCCGCCGACAATGGTGGTGCCCACAGAGCGGCGGCCAATGGCGCCCGCGCCGGTAGCGAAGACCAGGGGCATGACGCCGAGAATAAAAGCGAAGGATGTCATGAGAATGGGACGGAGACGCAACTCAGCCGCTTCGATGGCGGCGTCTGTGATGGAGCGTCCCTGACGGCGAAGCTGCTCTGCAAACTCAACGATGAGGATGGAGTTCTTGGCGGAGAGGCCGATGAGCATGACCAGGCCGATCTGACAGTAGACATCGTTGGAAAGACCGCGAAGCGTCACAAAGCCGAGCGCGCCGAGCACGGCCATCGGTACGGCCAGCAGGATGATGAACGGCAGAGCGAAACTCTCGTACTGCGCGGAAAGCGTGAGGTACACGACGAGGATGCCAAGGCCAAAGATTAGGGTGGCGCGGCCGGCGGACTCGATTTCGTCGAGCGTCAGGCCCGTCCACTCATATCGCATTCCGGGCAGCATAAATTTCTTCGCCAGGTCTTCCATGCCCTGGATGCCCTGCCCCGAGCTGTAGCCCGGAGCGGGCGAGCCGTCGATCTCCACCGAGCGGAAGAGATTGTAGTGGGAGATGACAGGCGGGCCTGCGCTCTCGGCCACCGAGACGAGATTGTCGAGCGGAATCATCTGGCCGCCGTCGGAGCGCACGTAATAGGCGTGCAGGTCGCCGGTGGTGCGGCGGAAGCCGCGGTCTGCCTGAACGTAGACGCGGTAGGTGCGGTTGTTGAAGTCAAAGTCGTTGACGTACTGCGAGCCCATGTAGACGCCGAGCGTGGTCGTAATCTGCGAGAGAGGTATGCCCATCGCCTTGGCTTTCTCGCGATCGATGGTCACCAGCACCTGCGGGTCGTTTGCCGAGTAGGTCGTAATCAGTCCGGTGATGTCCTTGCGGGCGCGGGCGCCGTTCACGATCTGATGTGCCACGCGGTCGAGATCGGCGAGCGTGTTCACGCCGCTGTCTTGCAGCATGAACTGGAAGCCGCCATAGCTGCCCACGCCTTGCACGGCAGGCGGCTGAATGACGGCAACGAGACCGCCATTCGGCGCGAAGAGCAGGCTTTGGAGCTTCGGCGCGAGATCGGCCACGATGTCTGCCGCGGAGTGGCCCTTGCCGCGCCGCTGGTCGGCGGGCTTGGTGCTGATGAAGATCATGCCCTGATTGGCCGCGCCGCCGGAGAAGCTGAAGCCCGTGACAGCGAAGGCGCCTTGAATGTCGGGATTGGAACCGATGATGGCCGTCGCGCGATCGGACAAGGAAGATGTGTAGGCGAGCGACGAGCCCGGAGGAGCTTGCACAATCCCCATCAGGAAGCCCTGATCCTCCTGCGGGATGAAGCCGGTGGGAACGTGCTTATAGAGCCAGACCGTCGCGCCGAGACCGGCGATGAAAACGACGAGAAGGATGTAGCGAATCCGTAGCGCGCCGTGAATCGCCTTTGCGTAGGATTTCCCGAGCCAGCCGACCGACGCGTCAGCGCCGTGGATGAAGGCCGCGAAGGCGCGCGAGACAGGGCGGATGTGGAGAAAGTCCAGCTGGTGCGGACGGACTTCCTCACCACGCAGAAACAGAGCCGACAGCGCGGGCGAAAGTGTGAGCGCGTTGAAGGCCGAGATCGCGATGGAGAACGCAATCGTCAGCGAGAACTGGCGATAGAGGATGCCCGTTGTGCCGGGGAAGAACGAAACAGGAACGAAGACGGCGATGAGCACGAGCGATGTAGCGATAACCGCGCTAGTGACCTCGCGCATGGCGCGCGACGTCGCTTCATGCGGATCGGAGTGCTCCATGTGAATGTGTCGCTGCACGTTCTCGATGACGACGATCGCATCGTCCACCACCAGGCCAGTCGCCAGCGTAATGCCGAAGAGGGTCAGCGAATTGACGGAGAAGCCGAAGGCTTTGATAAAAGCAAAGGTGCCGACGAGCGACACAGGGATGGTGACGGCCGGGATGATGGTCGCGCGCCAATCCAGCAGGAACAGGAAGATGACGACGATCACGATGGCGATCGCTTCGCCCAGCGTAACCAGCACCTCGCGGATGGAGTCGCCGACAACGGTCGTCGAGTCAAATGCAACCGCATACTCCAGGCCCGGCGGGAAGCTTTTCGATAGCTCCTTGAGCACGGCTTTGGCGTTGGCGTCCACGGCGAGCGCATTGGCATTGGAGAGCTGTTGCACGCCGATGCCCTGTGCGGGGTGGCCGTTGTACTTGAGGCTGGAACTGTAGTCTTCCGCGCCGACCTCGGCATGGCCCACGTCCTTCAGCAGGATGACCCCGTTGGGACTGTTCTTGACGATGATGTTTTCAAATTCCTGCGGGCTCGTGAGCCGGCCAACCACACGGACTGGAATCTGGAACGCCTGCGTGCCGTCGGAGGGAGGCTGTCCAAGCTGGCCGGCAGGAATCTCGACGTTCTGTTCCGCGAGCGCATTCACTACGTCGGTCGCGGTGAGGCTGCGCGCCGCAAGCTTCACCGGGTCAAGCCACACGCGCATGGCATACTTGCGCTCGCCAAAGATTTCAACGTCGCCAACGCCGGACACGCGCTTGATGGCGTCTTTCACATACACGTCGAGATAGTTGGAGATGAACTCGTTGGAGTAGCGGCCGTCGCGGGTGAAGAAGCCGGCGCCGAAGACAAAGTTGCTGTTGGCCTTGGTGATCGAGACGCCGGTAGCGTTGACAGCTGCGGGCAACCGGCCCGTGACGCTGGCGACGCGGTTCTGCACGTCCACCGCGGCGATGTTCAGATCGTATCCGGTCTGGAAGGTGACGGAGATCTCGCTGGTGCCGTTGTTCGTGCTGGCGGAGTCAATGTAGCGCATGCCCTCGACGCCGTTGATGGACTCTTCGAGAGGAATCGTGACGGCCTTTTCTACCGTATCGGCATTCGCACCCACGTAATTGGTGGAGACAGAGACCATCGGCGGCGCCAGGTTGGGATACATGGCGACAGGCAGAGTGGGGATGGAGATGGCGCCTGCAAGGATGATGAGCAGGGCGCACACCGTGGCGAAGACAGGCCGGTGAATAAAGAAGTCAACAAACAAGAGAGGCCTACTTTCCAGAGCGTTGGTGGCGGACGCAGAGAAACAGCTTCGCCGGATGCCCTCAGCCGGAGGGCGACTAGAAATCCCGGAGCGCTAAGCGCCGAGCGGAAGCACAGGCATTCCGTTCACGAGGAACTGGGTGCCGGAGACGATGACCTGATCGCCTTCCTTCAGCCCTGCCAGCACGGCATACGTGTTGCCCACGGTCTCGCCAAGGGTGACGGGCACCTCCGCCGCGATGGTGTGGCCGTTGGACTGGCGCACCACGAATGCGAAGGTCTGTCCGCCCAGGCGGGTCACAGCGAGCACGGGCACAACGGCCATGGGTGACGTATTCCAGATCACGCGCGTCTTCACCATCTGCGCGTTGCGCATCATCTCTTCCGTCGAGTGGACAGGAGCCTTCACCAGGATGCCCTGCATCGTGGGATCCACCTGCGGAGACAGGAAATCAATGCGGGTCTTCTCCAGCAGCTTGCCGTTCGTGTCGCTGATCTCGACATCAAGCCCAAGCTTGACCTGGCTGGCCCGGTCGGTGGGCACGTAGATGTAGGCCTCAAGGTCGCCG
This sequence comes from Acidobacteriaceae bacterium, assembly GCA_037439805.1. Taxonomy (GTDB): domain Bacteria; phylum Acidobacteriota; class Terriglobia; order Terriglobales; family Acidobacteriaceae; genus Telmatobacter. The sequence continues at coordinate 5,919 of JBBIVH010000160.1, forward strand.
GACTCATCCACCGTGGTGAGGATGGTGCTCGATGAAACATAATCCCCCACATGCACCGGGATATCGCCGACGATGCCGTTGTAGGGTGAGCAAATGGTGTAATAGTTGAGTTGCTCTTCCTGAGTCTTGCGTAGAGCGACTGCAGACTCGTAGTCGGCCTTGGAGTTGCCGAAGGCCTGCTCCGCCTGATCCAGCGCATCGCGGCTGGTCACACCTGCGTCAAAGAGCTTGCGCTGGCGATTGAGCTGGATGGTGTTGTAGTCGAAGAGGGCCTTCTTCTGCTGTTCTGTCGCGCGCTGGGCCTGCACGGTGGCAAGCTGCGGCTGGGCGTCGATCGTCATGAGCGGCTGCCCCGCCTTGACGTGGTCGCCAGAACGCGCCACGATCTGCGTGAGCCGGCCGCTGACCTGCGGTTGCAGCGTCGCCGAATGCCGCGACTTGATGGTGGCCACATATTCGCTGCTCTGGGCCACAGGCGCCAGCGTCACGGCGACCGTCTTGACCGGCATCGCCTGCATGGCCGGCCCGGCGGCCTGGGCTACCTTGTTCTGCTGGCAGCCGCTGGCAATAAGACTGATTCCACCTGCGAGGATAAGTGCGTAAATACGTAGAGCGGCGATGGATCTCACTGAGGCCTTCTTCCCGTTGTCCTTGGCCAGCGCAGGAGTCGCGCTGCGAGGAAAAGTGCGTGCCAGCCCACCAGATTGAGTGCTCATATCCGGTTCGGGGGAGGTGAAAACTGCCATTTCGCCCACTTGGGCTCAAGACACGCGGTTACTGTTATCGATTGGACGAGTTGCGCCTTCCCATTGTCGCAAAAAATTGCG
>JBBIVH010000161.1:0-6727 GCA_037439805.1 Acidobacteriaceae bacterium
TCGCAGAAGCCGCGCAAGCGCAGCCAGGGCCGCGTCTGCCATCGGTCAGCGTCTCACCTCCTCTGCGTGCGTGGCGCTGTTCCCCGAGGGCACCAGCACCGACGGTTCCACTGTCCGGCATTTTCATCCGTGGCTCTTTGAGCCGGCCATTGAGAGCCGCCACTGCATCACTGCTGCCAGCATTTGCTATTTTCCTCAAGGAAGACGGAGCGAGCGCGATCTCTGCTGGTTTGGCGATGCTTCGTTTTTGCCGCACCTGTGGAGCTTGCTTTGCGCCGAGCGAATTACCGTGCAGATCCGCTTTGGTCATCCTCACGTCTACGCGGACCGAACGATTGCCGCCTCTGCGACGAGGGAAACCATTCTGGCGATGCGCCCTGCTCGGCCCTTGCAGTTCGGGAGTTCACACAACCGAAAGCTCGAGCTGGGCGACGCAGCTTCACCTGAATGGAAATTCGATGCTCTAAAGAAAGCGGCTCCACGGATGTGAATCGCGCGGAGCCGTTGGGGGAGAGAGAGCAGGTTAACGCGTCTTTGCGACCTCTTCCACCGTGACCGGATCGAGGAAAGGCATGGAGGCGCGCAGCTTCTTGCCGACGATCTCGATGGGATGCTTTGCCTCAGCTTCGCGGAAGGCAAGAAATTCCTTGCGACCGGAGTTCTGGTCGGCGAGGAATCGCTTGGCGAACGTGCCATCCTGAATGTCTTTCAGGATGCCCTTCATGGCCTTCTTGCTCTCTTCATTGATAACGCGCGGGCCGCTGACATAATCGCCCCACTCTGCCGTATCTGAGATCGAGTAGCGCATGTACGCCAGGCCGCCGCGATAGATGAGGTCCACAATCAGCTTGAGCTCGTGCAGCACCTCAAAGTAAGCGCTCTCGGGCTGATAGCCCGCTTCAACCAGTGTTTCGTAGCCAGCCTTTATCAGCGCGCTCACGCCGCCGCACAGCACGGCCTGCTCGCCGAAAAGGTCCGTCTCAGTCTCTTCCTTGAACGTTGTCTCCAACACGCCTGCACGTGCACAGCCGATACCTTTGAGATAGCTCAGCGTCAGCGCATGGGCCTTGCCGGTCGCATCCTGGTGAATGGCGATTAGCCCCGGCACACCGCCGCCTTCGGTGAAGACTTCGCGCACGCGATGTCCAGGAGCCTTCGGCGCCGCCATGCCCACGTCGATGCCCGCAACGGGAGAGATGGTCTTGAAGTGGATGTTGAACCCGTGCGCGAAGAGCAGGAGCTTGCCATTGCTCAGGTTCGGCGCGATCTCCTCGGCGTACAGCTTGGCCGCAGTCTGATCCGGGACCAGAACCATGACCACATCGGCCCATTTCGTGACCGCAGGCACGGTGTCCACTTCGAGTCCTGCCTTCTGCGCTTTGGCGATGGACTTGGAGCCCGCGGCCAGGCCGACCTTCACCTGGACGCCGGAGTCCTTCAGGTTAAGGGCGTGCGCATGTCCCTGCGAGCCGTAGCCGATAATCGCGACCTTTTTGGCTTGGATAAGCGTAAGGTCAGCGTCGTGATCGTAGTAAGTCTTGGCCATAATTTCCTTGATTGTCCTTTGCGTTCGGGGTTCAGGTTTTCTGTGGGTATCAGCAAGCTTGAAGCGTCAAAGTTCTGGTTCCACCGCGGCGGCTTCTTCCTCGGCCAGTGGCGTTTCATCGGGGCCCGCGCCCATGGCCTTGAGGACGCTCGAGGTGTGATGCCCGCGCCGCATCGTCATCTTGCCGCTGCGGCACAACTCAAGAATGCGGCAATCGCTTGCGCGAAGAATTTCGATCAGTCCCTCGATCTTGCTCTCCACGCCCGTCATTTCAATCATCAGCGACTCTGCTGTAAGATCGACAATCCGCGCGCGGAAGACCTCAACGAGCTCAAAGATCTGCGAGCGTGTCTTCGTCGTGGCCGCCACTTTGATCAGAGCCAGTTCGCGCGTCACGCTGGGCGCTTGTGCAATGTCGTCTACGTCTACAACATTCTCCAGCTTGTAGAGGCTTGCGCGAATGCGGTGTCCGGCCTCTTCCGAAGCTTCGCACACCAGCGTCAGCCGGGAAAGTCCAGGCCGTTCGCTGCGCCCTACAGTAACCGAGCTGATATTGATATTGAGCCGGCGAAAGAGCGATGCCACGCGCGTGAGCACCCCCGGCAAATCTTCAACGTACGCAACGAATGTATGCAGCATGATGGCAATTCTCCTTATTGATCGTCCGCGCTCTCCACCAACGGATTCTTGTCCGGCCTGCGGATCATCTCGTGCAGCGCATTGCCGGCAGGAATCATTGGGTAAACGGAGTCTTCCTTTTCCACCATGAAATTCAGCAGGAACGGACCTGCGGCAGACCGCGCCTGTTCCACCGCCTCGGCCAGCTCTGCGCGTGTGTGCACGGCTCGTGCTGGGATGCCGTGCGCATCAGCCAGCTTCACAAAGTCCGGGCTCACCAGCGGCGTTGCTTCATAATTGCGCTCGTAGAAAAACTCCTGCCACTGGCGCACCATCCCCAGATAGCCATTGTTGATGATGGCGATGTTAATCTTGATCTTCTCCTGCACAATCGTCGCCAGCTCCGGGGACGTCATCTGAAAGCCGCCGTCGCCCGCAATCACCCATACTTCCTTCTCCGGGCACGCAACTTTTGCGCCAATCGCCGCAGGCAACGCAAAGCCCATCGTGCCCAGTCCGCCAGAGGTGATGAGCGTGCGCGGCTTTTCATGCCGGAAGTACTGCGCCTCCCACATCTGATGCTGGCCCACGTCCGTCACCACCACCGCTTCACCGCCCGAAATCCGCCACAAATCATGCATCACATGCGCCGCGTACAGATGGCCGGAGTCCGGCAGGTTCTTGATATCGCGCACCGCAGACGCGCCCTTCGATTGCTCAATCGTCTTCAGCCACGCGCCGCCGTCGCGCCCGGAGATGCGCGGCAGTAAATCCTCCAGCACAACGCGGAGATCGCCCACCAGCGCCACATCCACCTTGATGTTCTTGTTGATCTCCGCAGGGTCCACTTCAATGTGAATCTTCTTCGCGTTCAGTGCATAGCTCGACGTTGTGCCCGTCACACGATCATCAAACCGCATTCCGCATGCAATTAGCAGGTCTGCCTCTTGAATCGCGTGATTCACCCACGCCTCGCCGTGCATGCCCATCATGCCCAGGTTCAGCGGATGCGAGGCAGGGAAGCAGCCCAGCCCCAGCAGTGTGAGCGCTACAGGAATCTGCGCACGCTCGGCCAGCGTTTGCACCTGCTCCATCGCGCCGGATTCAATCACCCCGTGCCCCGCAAGAATCACCGGCCTCTTGGCGTTGCGGATCAGCTCAGCCGCCTGCACAAGTCCGGACTCTTCCACGCGAAGCATCGGATGCGGACGGTACGGCTTCGGCTTTGCAGCTTCAAAATCAAACACCGCCGTGCCCTGTTGTGCGTCCTTGGTGATGTCCACAAGCACTGGCCCCGGCCTACCCGACGTCGCAATCTGCACCGCGTGCCGGATTGTCGGCGCAATGTCCTCCGTGCGATGCACCAGAAAGTTATGCTTCGTCACCGGCAGAGTAATGCCCGTGATGTCCACTTCCTGAAAGGCATCCGTGCCCAGCACCTTGCTTGACACGTTTCCCGTAATGCATAACACCGGAATGGAGTCCAGCATCGCCGTCGCAATCCCTGTGATGAGGTTCGTGGCGCCTGGTCCACTGGTCGCAATCGCAACGCCGAGCTTGCCCGATGCGCGCGCATAGCCGTCGGCCATGTGCGCAGCTCCCTGCTCGTGCCGCACCAGTGTGTGCCGAATGGGAAACTTCCGCAGGGCATCATAGGCAGGCAGAATAGCCCCGCCGGGATAGCCGAACACATCCTTCACGCCCGCGCCCACCAGAGTGGCCCAGATGATCTCCGCACCCGTCAGGCGGGTCGGTGTCGTGAGGTGAGCATTCGATGCTTGCGCGCTGTCTTTCTTTCCCATGGCAGACTCCTTGTCGGATTCCCCGTTCGTTCATCCCGGACCACTGCGAAGCGCAGCAACTACGTCGTTGCACCCTTCGAGGCCGAGTTTACCCGATCCACATATTTGCGGAAGACTCCCTGCGGCCAGCGCAACGCCGGTGCCTGGAAATTCTTCAGCCGTGTCTTTATTTCTTCCTCGCTGATCTCAAGGGTCAGCTTCCGATTCGAAATATCGAAAGAGATCGTGTCGCCTTCCCGCACTGCTGCAATCGGGCCTCCTACAAAGGCTTCCGGAGCTACGTGACCAGCCGTCATACCTCGCGTCGCGCCGGAGAAGCGGCCATCGGTCAGCAGCGCTACCGTCGAACTTAGTTCCGGAATTCCGCTGATCGCCGCCGTCACCTGCAGCATCTCGCGCATACCCGGCCCGCCCTTCGGCCCCTCGTAGCGAATCACCAGCACATCGCCCGGCTTGATCTTGCCCTGTTGCACGGCCGCAAAGCAGTCCTCTTCGCAATCAAACACCCGCGCCGGTCCGCGATGTTCGTAGCGATTCGCCGCGGCAATCTTCATCACGCAGCCTTCCGGCGCCAGGTTGCCCTTCAGGATCACCAGGCCGCCATTCGGCTTCAACGGCTTGTCAAACGTATGAATGACAACCTGTCCCGGAGTCTCTTTCGCCAGTGCAGCTTCTTCGGCCAGCGTGCGTCCGCTGATTGTCAGCGTTGATCCGTCCGCATGTCCGGCATCGATCAAGCGCTTTGCCAGCAGTCGCGAGCCGCCCGCCGCCTGAAAGTCCGAAGCAACAAACTTGCCCGCCGGCGTCAGATCGCAGATGAAAGGTGTCTGCTTGCTGATCGCGTCAAAGTCATCGATGGAAAGCTCGATGCCCATCTCGTTCGCAATTGCTAACAGATGCAGTACAGCATTTGTCGATCCGCCGCTCGCCGCCACGCTGGCAATCGCGTTCTCCAGAGACTTGCGCGTGATGATCTGCGAGGGCCGCCGGTTCGCGCGCACGGCATCCATCAGCATCCGTCCGGCCTCCCGCGTCGCCGCGTGCTTGTCCTTTGCCGTTGCGGGAACCCCCGAGAGCTGAATGGGTGAAATGCCAAGGATCTCTCCCGACATCGCCATCGTGTTCGCCGTGAACTGTCCGCCGCAAGCGCCCGCCCCCGGACAAGCATTGGCCTCCAGCGCCTCCAGCCCGGCATCGTCAATGCGGCCCGCTGCGTACGACCCAATCCCCTCAAACACGTTCTGAATCGTGATATCCACGCCGTTCAGCTTGCCCGGCGCAATCGATCCGCCGTAGAGCATCATGCCCGGAATGTCCAGACGGCACACTGCCATAATGATGCCGGGCATGTTCTTGTCGCAGCCGCCAATGCCCACCAGGCCATCGAAAAGATTCCCGCGCGCCACCAATTCAATCGAGTCGGCAATCACTTCCCGCGATACCAGGGAGGCCTTCATCCCCTGCGTCCCCATCGTGATGCCGTCAGAGATTGTGATGGTGTTGAATTCCATAGGCGTGCCGCCCGCTTCGCGAATGCCTTCCTTCAGCGCCTCCGCTACATCACGCAGATGCACGTTACAGGTGCCGATTTCGGTCCAGGTATTGGCGATGCCGATAATCGGCTTGTGCAGATCTTCCTTGGAGTAGCCCGCTCCGCGCAGATACGAACGCGCGGCAGCGCGGCTGGGGCCCTCGGTCAACGGAATGCTCTGGCGTTTCCCTTCGATCGTCACTATCCCTCTCGTCTCTTCCGGTTCGTTCAAACGTTCCGTTCTATTTCGCCTTCAGCCATCCCGCCTGATCATGCTTCGCTTCGTACACATCCAGCGCGGCAGCATGGCGCAGCGTCAGTCCAATATCGTCAAGGCCCTCAAGCAGGCAGAACTTGCGGAAGGCATCCATCTCAAACGACGCCTTGAAACCCTCGCTGTCCGTCACGGTCTGTTCTTCCAGCGAAACAGTCAGCTGATAGCCCGGCTTGGTCTGCGCCTTGTGCAGCAGTTCGGCCACCTGCTTCTCGCTGAGCCGCGCCAGCACAATGCCATTCTTCCCTGCGTTCGAGAAAAAGATGTCCGCAAACGTCGGCGCGATCACAACGCGGAAGCCGTAGTCGGAAAGCGCCCACGCGGCATGTTCACGGCTCGAACCGCAACCGAAGTTCTTGCCGGCAATCAGAATCTGCGCGCCCTTGTAGCGCGGCTGGTTCAGCACAAAGTCCGCAATCGGTTTGCCCGATGCAGTCTGCCGCCAGTCAAAAAAGAGAAAATCGCCATACCCCGTGCGCTCGATGCGCTTCAAAAACTGCTTGGGAATAATCTGGTCCGTGTCCACGTTCGTGCGATCCAGCGGCGCCGCCAGTGCGGTCAGTGTACGAAATGGCTGCATTATGCTTTTACCTCCTCGCGAACGGCCCACTTGCGAATATCGACGAAGTGCCCGGCAATCGCTGCCGCGGCTGCCATCTCCGGACTCACAAGGTGCGTGCGTCCGCCGCGTCCCTGACGGCCCTCAAAGTTCCGGTTGCTCGTAGAAGCGCACCGCTCGCCCGGCGAAAGAATGTCGGGATTCATGCCTAGGCACATCGAGCAACCCGGCTCGCGCCACTCAAATCCAGCATCGAGGAAGATGCGATCCAGGCCCTCATTTTCCGCATCGGCCTTCACCTGCTGTGAGCCCGGCACGACCATTGCGTGTACGTGTGTCGAAACCTTGTGTCCCGCCGCAATCCGTGCCGCCGCGCGCAGGTCTTCCAGCCGTCCAT
>JBBIVH010000162.1:0-6707 GCA_037439805.1 Acidobacteriaceae bacterium
AGCATTGTCCGCAGTATCTATGCTTTCCGCAGGCAAAGTCAAATATTTCTGCGCCAGCGAGGTCTGGCTCGCAGCCCGCATGTTTTCATGGGGTGGGAGGCGCGCAATGAAATCTTCTTTCCTGTTCCCACTGCTCATCTCGGCTGGACTGGCAGCCCCTTCGGGTCTCTGCGCCGCTCAGGAGAGTTGGATCGCGCCCGCGCAGACTGCCCCGCACGGCGCTGCACCGGGCATGAAGGTGCAGTTGCTCGGCGAAAGTGGGGGCCAGAAAACTTACGCCGTCATCTTCCACACTGGCGACGACGCCTACTCCGGCCTCCACGAATTTGCACGGCAATATCACGTCACGGCTGCGCACTTCACTGCAATTGGCGCACTCCGCGGCGCGCGCATCGCCTGGTTTGATCCCTCCCGCAAGATGTACCGGCAAACAACCCTGAACCAACAGGTCGAAGTCCTCTCGATGATGGGCGATTTCGCACTGAGCGATGGCAAGCCTGCGGTTCACGCGCACATGGTTGTTGGACTCCCCGACGGCGCCACCCGCGGCGGGCACGTGCTCGAAGCCGATGTCTGCCCGACGCTCGAAGTCATCGTGACCGTCGAGCCCGATGCCATGCATCGCGTACCCGACGCCGCAACGGGCCTCACACTCATCGATCCGCAGGCGGCAAAATAGAGATTCTTCACAACCCAAAGGAGAAACCGGAAATGGCTCAAGTACGTGTGATCGCCCGCGCAGTGGCTCGCGAAGGCAAAGCAGAAGAACTCAGGAATCTTTTACGCGGCATGGTGGCGCCCACGCGCGCCGAGGCAGGCTGCATCTATTACGAACTCTTTGAGTCCAATATCCCCGGCCTGTTCTATTTCAATGAGCTGTGGGAGAGCCAGCGGCACCTGGATGCGCACGCCGCCAGCAGGCACTTCACTGAGATCTTCGGGAAATCAAAAGCCCTCATGCAGGGCCCCCCGGAAGTGAATCTTTTGACCGAGGTCGTCTAGTCCGTCGCGCTATTCGTCCGGCTTCCACACGTATGCGTCCGGCTGCGGCAGGCCGATGTGAGCCAGCACCCGGCTCACAAACTGCCGCGCCATCTCCGTCGAATCAGACGGGCGATTGTAGAACGCCGGAATCACCGGAAAGATAACCGCGCCCGCCTCCGCTGCCAGTGTCATGTTGCGCAGATGGACGCGGTTGAACGGCGTCTCGCGCACGCAGAGAATCAGAGGCCGCCGCTCCTTCAGCGTAACGTCCGCGGCACGAGCAATCAGCGAATCCGCCAGACCATTGGCAATCGCGGCGAGCGTTCCCATCGAACACGGCAGCACGATCATGCCGTTCGAGGGATAGCTTCCGCTCGCAATCGAAGCCCCGATGTTCGCATCGGCGTGTTGGTGCGTTTTTGCTGGCGCATGGCCCAGCAGCTTCTCCAGTAGATCGTTGCGGCCTGCAATATCCAGCTCTTCGGCCATCACACGCAGTGAATTCTCCGAGGCGACCAAATGCACACGCGTGACTCTCGCATCTGCTTCAAGAGCACGCAGCAGTTCCCGGCCGAACACAACCCCGGACGCTCCCGTGATGGCTACTGTGAGATTCATCGCTCCACCTGCTACGCTCATTCCGCTTCCGAGGGAGCATCGGCCTGCCGGCCAGCATTCCACTCCTGCATCATCTCCGCGTATTCTTCGGAGTGGCCATGCTGCTCCAGCCGCTTCATCTCATCGAAGGCCTGGCCATGCTCGCCCGCGCTCCACAGCACGCGAAACAGCATAATCGACGACATCTCCGACTCCGGCGACAACTTCACCGCCACTCTGCCGTGTTCCATCGCTTCCCTGTGCTGCCCCGCCTGCGACATGGTCCACGCCGCATAGCTGTGCACAAGCGATGTCTCCGGAAACTCCTCCACTAACGCCTTCATCGTCTCCACAGCTTCGGGCGCCTTGCCTTCCTCAACCAGATGCACTGCCTCCCGAATCGTTCCCAGCACTCGCTCCGCTGCCTGATCGGGAATCTGGTTCATCGCGTTACTCTCCGAGCACTCGCCTGAAGATTGCGTCCACGTTGCCAAGCTGCCGCGTCGTATCGAAGGTGCGCTGCAGCTTCTCCGGCGTCAGCAACCCGGTAATCTCTGCGTCGTGCGCCACTTCGTCACGGAAGACCAGGTCTTCCTTCCACGCGCGCATCGCATGGCTCTGCACCAGCCGGTAGGCGTCCTCGCGCAGCATCCCCGCCTCGGCCAGGTCCAGCAGCAGCTGCCCGCTGCAGATAAGCCCGCCCGTGCTTTCTAGATTCTTCTTCATCCGCTCCGGATAGACCAATAACCGGTCGATCAGGTCCGTCGTCTTGGCCAGCAGATAGTCCACCAGGATCGTTGAATCCGGAAAAATCACCCGCTCTACCGACGAGTGCGAAATATCCCGTTCATGCCACAGCGCAATGTTCTCAAACGCAGCCTGTGCATTGCCGCGAATCACCCGTGCGAGGCCGCTAATCTGCTCGGACGTGATGGGGTTCTTCTTGTGAGGCATTGCTGAAGAGCCCTTCTGCTTCTCGCTGAAGTACTCCTGCGCCTCGCGCACCTCGGTGCGCTGCAGGTGGCGCACCTCCACGGCTATCTTGTCCATCGAGCTGGCAATCAGCGCCAGGGTCGAGATATAAGCTGCGTGCCGGTCGCGCTGGATGACCTGCGTCGCCACTGGCGTGGGCTTCAGCCCCAGCCGTGCGCAGATGCGCTCTTCGTGCTCCGGCTTCAGGTGTCCAAAGGTCCCCACCGCGCCCGACAGCTTGCCTACCCGCATGTCTTCAGCCGCCGCATCGAAGCGCGCCAGGTTGCGCTCCATCTCCGCGTACCAGTTCAGCAGCTTCAGCCCAAAGGTCGTCGGCTCCGCATGAATCCCATGCGTGCGGCCAATCGTCGGCGTGTGCTTGAACTCGAGCGCCCGGCGTTTCAGCACGGCCAGCAAGCCCGTCAGTCCCGTGCGAATGAGCGCAGACGCCTCTTTGATCTGCAGCGCCTGTGCCGTGTCCACAATGTCATTCGAGGTCAGCCCATAGTGCAGCCAGCGCGACTGCTCTCCGAGCCCCTGCTCCTTGAGGTTCTCGGCAACGGCAGTCGTGAAAGCAATCACGTCGTGCCGCACCTCGGCTTCAATTTCCTGGATGCGCGCCGCCGAAAAGCTGGCCTTTGTTGCAATGGCATTCGCGGCATCGGCAGGAATGACTCCATCCTCTGCCAGCACGGCGCTCGCCGCCGCCTCCACCTTCAGCCAGCAGTGGTACTTGTTCTCTTCAGTCCAGATCTGGCCCATCGCCGGGCGTGTGTAACGCTCAATCAAGCAGAGTCTCCTGCGCGCGGCATCCACCGTGCGCCGCGCCCATCCATGCTATTACGGTCGATGCTGCCTCAGGCCCGCTGAATTCCCAACCGTTGGTGCAGCTCGTCATACAAGAGCCCCTTGCCCGGCCTGTAAGGCTGGAACCACTCGCCATCGATCACCAGTTGCGGAATCGCCCGCTTCCCGACCTGCCGGATCACCTCATCCGAAGCCGCCGAATCCTCATCCACGTTGATCTCCGTGTAGGCAATCCCGTGCGTATCAAGAAAATGCTTTGCGGCCCGGCAATCCCGGCACCACGCAGCCGTGTACACCTGTACCTTCATAGCTCCATTCTACTGGGTCCGCGCTGCTACCATCGGTGGGGATGACCGCCGACGCAATCAAAAAACTGCTTCACTTGACCCCGCATCCCATTGAGGGCGGCTCTTACCGCCGCACTTACGCCTCCGCGGCCACTCTCACCTTGCCGCGCGGCCAACGCGCCGCCGGCACAGCCATCTACTACCTGTTGGAGCCGGGCACATTCTCCGAGATGCACGTCCTCAGCTCCGACGAGATTTTTCACTTCTATCTCGGCGACCCCGTCGAAATGCTCCAGCTCTACCCCGACGGGCACTCAGAGATCTTCGCTCTTGGACCGGATCTGGCCGCCGGCCAGCACGTCCAGCTCGTCGTCCCGGCCGGCGTGTGGCAGGGTACCCGCCTCATCGGCGCGGGCAAGCTTGCCCTGATGGGCTGCACCGTGACTCCCGGCTTCGACTTCGCAGACTACCGCAACGCCTCTGCCGACGAACTGATTGCCAGGTGGCCGCACGAAGCGGAGCGGATCAGGGGCCTGACGAGGAGTTAGAAATCAGAATCTGGCTATTCCGCCAACTCTCTGAAAGAGGGAGTGCTAATCTTAAAGCCCTACTGATTTCCGCAATGTTTAGGAGGGTTTGTGAGAAGCGCTTTAGCTTTGATGCTACTTGCAGTTGGTTTCGTATCTCCAGCATCGGCAGCAACAAAACATATGCCGTTACCGCCGCCATTATTGCAAGGCAAACACGTCTACATTGACAATCAAACCCCTGACTGTCCCGAATGCGCCGATCAGGTCTACAACGAGCTGACGAAATGGCCTAGGTTTGAAGTTGTTAGTGACCCCAAACAAGCCGACCTCGTATTTGTATTAACATCTTCATCAAGCGAACGTCCTGTTGTCATCAATTCAAATACAACTGGATCGAGCACAAATAGCACAGTCACCTCCGTGGAAGATTACACGGTCTACTTGACGATCACGGACGCCCATACCAGTCAACGACTATACAGCAATGGAGAATACTGGCGGTTTCGTTGGTCTAAGCCATCCGTTACGCTGATAAAAAAGTTGCGCGAGCGGATTGAAGAGGAAGAGCGTGCTACGAAGCACTAGGCCGGTACAAATAACAGAGAGCAAATGATCTCATTTATTCTGTTAGTGATTTCTGCGCTGAATTTCACCTATCTCAACTGGTGGGTGGGACATCACGAGTCCAAGTGCCGCACCTGCCTTGACGAGGATTTGCCGAAAACCGCGCCCGAACCACACATTTTGTCATATCTGCTATTCGCAGCATGGCTAATTGAGAGTTTGAGTTGGCAATTCTGGGGCATCACCGACAACCCCTATCGTCATGGTGATGCGTGGGTTCGTTCTGGCGATACTTTTGCACTTCTAATCATCGGGCTTGTTCTATTTTGTGTAGGGTCCTTTGTTTACGTCGTATTCAAGCTCGGCCGCATATCTGGCATCGTCGATGCGTCGAAAGAGTGAACTTCGACGCAAACATGAAGACGTTCTGGCAAATTGATGGCTCATCTCTAGAGTCAGCGCCGCTCGCGAAAGAAATTGCGCAGCAACTCGCCCGCATCGTCCGCAAGAATCCCCTGCTCCACCTGCATCTGGTGGTTGAGTTGGGGATGGTTCAGCACAGACAGAACGGACCCGCATGCTCCGGCCTTCGGGTCGGGGGTAGCGTAGACCAGTCTGTCCAGCCGGGCGTGAATCATCGCTCCCGCGCACATCGCGCAGGGCTCCAGCGTCACGTAGAGCGTGCAGCCGGTCAGCCGGTAGTTACCCAGCGCTCTCGCCGCCTCGCGCATTGCTACGACCTCAGCATGGGCTGTTGGGTCCACATTGCGCAGGACACGGTTCTGCCCCCGTGCAATCACCTCGCCGCCGTACACAATAACGGCTCCGATGGGCACCTCGCCCTCCGCGGCCGCTTGTTGTGCTTCCGCCAAAGCAGCCTGCATCGCGTCCAGATCTGAGATCATGGCCTCGATGGTAGCGCGGCCGGCTGTTGCTGCGTCATGCAATGCAGCGCTCCCAGCCCCCAGATCAGGTCGACGCAGTGGATGCCGATGACCTCGCGCTCCGGGAAAACCTCCGCCAGCGTGTTCAGCGCGATGCGGTCGTTGGGGTCGTGGAAGGTGGGCACCAGCACCAGTCCATTGGCCAGATAGAAATTGGCATAACTCGCCGGCAGGCGCTGCCCGCGAAACACAACAGGGTGCGGCAGAGGCAGTTCGATCAGCGTGAGCTGCTTCCCGTCCAGCGTGCGCGCGGCCTTCAGACGCTTCAGATTCTCGGCCAGCGGCGCATGGTTTGCATCGGTCGTGTCCGGCTCAACCGCAGTAACAATTGTCTCCGGCCCAACGAAGCGGGTGATGTCGTCCACGTGGCCGTGCGTGTCATCCCCCACTACCCCGCGATTGAGCCAGATGACCTGCTCAATTCCGAGGTAATCCTGAAAGGCCTGCTCCAGTTGCTCGCGGCTCACGCCGGGATTGCGCTGCTGCACTTCGCTGAGCAGACACTCTTCCGTCGTGAGCAAGATACCCTGCCCGTTCGTGTCAATGGATCCGCCCTCAAGAACAAGCCGTCTCGGCCCGTCACTTAGTTCCACCACCGGCTGCCACGCAGGCAGGCCAAGAAGCTTCTGGACGTGACCGGGAACCTGGTCGTCGAGATGCCAGTCTGCATACTTGGCCCAGGCATTGAAACGCCAGTCCGTGATGGCGGCCTGACCGGCGGCATTGCGGACAAAGATCGGGCCGGAGTCGCGCGTCCACACGCGGTCTGTGCGCCAAACATGAAAGTCGACTTGCGCTAGATTCGCGCCCGCCCGTTTAAGAATCCCCTGCACGCGCCGCTCTGCCTTTTCATCCTCGACAAGGATGTGGACCTGTTCATGTACAGCCAGCAGCCGCACAATCTCCGCATAGACCCAGGGAATCGGTTGAAACTTGCCCGGCCAGTCCTCGTGATTATGCGGCCAGGCCAGCCACGTCGCTTCGTGTGGCTCCCACTCGGCGGGCATGCGATAGCCCAGATC
>JBBIVH010000163.1:0-6658 GCA_037439805.1 Acidobacteriaceae bacterium
GGTCCAGGAATGAATTCCCGAATATTTCATCTTTGAATCCCGTCGGGGATGGCAATTTCAGAAAGAAGGCACGGAGAGAAACATGAAAGTCTGCACTCTGCATCGCATCTTTCCCGTGGTTCTGGGGGCGCTTCTGCTCGCACCTCAGGTTCAGGGCACACTGCACGCACAAGCCGCACAACAGTCCAGCGCATCCGCAACCAGCACCAAGGGCAAGAAGCACGATCACAAGAAGGGCGCAACGTCCTCAGCGGCTCCTGCAGCAAGCGCCGCGCCGGCCGCGAGCGCCAGTTCAGCCAAGCCGCAGGCAACTCCGGCTGCAACTGCAGGCAGGCCCGCCGCGAGTCCTGCCGCCAGCCCGGCTCCCAAGAGCGCCGCTGCTCCATCGCAGACGCCGCCTTCCCCCGGCATGGTCTGGGTCAACACCAACTCGAAGGTCTATCACAAGTCCGGCTCCAAGTTTTACGGCAAGACCAAGGCCGGCAAGTGGATGAATGAGCAGGATGCGGTCAAGGCCGGCTATAAGGCTGCCTCGAACTAACCAGCGCACACGTCGAGAGAAAGGATGAAAGCACGATGAAAACTGGACTTCTGAAGAAATCACTGCTCGCCCTCGGGATGGCGTGCCTGCTCAGTGCAGGCTCTCTGACCGCGTCGTATGCGTCGCAGGCCTCTCATGCAGTGGCGGCGAAGGCCGCACCCGCTGCTGCTGCTGCGGCAAACCTGCTGGACCTGAACACGGCCACGCTGGCGCAGCTCAAGGCGCTTCCCGGTGTCGGCGATACCTACGCGCAGAAGATCGTGAGCGGCCGTCCCTATGTAAAGAAGACGGACCTTCTCCAGAAGAAGATCCTGCCCGCGGCAACCTATAAGAAAATTGCCGCGCTGGTCATCGCCAAGCAAGGCAAGTAACCGCGCACTTGGATGCCGGTGGCGGGTTCGCATTCTCCACAGAGCGAGAGCCCACCACCGAGCGCCAAGGATCACGGAATTGGATCGCGTTCCGCTGAGGAACGCAGGAGGGCTCTATGTCGCTATTGGATAACCTTACGCAGATGATTGGTGGGCAGGCAGGAGGCGAGTCGGGCGTGCTGGGGCACGTGATGGATCTGGTCAATAACCCCGCATCCGGCGGCCTGCAGGGGATCGTTCAGCAGTTTCAGAGCAATGGTCTTGGAGAGGCTGTGAGCTCCTGGGTCGGTTCGGGCGCAAACCAGAGCATCTCCGCCGACCAGATCATGCAGGTCATCGGTCAGGATAAGGTCAACGAGATTGCATCCAAAGTCGGCATGGACCCCAGCGAGGTGAGCGGCCTCATCGCCCAGCACCTGCCGAGTGTCATCGACAAGCTGACGCCGGGCGGCAGCGTTCAGTCCTGAGAACGCAGCCGAAGCCGGACGCATAGAACCTTTCGCAGCTCAGGATGGCTGGAGGCCGGTGGCCATCCTTTTGCACGATGCGAGGCGTGGCCGATTCTGGCCTACAATCAACGCATGGCCTCTGCCGAGCATTCCCCGTTTCGCATCGTGCACGCCGTCTGCCCGCACGATTGTCCAGACTCCTGCGCCGTGCTGGTCACCGTCGATGGTTCCGGCAGAGCCGTCAAGATTCAGGGTGATCCGACGCAGCCGGTGACCCAGGGATTTCTCTGCGGCAAAGTCGCCAAGTATCTGGACCGCGTCTACTCGCCCGATCGCGTCCTGTACCCGATGCGCCGCAAATCTGGCGCGGCGAAGGGTGCGCGCCAGCCCGGGCGCGAATCGGATGCCTTCGAGCGCATCGGCTGGGACGAAGCCCTCGGGGAGATCGCTGCGCGGTTGCAAGAGACCGCCACACGCTACGGCTCCGAGTCGATTCTGCCCTACAGCTACGCAGGCAACATGGCGTTGCTTGGCTTTGGCTCCATGGACCGGCGGTTCTTTTCCCGGCTGGGAGCTTGCCAGCTTGACCGCACCATCTGTTCGCAGGCCGGCGGCGTGGGGTGGAGCCTCGTCTACGGCAGGAAGCTTGGAACGCCGACCGAAGACTTTCGCCTCGCAAAGCTCGTCCTCGCCTGGGGCGCCAACATCCACGGCAACAACATTCATCTGTGGCCGATGATTGAAGATGCTCGCCGCAACGGCGCGCGTCTCATCGTCATCGATCCCTACCGCACGCGTACCGCATCTCTGGCCGACTGGCACATCGCCATCCGCCCCGGCACGGATGCGGCGCTGGCCCTGGGCATGATGCACGTCATTTTGCGCGAGGGGCTGGAGGACCGCGCGTTCATCGCCGAGCGGACGCACGGCTTCGCCCAGCTTGCCGAGCGCGTCCGCGAGTACACCCCGGAGCGCGTCGCGCACTGGACCGGCATGACCGCCGCCGAGGTTGAGCAGTTGGCGCGCGAGTACGCCACCACGCAGCCGTCTGCGCTGCGCCTCAACTACGGCATCCAGCGCGCAGAGTACGGCGGCGCCGCAGTGCGGGCTGTCGCCATGCTGCCCGCCGTCACCGGCGCCTGGCGGCATCGTGGCGGCGGCGCGGTGCTGTCCACGTCCGGCGGCTTTCAGTGGAACAGGGATGCGGTCGAGCGGCCCGAACTGGCTCAGGCGTCTCCGCTGGGGCGGCCGGGACGGGTCGTCAACATGTCGGCACTGGGCGAGGCCCTCACCACGCTGGGCGATAAGCCAGAGGATGGCCCGCGCGTGCATGCTCTCTTTGTCTACAACTCCAACCCGGCCGCCGTGGCGCCCAACTCCAATGCGGTGCGGCAGGGGCTGCTGCGCCCGGATCTCTTCACTGTTGTTCACGAGCAATTCTTTACGGACACGACGGATTACGCCGACTATCTACTGCCCGCGACGACCTTTCTGGAGCACACCGATCTCCAGAGCGCCTACGGGCACTACCACGTGCAGATCTCGCGAAAGGCCATCGAGCCGGTCGGCGAGGCGCGGTCCAACGTCTGGCTCTTCGGCCAGTTGGCGCAGCGCATGGGCTTCACAGAGCCCTGCTTCCGCGATACCGCCGAGGAGATGGTGGCGCAGGCGCTCAGCATCGGCGCCGATGGCCACTCGGCGAATCCCGGCATGGAACACATTACGCTGGAAGAGCTGGATCGCGCGGGGCACATCCCGCTCGGCTTCCACCTTGAGCCGGAGACGCGGCCATTCCTGCCGTATACCGAAGGCGAACTGGCCACGCCGACGGGCAGGATCGAGTTTTCGTCCGAGACGCTCGCGGCAAAGGGCCTCGACCCGCTGCCGAGCTTCACGCCTGCCGTTGAGTCGCGCTGGAGCACGGCGGCGAAGGAGTTCCCGCTCGAGTTCCTGGGACGCAAATCCGACCATTACCTCAATTCGACCTTCGCCAACCTGGGTGGCCACCGCAAGATGGAGGCGCGCACCAGCCAGCGCCTTGAAATGCATCCCGACGATGCAGCCGCGCGCGGCATCCAACAAGGTGACCGTGTGCGTGTGTGGAATGGCCGCGGTGAATTGCATCTAACCGCAATGGTGCCCCTCGACGGTGAGCCGGCCAGCGTGCCGCGCGGTGTGGTGGCCGGCCGCCTCGATTGGGCCAAGCTGCATCCGGAGGGCGTGAACCAGAACGTGCTGACCAGCGAGCGGCTCAGCGATCTGGGCGCCGGGGCAACGTTCTACTCCGTGCTGGTCGAAGTGCAACGCGCCTGAGGCCGTTCACTCGGAGTGCGGCGTGAGCCGGATGGCTCCATGGCAGGATAGAGCAGAAAACGGTAGGCTAAAGCTATGAATTGGTCCTCTGTCGCACTTGTTGTGCTTCTGGTCGCGCTGTATATCTGGTTCCGGCGCGCCGGTCAAATCCCCCACAAAGATGCCGTCCAGCACCTGAAGCACGGCGCCATGCTCATCGACGTACGCAGCGCGGCGGAGTACATCGCCGGGCACCTGCCCAATGCCGTGAATATGCCTCTCAGCGAGATTCACGAGCTGGTGCCGCGCAAGGTGAAGGATAAGGAACGCGTGCTGCTTCTGCACTGCCAGAGCGGCATGCGCAGCGGCGCGGCGCGGCGTCAGTTGCGCGCCATGGGCTATGCCAACTCGTACAACGTCGGCTCCTACGCGCGTGCGGCTGCCGTCGTCAAGAGCAGGTAACCGCCCGCGATGATCGACCGCGCCGGGCTGTGCATGCTGCGGCTGGCCGTTCCGGTGAAAGATCCGCGCCGGGCAGGGAACCGAACCGGATGAAGCGGCGTATGGTCAAATGAGAGGTTGCCGAGGAGCAAGAAGCCATGAGCACCGTACCGTATCCCAATGCCCAGGCAGTGTTTTATCAGCAATATGAGATGATGCGCCGGGATGAGGTGGTCGGCATCCTGCTTGCGCTGTTTCTTGGCACCTTCGGCGCCCACCATTTCTATCTGCGGCGAACCGGCCTTGGCATTCTGTACCTCTGCTTCTGCTGGACGGGGATTACCACCGTCCTCGGCTTCATTGAGTGCTTCTTTATGCCGGGGCGGGTGCGCGAGTTCAACGCCATTCAGGCGGCGGGCATCGCCGCGGCGCTGGGCATGGCCATGCCGCCGTGGGGCAGCCCCATGCATGTGACGGTCAACATGCCGTCACCGGGAGCGCCTGTGCAATCCGCGACGCTCATCGCCTGCAGCCGGTGCCAGCACACCAACCCGGCAGGCGCACGATTCTGCTCTGGCTGCGGCGCGGCCCTCCAGTAAAAAGCTCCACCGCCTTACAAAACAAAAGAGCGGATGCTTGCCGCGCCCGCTCCCCGTATCCGATGCCGATGCTCGCTACATATTGGCCTGGCCGGCGCGCATCGACTCATTGAACTGCGGCTTGGTGAAATTCAGCGCAGCCTGCAGGTCAGTCTGGTACTGCTCGGCCCTGGCCATCAGCGCGGGAGTGGCCGCGGCAAACTCGCCGTCCACGGTCATCAGCCCTTCGCCGGCCTCGTGGCCCGCCATACGCAGCAGGTCCGCTTCACCAGTGTTCAAGTACTGCGCGTCGCGCGGGTCCGCGATCCACACAGGCTTGCCGTCGCCCAGTACGCCAGAGAGCCAGTAGACCTTGCGCAGCAGGTAGGCAAGCCGCTCCTCGTCGCTGGTCTCTGTAAAGACGAACTTCTTCTGCCAACGGCTATAGAAGCGCGTCGTCACTGGAACCGGCTGGCGGTTGCCCGACTTCAGGAACTCAAGCTGGCCCAGGTCCACCGTTTTGCGGATGGCGTTGTAGACAAAGGTCTCCGCGTAGGGCTGCTCCATCGCCGGAACAATCTCGGCAAAGGTGACGGTGACGGAGGCGGCGACCTTTGCGTGCAGATCGTGCGCTCCACCATCGGCCAGGTGCATCTCCCCGTGCACGATGTACGTATCCGCGCCCGACGTGGAACGATGAAACGGCCACTGGAACTTGCCGAAGGCTACGGGCAGTCCGGCCAGCGTCACATAGCAGTCCGGACGCGGATTGCGCAGGCGCTTGGCTTCGCCGGCCAGGTGCGCCTCCATATCGGAAAGCAAGTGCGGCTTGTCAAAGTTGAATCCGTGGCTCAGCTCAAGCTGCAGCGAGCGCTCCGGCGCGCCGGCAAGGCCGAGTTGAAAGACTGTTGTGGATTCACCGTGAAAGTCGGTTCCTGCGTTCACGGCTTGGTGAGTGAGGCCCGCCTTTTCGGCAGCGGCCTGCACGGAGGAGACAAGAGAAGACTTTGCGGTAACGGTCATATCCATCAACCTACATTGAGAATCGGTACTTCCCTATTTTATTGCACCGGCGCAGCGAGCCGCGCCGCTGGTCATCATCTGTGGAAGCGCGCAATCAAATAGAAGATGACCGACAGCACAAGACTCAGCAAGAGCGACGTGCCCAGCGGCAGATACACCGAGACATGCTTGCCTCGATAGGCGAAGTCGCCCGGCAGCCGTCCGAGGGGCATACCGAAGCGCTCGGCGAGGATCACGACGGCTCCCACAAAAACAAGAACCAGTCCCAGACCGAGCAACAGCTTCCCAAGTTCCATCTTGCAGACCCCTCCCGGCGGCGCATCCACCTCAGCTTACCGGCTGCCGAAGCCGCGGTAAACCAGCCCGTTGCTGCACCCGCCGGTTACAATAGAAAGGTGCCGTCCCCAGCCGCTTCGCCGATGATTGTTGTTGAGAATCTGACCAAGGTATATGCCTCCGGCCGCATTCAGGTGCAGGCCCTGCGGGGAGTCTCCTTTACGGTCCAGCCCGGCGAATTTGTGGCAATCGTGGGTCCTTCAGGCTCCGGCAAATCCACGCTGTTTTATCTGCTCGGCGGGCTGACGCGCGCCAGCTCCGGCCGCGTGGTCATTGACGGAGTCGACTTTGCCAGCCTGAACGACGGCGAGCGTACCCGTCTGCGCAAGCATCGCATCGGCTTCGTCTTCCAGAAGTTCAACCTGCTGCCGACGTTGTCGGCTTTAGGCAACATCGAGCTGGCATACGAGGTGAGCGGGCGCAAAGAGCCCATGGATCGCGGCTACCTCGACCACCTCAGCGAAATCCTCGCGATTCAGGGACGCCTTAAGCACCGGCCATCCGAGTTGAGCGGCGGCGAACAGCAGCGCGTGGCCATCGCCCGCGCCCTCATTACGCGCCCTGCGATTGTGCTGGCCGACGAGCCCACGGGCAACCTCGATACGAAGAACTCCGATGCCGTGCTGC
>JBBIVH010000164.1:0-2237 GCA_037439805.1 Acidobacteriaceae bacterium
TCGCCGAAGCTGAAGTTGCCCAGCATCTCAAAGAAGGTGTGGTGGCGGCGGGTGAAGCCGACGTTTTCGAGGTCGTTGTGCTTGCCGCCGGCACGGACGCACTTCTGCGAGGTGGTGGCGCGGACGTAGTCGCGTTTTTCTGCGCCGAGGAAGAGATCCTTGAACTGGTTCATGCCCGCGTTGGTGAAGAGGAGCGTGGGGTCGTTGGCGGGCACGAGGCTGGAAGAGTGCACGCGGCGGTGGCCCTTCGACTCAAAAAAGCGCAGAAACATTTCGCGAATGTCGTTGCCGGTCATGAGGTTCCCTGAGGCAGAAATGCTGGATGCATCCAGTGTAACGGGCGGCGGGCTTTACCGGCAGCGGGGGAGGAGAGCTTGTGGCTTCCCACCCTTGGCGCAAAAACAAGAACGCGCCAAGGATGGGGCATCCAGGGGCTACTCTTCGTGGGGCTCGTCGGCGAGGGTGTCGAGCGCGGCGAGGGATTCGTCGGGGACGTTCCACTGGCGGAGGATTTTGTAGATGACGCCGGTGGAGAAGCCGGCGGCGACGAGGCGGCGCATGACGCGGGCGGTCTCTTTCTCGTTCTCGGGCTGGCGGATGCGCTTGCGCTCGAGGTGCTGGCGGGCGAGGGTTTCCTCGTCGGTGGAGGCGTAGCGGGCGTCGATGGCCTCGTCGGCGAGAGGGCGGGCGATGCCCTTCTGCGCGAGCTTCTGGCGGACGGCACGCTGGCCCAGCTTCTCGTTTTCCTGGCGCAGGCGGGTGAAGGTCTCGGCGTAGGACTTGTCGTCGAGGTATTTTCTTTCTTTGAGTTTGGCCAGAACCGCGGTGAGCGTCGCCTGGCCGCGCGGGCCGGGTTCGACGCGGGACTGCATGAGGCGGCGGAGCTCCACTTCAGTGCGCATGCGGCGGCCGAGGGCCTTGACGGCGTAGTCGTAGAGGCCGGACTCGTTGAGGGGCGCCTTCATCTTCGCGCTGGGGCCGAATGCCATGAGGATCAATCCAGAGGAATGAGGAGGTTGAAGGAGCGGTTGCGCCGCCAGCGATAGTGCTTGAAGTCGCTGTCGAGGGTCAGGATATCGCCGGTGTCGAGTGCGTCTGCCATGGCGATGAGGCATGCGTCGGCGAAATCGGCGGGGAGGTCAGCATATTTTGCATGGATCTTCCGCACAGACTCCGCAGATTCCTGCAATGTGAATGGAAGCGCGAGGATGCTTTCGTCGATGCTTGCGAGAATGCTCTCGATTGCGCCAGGTGTGAAGCGCAGCAGATGAGCCGTTTCTGCAATGACTGCTTCGCAGGTGGCAAGCGGCTGCTGCAGGCTCTCATAAACTTCCATACACAAGCGGTGGGATGCATCCAGCCGTTTGTAAACGGCCACCAGAAAGCCTGTGTCGACCAGGATGGGCTTCACTTAGCGTTCTTGCGCGCCGCCGTCTTTCTGGCGCGTCCCATGCTCTTCAGGCCGAAGCCTTCAAGGTATTTTTTGTTCGTCGACAGGTCGCTTGGACCACCGTCGAACATGCCAACGCCAATCATTTTACGGAACTTTGGCGAGGCGTGGCGTTGTTCGACCAGATGGATCCCTTCCCGCACGACCTTCGATGCGCTCCAGCCGAGTTGCCTGGCCACGCGGTTAAGCGTCGTTTGCGTCTCTTCGTCGAGCCGCGCCTGCACCGTTGTCTTCATAGAATGAGATTGTACTACAATCTCTCGATTCTGTAGTACAAGGCCACTTCCTATTTTTCTGCTGCTGCTGTCCACTCATCCACCCAGTCGTTGACGGTCTTCCACCAGAGCTGGGAGTTCTGCGGCTTGAGGACCCAGTGGCTCTCGTCGGGGAAGTAGAGCATCTTCGAGGGGACGCCGAGCAGCTGCAGGGTGGTGAAGATCTGCAGGCCCTCACTCACGTCGAGGCGATAGTCGTGCTGCGAGTGGATGACGAGGGTGGGCGTCTTGAAGTTTTTCGCCGAGGGCGCGGGCGACCACTTGCGGAAGGGGTTTTCGTAGTCCGGCTTGCCGTAGTAATCCCACGGGTGGCCGCGGAACTCCCAGATGTTGAACCAGAGCTCTTCGGTGGAGCCGAAGGCGGACTCGGGGTTGAACATGCCGTCGTGGGAGACGATGCACTTGAAGCGGTTGGTGTGGCCAAGGATCCAGTTGGCCATGTAGCCGCCATAGCTGGCGCCGAGGGCGCACTCGCGCGTCTTGTCGATGAAGGGGTAATGCTGCTCGGCGTA
>JBBIVH010000164.1:2337-3677 GCA_037439805.1 Acidobacteriaceae bacterium
AACCAGAACGGCTCCATGGGGGCGAGGTCGAGCTGGGCGAGAAGGGCGTCGTTGAGGTGGGTGATATCCGACCGCTTGGAAAGCTCATGTAATACTTCTGGGGCAGGGGTGCCTGCAGGATAGGCGATGTCCCTCAGTGTGTGTCCGATTCCGGCTACGTCGAGAGCCACGGCTTCGCCTGGGGAAGCTGCGGTCATTCCGGTGACAATAAACTTCTTCCCGTCAGCGGTGGGATGCAAACCACTAAAATCGCCTCCGCTCGCCAGCTTGAGGATGAAGGGATTCCTTCCGATTTCTGTTCCGAAGCCAATTCCATCGATAGCGAAGATCGGCTCCTCACCTTGGTTGCCACTCGCGAAGTAGATCGCGCTGGACGAGGACGGTCCCCACGCAAACTCATCCACCCAGTGATCCCATTTCGGCAGCAAATCCTTACCTGTCTTCGCCGCGCGGTCATAAAGCCACAGCCGGAACTTGTCGCTCTCATAGCCGGCTCGGGCCTGGCTGCGCCACGCGATGTATTTGCCATCGGGCGAATAGGCGGGATTGAAGTTGCCGCCGGCGGAGGTGCTGATCTGCACGGGCTTGGCGGCGGGGTTGGTCAGGTCGAGGGTGTAGATGCGGGGGCTGGTGCTGATGGCAGGGACGGGATCAGGGTTGTCAGTATAGGCCAGTTCCTTCGAGTCCGGCGCGAAGGCGCAGCCGCAGCCGCCGCCTTCCAGCGAGAAGGGCGGCACGTCATGCGGGTTGCCGGGGGTGAGGTCGCGCATCGTGCCGTCTGCGACGGAGACGAGAAACAGATGCGAGCGCTTGTCGCCGGTGTAGTGGTCCCAGTGGCGGTAGAGCAGGTGGGTCCAGATCTGCGCCTTGACGGGGTTGTCGGCGGCGGCCTTGTCTTTTGCTGCATTGCAGCGGTCTCCGGCCCCGCCGTCCGCAGGACTGATGGGCGCACAGTCGGGATAGACGGCGGAGGTGAAGACGATGGAGTGCTCGTCTGGAGCCCAGATGGCGTTGTCGGCTTCAGTGGCGATGTAGGTGAGCGGCTTTGCGTTGCTGGTGACGCCGGTGGCAGGGTCAAAGTCCGCGAGCCAGACCTGCTGGCCGTTCTGCCGACCGGAAAGGAAGAGCACGGAGTGGCCGTCAGCAGCCCACTGGAGGCCGCCGTCACCGGGTTGCGCGACCGCGACTTTGAAGGGGGGGTCTGTTTTGACTGAGGGGCCGGAGATTTTCTGCAGCCACAGCTCGGGTGTTTTGGTGTTCCTGGCGAGGTCAACGGTGGTGACGGAGTAGGCGAGCCACTGGCCGTCGGGCGAGACGGCGGTGTCGCCGAGGCGCTTCAT
>JBBIVH010000164.1:3777-6587 GCA_037439805.1 Acidobacteriaceae bacterium
GGCAGGCTCGGCGCGATGCGCAGGCGGAAGTCGATGGAGCGATGGACAAACTCGGAGCGGTGGAGTTGCTCGATGTCACTGAGGAGTTCGGTGATAGAGACAGCAGAGAACTCCTCGGGCTGGTGTTGCGCCATGCGTGCAAGGCTCTCGAGGGTGGTGCGCATGTTGCGGGACTCGGTGAGGATGGCGTCGGCGGCTTTGCGGGCAGAGGGCTCCATGTGTTCCGTGGCTTCGAGCAGGGAGGCGTAGCCGAGGACGACGGTCAGTGGATTGTTGAGCTGCCATGTGACGTTGCTGGCGAGCTGGCCGAGGCCGGCGAGCTTTTCGCTGTCAACGAGCTTTTCGAGCATGAGTGTCTGTGAGCGGGCGGATTGGATTCGGGAAGCGAAGACTTCGACCGGCAGCATATCCTCCGAGCGCAGCGTCTGATGGGCGTCGCGGATTCCTGCCAGAAGGATCGCGCCTTCGGGGCGGTCGCGTCCGGGCAGGGGAACGGCGATGACTTCCGTGAAGCGAAGCCGTTCGAGGTCGTCGCCGGGCGCGAGCCATGGTTTGAGGCTGAGGTTGTAGGAATGGCTGTTCGGGACGGCGAGCGGAGCGGAGTCGCCGGTCAGGAAGGTATCGACCGGGATACGGGCAACCAGCGACTCGATGGCTTGATGCGTGGATTCCTCAAAGCCGCAGGCACCGGCGAGACGGAACTGAGACGAGGCATGGAGCAGCACGAGCGCGGCCTGCTGAAAGCGGCTGCTCTCGACGATGGTCTGGCAGATCTGATCGCCCTGCCGGTCGAAGTCGTCGAGCCGGCGGCGGGAGAGGGTGAGGCGGATGTACGCTTCGAGCTCATGGCGAGCCCGCTGCTCACGCATCTGGGAGCTTTGCTGCAGGCTGAGCTGGTCTTCGAGGGCCAGCACGATCATGCCGATGGCGGCGACGACTGATCCGAGAGATGCTGCGCGCATGAGGACAAGGTGCAGCAGGACATAGTCTTTGATGAGCGGAAAGATATCGGCAAAGCTGAGAGCCCAGGCGATGAAGCCGGCTCCTGCGAGGACGGTTCCGGGAGTGAGGCGGCGAAAGACGTAGAAGACGAGCAGGGCGGTCGTGAGGTGCAGAGCGCACTCAACAAAGAGCAGTGGCCAGGCGCCGCCTATGCGGACGCAGACCCAGAGGCCGGCGCCGCCCATGACGATGCAGAGGCCGAGACCAATCCATGTGGGCATGCTGCCGCGGGCAAATGCCCAGAATGCGCCGACGAGCAGGGAGAGTGCTCCGAGTGCTGGAAAGATGAGAAAGGGCAGGCCGGCTGGTAGCGAGCTTTTATAGACAACCTCAAGCAGGAAGGCGTACGCGACAAGCGGCAGTGCGAAGGGGATAACGTAGAGGATGCGGCGCTGGCCGATGCGAAAGGAAAGAGGCGATAGGGAAGCAAGGAAAAAGCCAGAGCTGATCTGGACGCAGGTCAGGCCGATGGCTGTAATCCAGGGGTGAAGATGCTCGTCCGAGAAGTCCCACAGGCCAGAGCGGGAGGAGAGCAGCAGGCGCGCGAAGGCGAACACAAAGCCGAGAAGCCAGAAGCGGGTCCGGGCGTCGCGCGAGCGCCGGTAGAGTTGCGCAAGCGCAGGCAACAGCAGGGCTATCAGCACGGTAGCCGGCAACTGGTAGCTATCGGGTGTAAGCACAGCCTCCGTCTCCTTGCGTGTGTATGCGACAGTCCAGTCTCATTGCACTTTCGCCGTGATCCTATGGATGGCGCAGAGCGAGCTACCGAACTTCCGCGGGCCCATTTGACACGATGCGGCGGTCGATGTCCGGCGCAGCCGCAGCTTCAATTTCTACCTCGGTTTACGGTCTCAACGACAGAAACTTTTGAGGTTCGATGGTATCAACATCTCATTGTCCAGCCAGCCCGGTGGTTTGTATATGCGTCTAATGTTGTAGGTTACTGAGGGGTTAAGCTTTTGGTCGGCGGTGCAGCACCGCGAAGCCGAAGGCCCCGGTGAGGTCAAGAAGATGCGGAATGCAAGGTGGTTTGTGGCGTTGGCGGCTGTAGGGGTGGTGCTGACGGCAGGAGCGCAGGATCAGGACAGTTTTACGCCTATGCCGCTCGATTCCGGGTTTGGGCGGATGGACGTGACGCCGCCAACAACGCCACCCGAGGAGATCATCAAGAAATTTGCGGCCAAGGAGAGCGAGTTTCAGGAGGCGCTGAACCACTACACCTACCGCCGGATTGCGCGGGTGCAGACGCTGGACGACGACAACAAGGTGGATGGGGAGTGGTACGAGGTGGACGACGTAATCTTTGACCCCTCCGGCCGGCGGACTGAGCACGTGGTGGATGCCCCCGCGAGCACGTTGCAGCGGGTGATGATGTCGCCCTCGGACATGCAGGACATTCAGCACGGTTACCCCTTTGTGCTGACCACCGATCAGGTCGCCTCCTACAACATTCATTACGCCGGGCGGCAGAAGGTAGACGAGGTGGATTGCTACGTCTTCGATGTGAGCCCCAAGCAGATTGAGAAGGGCAAGCGTTACCTGGCCGGCCGGATCTGGGTGGATGCGACGGACCTGCAGATCGTGGTCGTGGACGGTCGCATGGTGCCGGACGATACCCGCAAAGGCAAAGAGGACCTGCACCCGCCCTTCATGACGTGGCGGCAGCAGGTGGATGGCAAGTACTGGTTCCCGGTCTACACCAAAGGCGAGGGGATTCTGCACTTTTCTGGCGGGAATGGCTACATGGGCGAGGACGTTCACATTCGAGACGTGGTGAAGTACACGGATTACAAGCGGTTCGGGTCCAC
>JBBIVH010000165.1:0-2199 GCA_037439805.1 Acidobacteriaceae bacterium
GGGTACGAGACGCCGGTGGTGGGCGATCTGGGCGCGGACGTGAACCTGCTGGCCGAAGCGGGCGCGCTGGAGGACTTCCAGAAGTCGGTGGACGCGGCACATGCGGCGAGCGCGCGGATTGCGGCGGGAAGCGCGCCAGAGGCGGCGCAGTCTGCGCTCTATGTACTGCCTCTGGCGACGCGGGTACGGTGTCTCTTCAAGATGGATTTTGCCGAGGCGCAGTACATCAGTGAACTGCGGTCAGCGGCGGCAGGCCACTTCAGCTACCGGCGCGTGGCGTGGGAGATGTACCGGGCGCTGGAGCGGCAGCACCCTACGCTGGCGCGGCATGTGCGGGTGACGGACTTTACAAAGCCGATTGATTTGCTGCAGCGTTAGAGCGGTTCCACAGTAGGTGTAGCCGTTTTCGGCGTTCTATGCAGGTGGCTTTTTCTTGAGGAAAAAGCCACTTGGCAGCGCGGCTTCGGGGTACAGCAACTGTGGAACCGCTGTAGCGCTGGCGCGTGCGCTTCTCAATCTGAACGAGGAGGTGAAGCCGCATGAAGGTGAGAATTTCGCTCGTTGCAATCTGCATCTGTGCACTGCTGGCGGGAGCAGGTGGTGTTGCTGCGACTCCGCCAAAGGGCTATGCGGTTGCGGAGATCACGGTGACGAATCCGGTTGCCTACAAGAAATATCTGGCGGCCGTGACGCCTGTGGTGACCCAGTTTGGCGGGAAATATCTTGTACGGGCCGGACGAGTGATTCCGTTAGAGGGGCAAGCTCCGACAGGGCGATTCATTGTGATTGAGTTTCCAACTCTGACCATGGCGCAGCAGTTTGAAGAGTCCCCTCAATACAAAGCCATTGCGCCGCTGCGGAAGAAGGCCGCGCGGACGCGACTGTTTCTGGCGGAAGGCGCTGCCGAAGCTCCGGCGGGCCGGTAGGGAACGCGGATCCGTGGTGGACAGACATCAAAAAGCCGATTGATTTGCTGCAGCGCTGAGGGTGCAATTAATCCTCGGCAGCGGCGCGGAGAGCCTGCGCCTGCTGCGGGCGCAGCGCCTCGGAACTCAGCTCATCGACGCGGCGCAGGCTGGGAAACAGCCCGGCCCAGACGGCAGCGACCACGAGCGCGCCAACGCCGCCGAAGATGGTGGCGCGCACAGCTCCCCACCACTGCGCGGTGACGCCGCTTTCAAATTCGCCGAGTTCATTCGACGCACCGATGAAGAGCGAGTTGACGGCGCTGACGCGGCCGCGCATCTCCGGCGGCGTAGCGAGCTGGAGCAGCGAGCCGCGGATGATGACGCTGATGGTGTCGGAGGCTCCCGCGATGGCGAGCGCGGACAGGCTCAGCCAGAGGTTGCGCGAGAGGCCGAAGAGAATGGTGGCCACGCCAAAGATGCTGACGCAGGCAAACATACGATGCCCGGCGCGGCGGCCGATGGGAAAGCGCGCCATGACGAGGGACATGGTGACGGCGCCGAAGGCCGGGGCGGCGCGCAACATGCCGAGGCCGCGGGGGCCGGTGTGCAGGATTTCGCTGGCGAAGATGGGCATGAGCGCGACAGCGCCCCCGAGCAGCATGACGAAGAGGTCGAGAGAAAATGCGCCGAGGAGCAGATTCATGCCCCAGACGTAGCGGAAGCCCGCGAGAAGCACCTTGAGCGAGATGTCGCGATGTTCCATGCGGCCGAGCCGGACCCGGAGGCTGCCGACGAGCGCGAGAAACCAGAACTGCGTGGCGATGGTGAAGGCATACACGATGGCCCCGCCCTCCATGCGGCTGCCGGGCCACCAGCGGTCGAGGGGCAGAGTGAAGAGAATGCCGCCGAGTGCAGGGCCTGTGATGTTGGCGAACTGGAAGATCGCTCCGCCCCATGTGACGGCGTTGACGAAGTGCTTTTCCGGAACAAGATGAGGGATGAGCGCCGAGCTTGCCGGAGCCGAGAAGGCGCGGCCGGTGCCGATGAGGAACAGCACGGCATAGATGGGATAGACAGAAGCCAGACCAGAGTGCGCAAACGAGAAAAGGGCAAGGGTGCAGAAGACCTGCAGGCCATAGCAGACCAGGATGACCTGACGGCGATCGAAGCGGTCCGCGATGTGGCCTGAAGGAAGCAGAAAAAGAAGTCCGGGCAGAAAGAGCGCGAGGCCGGTGTAGCCAAGATCGATGGCGCGATGGGTGATGGAGTAGACCTGCCACGCGACGGCGAC
>JBBIVH010000165.1:2299-6582 GCA_037439805.1 Acidobacteriaceae bacterium
GCCGCCGCTGTGGCTCTCTGCGGGGTGTGTGCGTTTCTCGAACTCTACTGCACGCAGCCGCTGCTGCCGCTGATGGAGGGGATCTTTCACGCGTCGAAGACAGCGGTGGGGCTGACGGTTTCGGCGGCGACGCTGGGGGTGGCGCTGTCTGCCCCGGTCTTTGGCGCGCTGGCGGAGCGGTTGCCGCGCAAGCGGGTGATTGTCGGGTCGCTGCTGGGCATCTGCGTGCCAACCCTGCTGGCGGCGAGCTCCACCTCGCTCGCGCAGTTGGTCTTCTGGCGCTTTTTGCAGGGCGTAACGGTGCCGGGCGTGGTGGCCGTCGTGGTGACGTACATTGGCGAGGAGTGGCCGCCGGAGCGCGTGGCGCTGGTGATGAGCTTCTACGTGAGCGGCACGGCGCTGGGCGGCTTTACCGGGCGGCTGGTGGCGGGGCTGATTTCAGACTGGTGGAGCTGGCGGGTGAGCTTTGTGGCGCTGGGCGCCGCAGGGCTTGCGGGCGCGGGCGCGGTGGCCTTGTGGCTGCCTGCCGGAAGTCATGCAAGAGCTTTCTCCGCGCGGCGCGGCAAGTCCTTCGCTTCGCAGGTGCGCGAACAGTTCCGGAATCGCCGGCTTGTGGCGACGTTTGCCGTGGGGTTCAACGTGCTGTTCTGCCTGGTGGGGGTCTTTACGTGGATCACCTTTCATTTGGCCGCTCCTCCTTTCGGCCTTTCCACCGCGGCATTGAGCTCGCTGTTTTTTGTCTACCTGATTGGATTTGTCGTAACTCCTCTGGCGGGGTACCTGATTACGCGGGTGGGGCTGCGTGTGGGGATTGGCGGAGCGATTCTGTGCTCGATTGCGGGCGTGCTGCTGACGCTGGTTCCGTCGCTGCCGTGGGTGATTGCGGGGCTGGCGCTGGTGTGCAGCGGGGTGTTCATCGCGCAGACGGCCGCGCAGAGCCACCTGCGCGAGGCTGCGCCGCCTGAGGCGCGCGTCACGGCGGCGGGGCTTTACATGACGTGCTACTACGTGGGCGGGACCGCAGCCGGCGTTCTGCCGGGATACTTCTGGTCGCTTGGCCGTTGGCCGGCGTGCGCGGCATTCATTGCGGCGATGCAACTGGTGGCGCTCGGCGTGGCCTGGGCGGGCTGGCGATCGCCGGGCGCGGCGCGGATTTCCACTGCGCATTGAAGGGCGGGACAAATCGCTGCACCTTTGGGGGCGGGCGCGGAATCTAAACTAAAGACAACAGTTGATTGGCCAGGGCATAGATGCGCCTCCCGGTCGGGTGGTTTCACGACGGGCAGGTTCGGCCTTCTTCCCTCAACCCTTCAGACGGCGCGAGCCGGTTGAGCGCGCAGCCCGCGAATCAGGCAACGAAACTCCCGGCAACGGAGCCAACCCGCAAAGGAGTACATTTGTCCACGACGCAGACTCTATCCCCAGCCGGCGGCGAAGCTCGCACCAAGCGCATGGACAATCCGAATCCGGTGGACCTGCACGCGAGCTGGAAGCCGCGCGTGAACCCGTGGCTGATTGCCATGACGGTGGCGCTGGCGGCGTTTATGGAGGTGCTGGACACCTCGATTGCCAACGTGGCGCTGCCGCATATCGCAGGCAGCCTGGCGGCGAGCACCGACCAGGGCACGTGGGTGCTGACCAGCTACCTGGTGTCGAACGCGATTGTGCTGCCGCTGGGCGGGTGGGCGTCGAGCCTGATGGGGAGGCGCAACTTCTTCGTCTTCTGCATCTCGATCTTCACGGTCGCAAGCTTTCTCTGCGGCATTGCGCCGTCGTTGCCACTGCTCATCGTCTTCCGCGTGATCCAGGGAGCGGGCGGCGGCGGCATGCAGCCGATGGCGCAGGCCATCATGGCGGACTCGTTTGAGCCGCACAAGCGCGGGCAGGCCTTTGCGCTGTATGGGCTGGTCGCCGTGCTGGCGCCGTCGATTGGGCCAACGCTCGGCGGCTGGATTACGGACAACTTTTCCTGGCGCTGGATCTTCTTCATCAACATTCCCATCGGGATGCTGGCATTCTTTCTGGTGGCGCGCATGGTCGAGGATCCGCCGTGGATCAAAGCCGACCCCTCGAAGCTGCGCAACATGGATTACCTTGGGCTGGCCTTCCTGACGCTGTCGATGGGCGGGCTGCAGATCATGCTGGACAAGGGCGAAGAGAACGACTGGTTCGCTTCGGGCTTCATTCGATTCTTTGCGGTGATGTTCATCGGCGGGCTGATTGCACTGGCGGTGTGGGAGTGGCGGCATAAGAATCCGCTGATTAATCTCAAGCTCTTCCGGTTCCGCAACTTCGCCATCTGTTGCTTCCTGATGATGCTGGTGGGCGGCGTGCTGAATGCGAATACGGTGCTGCAGCCGCAGTTCATGCAGGAGCTGCTGGGCTATAACGCAACGACGGCGGGACTGGCGCTGACCGCGGGCGGGTTGACGCTGGTGGTTGTGATGCCGCTGGCGGGCATTGCCACGGGCAAATTTTCCGCGCGGACGCTGACGCTAATAGGATTCACGCTGCTGGTGCTGACCTTCCGTTATGCGGCGGCAGTTACCAATCTGCAGATGAGCTTTGCGGAGGCGTCCTGGCTGCGCGTCATCCAGATGCTTCCGCTGCCGTTCTGCTTTATCTCGATTACGAATGCGGCGTATATCGGCATGCCGAAGGAAGAGAGCAACCAGGTGGCGGGCCTGATTAACTTCGTTCGCAACCTGGGCGGCAGCATTCTGATTGCGATTACGAACGCGCAGGTGACGAGCCGCGCAACATGGCACCAGCAGCATCTGCAGAGCGCGATGCAGTCGGCTTCGATCGCCTTCCAGCAGCAGACGCAGGCGATGACGGGCTTCTTTGCGAGCCACGTTGGCGCGGCTAACGGTAAGACGATGGCGATGGCGTCGATCTACAACCAACTGAACATGCAGGCAACTATGCAGGGCTATCAGGATGTCTACATGGAGCTGTCGTGGATGTCGATTGGGTTGATTGTGCTGTCGTTCATGCTGAGCAAGAGCAAGCCGGGCAAGGCGCCGGAGGGCGCGGCGGTGCACTAGGGCGCTGGATGCAGCAAGGGCCGGACTGAGAGCAGTCCGGCCCTTTGTATTTGGCGCTAAGCCTCAGGCGAGAGCTTTCTCCCAACGCTTGGGACGCCGGTTGGCCTGGAGAATCTTCTTGCGCAGGCGGAGCGACTTGGGCGTGACCTCGACGAGTTCATCATCGGCGATGAACTCGATGGCCTGTTC
Organism: Acidobacteriaceae bacterium; assembly: GCA_037439805.1. Taxonomy (GTDB): domain Bacteria; phylum Acidobacteriota; class Terriglobia; order Terriglobales; family Acidobacteriaceae; genus Telmatobacter. The sequence continues at coordinate 5,536 of JBBIVH010000165.1, forward strand.
GAGATTCAGCGCCTTGTACGGAACGAGGCGGATGGCCTCATCGGCAGAGGAGGCGCGCATGTTGGTCATCTTCTTTTCGCGGACGACATTCACGTCGAGGTCGTTGTCGCGCGAGTGCTCGCCGACAACCATTCCCTCGTAGACATCGATGCCGGGGCCGACGAAGAGGATGCCGCGCTCCTGCAGGCCGTTGAGCGCATAGGTTGTGGTGGGGCCCTGGCGATCGGAGATGAGCGCGCCGGTGGGCCGCTGCGGAATCTCACCCTGGTAGGGGATGTAGCCGTCGAAGAGCGCGTTCATGACGATGGTGCCGCGCGTCTCCGTGAGCATCTCGCTGCGCAGGCCGATGATGCCGCGGCTGGGCACGCGGAACTCCATGCGGACGCGGCCGGAGCCGTGGTTGTGCATCTTGGTCATCTCACCTTTGCGGGGGCCGAGCTTTTCAATCACGACGCCGGTGTGCTCTTCTGGCACGTCGATGGTGAGGTGCTCGACGGGCTCCATGCGGACACCGTCGACGACCTTGGTGACGATTTCGGGGCGGCCAACCATCACCTCGTAGCCTTCGCGGCGCATCATCTCGATGAGAATGGCGAGCTGCAGTTCACCGCGGCCGAGGACCTTGAAGCTGTCCGGCGAGCCGGTCTCTTCCACGCGGATGGAGACGTTGGTGAGCAATTCTTTTTCGAGGCGCTCGCGCAGGTTGCGGCTGGTGACGTACTGACCTTCGCGTCCGGCGAAGGGGCCATTGTTCACGCTGAACTGGATGGCGATCGTTGGCTCGTCGATGACGATGAGCGGTAGCGGCGCGGGGTTTTCAATGCCGGTAATGGTCTCGCCGATGGTGATGCCTTCGACGCCGGCGACGGCGACGATGTCGCCGATCTCGGTCGCCTCTACATCGATGCGCTTGAGTCCCGAGAAGGTGAACAGCTTCGTGATTTTCGTCTTCTGCAGCGCGCCGTCGCGTTTGGAGATGTTGACTTCGTCGCCGGCGCGGAGCGTGCCCTGGAAGACGCGGCAGATGGCGATGCGGCCGAAGTAATC
>JBBIVH010000166.1:0-6581 GCA_037439805.1 Acidobacteriaceae bacterium
ACCACCGCCTGGTTCGCCTTGCGCGCCTCCGCCGTAAAGCGCGGCAGCGTGCTGCGAAAGTCATTCTTCGCCAGCTCCGTCTTGTCATCCATCTTGCCCGTCAGAAAGCCCTTGCCCAGCGGGCTGTACGGCACAAAGCCGATGCCCAGCTCTTCCAGTGTCGGAATCACCTCTGCCTCCGGCTTGCGCCACCACAGCGAGTACTCGCTCTGCAGCGCCGTTACCGGCTGCACGGCATGGGCCCGCCGAATCGTACCCACTCCCGCCTCTGACAAGCCAAAGTGCTTCACCTTCCCCGCGGCAATCAGGTCCTTCACCGCTCCGGCCACGTCCTCAATCGGCACCTCCGGGTCCACGCGATGCTGATAGAACAGGTCGATCACGTCCGTCCGCAGACGCTTCAGCGAGTTCTCCGCCACTTGCTTGATCCGCTCCGGCCTGCTGTTCAGCCCCTGCCATCCGGGGCTCCCATCCGGGTTCAGATTGAAGCCGAACTTCGTCGCAATCACCACCTTGCTCCGCACCGGCTCCAGCGCCTCGCCCAGCAGGTCCTCGTTCGTATACGGCCCATACACCTCCGCCGTGTCAAAGAACGTCACGCCGCGCTCCACCGCCGCGCGAATCAGCGTAATCATCTCCTGCCGGTCCTTGGGCGCTCCATAGCTGAAGCTCATCCCCATGCAGCCCAGTCCCAGTGCAGACACCTCAAGATTCCCTTTTCCAAGCTTCCTCTTCTGCATCGTTCCCTCTCCCTTGAATTCCCTGCTCGTCATCCGCTTCGCCGCATCCGGCTCGCATTGACCTACTCCGACTTCAGCGACGCCATGTCGATCGAGAAGCGGTACTTCACATCCGACTTCACCAGCCGCTCGTACGCTTCGTTGATCTTCTGGATTGGAATCACCTCTACATCGGACGTGATGTTGTGCTCTCCGCAGAAATCCAGCATCTCCTGCGTCTCTGCAATTCCGCCGATGAGCGAACCCGACAGACTCCGCCGCGCCATCAGCAGCCCAAAAATGCTCACCGCCAGCGGCTTCTCCGGCGCGCCCACCATCGTCAGATTCCCATCGCGCCGCAGCAGATTGATATACGCGTTGATATCGTGATTCGCTGAGACCGCATCAAGAATAAAGTCGAAGCTGCCGGCGTGCTTCGCCATCTCATTCGCGTCGCGCGACAGCACCACTTCATCCGCGCCCAGGCGCAGCGCGTCGTCCTTCTTGCTGGCCGAGGTGGTAAACACCACCGTGTGCGCGCCCAGAGCGTGGGCAAACTTCACGCCCATGTGCCCCAGTCCGCCCAGCCCCACCACGCCCACCTTCTTGCCCTTCGTCACGCCCCAGTGCCGCATCGGCGAGTAGGTCGTGATCCCCGCGCACAGCAGCGGCGCGGCTCCCGCCAGGCTCAGGTTCTGCGGCACGCGCAGCACAAACCGCTCATCCACCACCACGCTGTCGGAGTAGCCGCCGTATGTCACGCCTCCGATGTGCTTGTCAGGAAAGTTATACGTCAGCGCAAGACTCGCGCAGAACTGCTCCAGCCCCGCCTTGCACTCCGGACACGTCCCGTCGCTGTCCACCATGCAGCCCACCGCCGCCAGGTCGCCCGCCTTGAACTTCTTCACCGCCGAGCCCACCTTCGTCACGCGGCCCACAATCTCATGCCCCGGCACGCACGGATACACCGTCGGCATCACGCCGCTCCACTCGTTTCGCACCTGATGCAGGTCCGAGTGGCACACTCCGCAGAACAGAATCTCGATCTGCACATCCGTTTCCTTCGGCTCGCGCCGCTGGATCGTCGTCGAAGCAAGCGGCGATGTCGCGCTCGCCGCGGAGTAAGCTCTCGCTTGATACATGGGATTCCTTCGCCTCTCAGGTGAATTGAAAAATGTGGAAGTGTCTCGGACCGGCTCCTGCATCGGCAGACGATCCACGCCTGCCCTTTCCGTCCATCCAAAGGCTACGAGAGAAACGCCGCGCAGCGGTATCCCATTCCTGCCGATTTCTTGCCTGATTCTGTTGCTTCGCAGATTTCTGTGCACACGCGCGCCGGTTTCGCTGTACGCTCAGAAGATAGAAAGATGAGCCGCCGCCCTATGACTCCGCCGCGCAAACACAAGCCCGCCGCATCGCCTGAAACCCTCGCTCTGCGCGCCGCGCTCGCCCGCAAAATCGCCTCGCACGTCCGCGCCGACGGAGACACGGCCTCCGCGGTTCCCGGCCTGCGCCTCTATCGCCGTACCCAGCCCAGCCCGTGCAACTCGGCCACCTATGAGCCCAGCCTCGTCGTCTTCGTGCAGGGCCAGAAGCGCATCAACCTCGGCAAGTCCAGCTATCTCTGCGACGAATCCACCTTCGTGCTCACCTCGGTCGAGCTCCCCGTCGTCAGCCAGATTGTGGCCGCCTCGCCGCAGAAGCCCATGCTCGGTCTCGTCCTCAGCCTCGACATGCCAGAGGTCCGCCGCATTCTCAGTGAAGAAGAGTTCTCCGGCATCAACGAACCCGCCGACGCGCGTGGCATGGCCATAGGAACCACCTTCCCGCAGCTCCTCGATGCCTGCTCCCGCCTCATTGACCTGCTCGACTCGCCCGCGGACATCCCGTTTCTCAGCCCGCTCCTGCAGCGCGAAATCATCTACCGCCTGCTCCGCAGCCCGCAGGGCAAGCACCTCCGCGCCATCGCCACCCTCGGCGAGCAGAGCCACCGCACCGCCCGCGCCGTCGCCTGGCTCCGCGACAACTACGCCAAGCCTCTCCGCGTCGACGAGCTCGCAGAGGTTGCGCGCATGGGCGTCTCCACCCTCCACCATCACTTCCGCACCCTCACCGCCATGAGCCCGCTGCAGTATCAGAAGCACCTGCGCCTGCACGTCGCCCGCGAGCGCATGCTCCATCAGGGACTCGACGCCGCCAGCGCCGCCTTCGAAGTTGGCTATGAAAGCGCCAGCCAGTTCAGCCGCGAGTACAGCCGCTTCTTCGGCCAGCCGCCCATGCGCGACATCAAATCGCACCTCGCCGCGGCCGACTCCATTCGCCCCTGAGCTTGCGCCGACGCCGCGTGGTTCACTGACCCCCCCGCGGCGTCAGTTCTTTATCGCGCCATCCCTGCAGCCGCTGCCTCATTCGGACGCACGCGAAACTTCTTCGCCGTGATCGACAGCGTGCGCTCCATCTTGCGCAGCGCGCCCGTCTCGTCCGGCGCGACAAACGTCGACGCCACGCCGCTGCTCGAGGCGCGCCCCGTCCGGCCCACGCGGTGCACAAAGTCCTCAGCTTCCTTCGGCATGTCGTAGTTCACCACGTGCGCCACATCGGCCACATCGATGCCTCGCGCCGCCACGTCCGTTGCCACCAGCACACGATGCCGCCCCTGCGCAAAGCTGCGCAGCGCCGCGCTCCGCTGCGACTGCGTCCGGTCCCCGTGAATCTGCGTCGCCGTATGCCCTGACCGCGACAGCCGCCGCGCCACGCGATCCGCTCCATGCTTCGTCCGCACAAACACCAGAAAACTTCCCTCATGTGCATGCAGCAGGTGCTCCAGCAGTTCCTGCTTCTTGTCCACCGGGACCTCAAAGGCGCGCAGCTCCACATTCGGCGAAGGCTTCAGCACCGATCCAATCTCCACGCGCACCGGGTTCTTCAGGTATGCGCGCGCCACATCTTGAATCTCCGCGCTCAGCGTCGCCGAGTAGCACATCGTCTGCCGTTCTGCCGGCAGCGCCGCCGCAATCCTTTTGATCGCCGGCTTGAAGCCCATGTCAAGCATCCGGTCCACTTCGTCCAGCACCAGCATCTGCACGCCGCTCAGCTTCACCAGCTTGCGCTGCAGATAATCCTCCAGCCGTCCCGGCGTCGCCACAATCAGCCGCGCCCCGCGCCGGATCGCCTCAAGCTGCGGCGCCTCCGCCAGCCCGCCGCACACCAGCGCCGCCGTGCCCTCGCTCCGCGTCAGGTTCCGCCATTGCTCCAGCACCTGCATCGCCAGCTCGCGCGTCGGCAGCAGCACCAGCGCCGTCGCGCCCTTCTGGTCCTTCGGCATCCGCTCGATCAGCGGAATCAGAAAGCTCAGCGTCTTGCCCGTTCCCGTCTGCGCCGTCGCCAGGATGTCCTGCCCCTCCAGTGCCGGAGGAATAGCCGCGGCCTGCACGGGCGTGGGGTTGATAAAGTTTGCACGCGCCAGTTGCTGTTGCAACGACGCAGAAAGTTGAAGCTCTGTAAATTGTTTCACTCTGTTCCTGTTCTGCTGCGCGCCGGCGTCTCCACCATCAGAGTCACCCATGGAGTGTCACCACGGCGGCTGCAGTCGCTTTGCCCTTCGCCAGTCACACGGCTCCTGCCGTGGCTCCGCGAAGAACCATCATCTTCTTCTATGCAGGAAAACCAGGGAAGCGCTCACATCACGCCGATTCAAGATTCCACCCACACGCTGCGTCTTCGGCTGCGCGGCGCATCCATTGCGCAGCAGCCTGGTCCGGTCTACACCTCGACATCAATGGACCATTACGCTGAGGGGCCTGGGGAATTTACGTGGGAATCGATCTTGCGGGATGAAGGCGAGAACGGCTCACAACCAAACAACTGAGCGTAGCTTCATCATACCACGAACTCAGCTTCGCCAGGCTGAGGCCGCCTCTCCGCATCCCAGCCGCTTCTCGTCAGAAATACCTCTTCAGCTTCAGAATCCGCGACTCAAACCCATACCACAGCACCGTCGCAACCACCGTCGAAGCCGCCAGCCGGAACGCCACCACCGCCAGATTCCCCGCCACCCCATACCGATCCATCTTCAGATCAAACCACCCGAAGTAGACGAACACCGCGATGTGGACCATATACAGTCCATAGCTGATCTTGCCGTAATACGCCAGCGGCCCGCTCCGCAGCAGCGCACGGATAGGATTCCGCGCGCCGACCGAAGTGGCCAGCGCGAGCACCGCGCCGCCGTAGCCAAAGGCGAGAGCCGTATCCAGAAACGCAGTACCGCCCGCAATGGTGAACACAGCGACACCACCGGCGACAAACGAGACAAGCCCCACCGCGAGCCATGCGCGTCGACTGAGCCGCAGCGTGTACAACCCGATCGCCAGCAGGCTGCCCAGTGCAATGCCGTCCAGATGCGTCAGAGTGTGCGTCGGCGTGAGCCAGCCGAAGTGCGAGCGGCGAAACAGCGGCGCCGCGATCAGCGCGCCAGCCGCTGGCAGCGAGAGCAATGCGGGGTTGCGCAGCCACCGCACCGCCGGCGCCCACAGAAAGTAGTACTGCTCCTCAATCGCAAGCGCCCACGTGGGACCCAATGCCGGAGGCAGCGCGAGCGGAAACAGGTTCTGCAGGAAGAGGAAATAGGCCCACCACGGCGCCGTGCGCACCGCCTGCCACACGCTCGGCCCGATGTACCACGGAGCCTCGGCATACACAAACGCGAGCAGCAGCAGATACACCGGCCAGATGCGAAGAATCCGGCGCGCATGAAAGTTGTGAAAGTAGTGAGGCCGGTCGCGCGCGCCCAGTAGATTGCAGGTGATAAGAAACCCGCTAAGGAAGAAGAAAAGCGTAACGCCCGACCATCCCCAGATGGCGACAGCATGCAGCCACGTCCCCACCAGGCGCGGACTGCAGTGATACAGAACCACCGCAAGAATCGCGAGGCCGCGCAGCCCGTCCAGTTCGGGCAGGTAGGTGGGCAGCCAGGTTGGGCGTTCGATCGTCAAGCGCAGCCTGCCTATCCCGCCGCCAGCTCCTTCGCCCGCTGCGTCGCGCGCATCACCGCCTTAATCAGCGTCACGCGCAGCCCGCCCTCTTCCAGCTCCAGAATGCCGTCAATCGTGCATCCCGCCGGCGTCGTCACTTCGTCCTTCAGCAGCGCCGGGTGATACCCCGTCTCCAGCACCATCTTGCCCGCGCCAAACACCGTCTGCGCCGCCAGTTGCGTCGCCGTATCGCGCGGCAATCCCACCTTCACGCCCGCCTCCGCCAGCGCCTCAATAATGATGTACACATACGCCGGTCCCGACGCTGAAAGCCCCGTCACGGCGTCCATATGCTTCTCGTCCACCGTCACCGTGCGGCCCACCGTCTCAAAGATCCGCTGCGCCATCTCCATCTGCTCCGGCTTCACAAACCGACCGCGGCACAGCCCCGTCGCGCCCGCGCCCAGCGCCGACGGCGTATTCGGCATCGCGCGGATCACCGCAATCTCCATCCCCGCCGCCTCTTCCATCGCCCGCGTCTTCACGCTCGCCGCAAACGACACCAGCGTCTTCTTCGGCGTCAGCGCCGGTTTGATCTCCTCAATCAGGTCCGGCACCTGAAACGGCTTCACCCCCAGCAGAATCAGGTCCGCCCGTTTCGCTGCCTCCAGATTGTCCGTGCCCACGTCCACGCCCCACTGCGCGCTCCGCGCCACGGCCTTCTCCGCGTGCGCCACCGTCGCGTGAATCTGCTCCGGCGCAAACAGATTCTGCTTCAGAAACGCCTGCAGCAGAATCCCGCCCATCTTGCCCGCGCCCAGCACCGCAACATGCACGTGCGGCAGTTGCGCGGGCGCTCCCTGAGCCTCTACGGCAATCTCAGCCATGT
>JBBIVH010000167.1:0-6572 GCA_037439805.1 Acidobacteriaceae bacterium
TGCCACACACCGCTCGTCAGCGCCTGCGTCGGATTTTCTGCGCGCGCCCATGCAAATACCTGCGGCAAGAGCGCCAGCACCAGTGCCGCTTTGTTCTTCGGCTCGTGCGCGTTGTAGGAGCCGTCATTCGTGTTGTCCGGCTCGTTCCACACATCCCACGCCAACACGCGATCGTCCTTTGCAAACGCACCCACCACGCCCTTCACATACCTCTCCAGTCGCGGATACTGCGCCGCATCGCTCAGTATCTCCGCGCCCGGCGCCTGCACCCAGCCCGAGTTGTGCACGCCCGGAATCGGTGGGTGCTGCGGCCCCAGCTTCGGATACGGGTCCCAACACGAATCGAACAGCACAAAGACCGGACGAATATGATGCCGCGCCGCAATCGCGAGGAACGTGTTCATCCGCTCGGTGAAGCCCTTCGGGTCCTGCTCCCACACCAGGTTGTGCAGAAACACGCGCATCGTGTTCATGCCCACGCCCTCGGCCCAGCCCAGCTCGCGGTCAATCGTCGGCGGGTCAAACGTCTCCGCCTGCCACATCTCCAGCTCGTTGATCGCCGTCGAAGGCAGAAAGTCCGCGCCCACCGGCCACGGCTGCCGCGCATACCACGCATTGGCCTCGGCCTCCGTCCAGCGCTGCTGCGCCTGCGCTACTCCTATACTCATCGCCGCCATCAGCGCCAGCCCGCACACTCCTCGCGCCATCCGTCGCATCGTTCCTCCGCTCATCGCTTCCACCTCCCTGCGTCCTGTGCAGTCTACTTCGTCTTCTCCAGATCCGCCGCCTTCGCTCTTTCAGTCGCCGCATCGTCCGCGCGGCCCTGCCGCTCATAGGCAATCGCGAGTTGCTCATGCGGAGCGGGGAACGTCGGGTCTGCCACAATCGCCTGCTGATAGCGGCTCACCGCCGCGGCAATCTGTCCGCGCAGCATCTCCTGGTTGCCTGCGTTCATCTCAAAGTTCGCGCGCTGCCGGCTCACCGCGCCCCGCGCCAGCTCCGCACTCTCGCGCCGCAGCGCCGTGGCCTTGCCGCGCAGTTCCTGCATCTGCGTGCGCAATTGCTGCGCCTTCGCCGCATCGCCCGCGCTCTCGGCTGCATCCGCGTCCGTCTTCAGATTCGCGGCCTCTTCGGCGTACACGCCCGCCAGCGTCACCCGCGGCCCCGGCTGTCCCGGCAGCAGCGGAATCGCCTTCTCCAGCGCCTCCGCCGCCTCAGGCAGACGTGAGGCCTGCTTCAGCGTGCTCCCCAGAATCGCCCACGCATCCCCGTTCTCCGGCCGCAACGCCACCGCCTTGCGCAGCTCCGTCACCGCCCCATCCAGCCTGCCCATCTGCATCAGCAGAATCCCCAGCGTATACGGCGGATCCTGCAGCGCCGGATCCATCTCGCCGGCCTTCGTCAGCTCCGCAATCGCTTCATCGTAGCGGTCCTTGAACTTGTATGCCAGTCCCAGGTCGTAGTGCGTCTCCGGATCGTTCGGCTCCAGCGCCGCCGCGTGCTGAAAATCTCCAATCGCCTCGTCAAACGCCGAGAGCTGCACATGCGTCACTCCCAGGTCCTTCCAGATCGTTGCATCCTGCGGAGCCAGCGCCTGCGCCTGCGCAAGCGTCTCCAGCGCATCCTTTGCCTTGCCCGTCATCGTCTGCGCCAGACCCAGGTTTGTCAGCGCCGTCACGTTCTTCGGATCGCCCTTCAGCGCCTGCTCAAACCACGGAATCGCATCGGCCTGCCGGCCTTCGCGCTGCAGCGCCATGCCCAGCTCCAGCGCCGCCGTTGCATCCGCCGGAGCCGCCTTCAGCGCCTCTTGATACGTCTCGATCGCCGCATCGTCTTCGCCCGCGGCAGCCAGCGTCCGTCCATACTCCATCAGCGCCGTCGCATTCGGCGGAGTCGCCTCCGCCGCCGGTTTCAGCGTCGCCAGCGCCTCCGGCAGCTCATGCTGCTCGCGCTCCAGCACGCCCAGATGAATCCTCGCCGACACGTAATTCGCGTCCAGCGTCAGCGCATGTTCAAAGCGCCCGCGCGCGTTTTCCCACTGCTTGCCCTGCGCGTAGAGCGACCCAATCGCATCATCCAGAGCCGCGCTGCGGCCCGTCAGCGCCTCCTCTGCCATGAACTGGCTGATCGCCTCGTCCGGCCTGCCCGCCGCTGCCAGCGCGCGGCCATAGCCCTCGTAGAAGGTTGCGTCGAGCGCCGCCTGTCCCGGCGCCGCGGCCAGCTTCAGCGCCGCCGCATAGTGCGGCAGCGCCGCCGCCGTTGCGCCCGCCTGCGCGTAAGCCTGCGCCAGCTGCGACTCGGTGCCAACGTCATTCGGTTTCAGCTTTTCCGCTGCGGTCAGCTCGGCGATTGCCTGCTGCGCCTGCCCTTGCTCCAGCAGCACCGCGCCCAGCGCCTCGTGCCCCTCGGCAATCTGCGGCGCCAGTCGCACCACTTCGGCAAATTTCTTCTGCGCTTGCTTCAGGTCGCCGCGCGTCCGCGCCGCCACACCCTCGCGAAACGCCGCCGTCGCCTGCTTCAGTTGCTGCGCCTGCTTTGGACTCTGCGCCCTCGCCGCTCCGCACGCCGCCATCAGCGCCGCCAGAATCAGCGCCCCGCGCATCCCTCGCATCGCTTACTTCCCCGCCGGCTTCGGATCGTTCTGGTGCTGCAGCTCCACCACCAGCTTGAACTCCCGGTTCGCCGCTTCCTTCTGCCCCACTGCCTTGTACGCCTGTCCCAGCAGATTATGCGTAATGTAGTTCGACGGGTCCATCCGCTCGGCATGATCCAGATAGTGCAGCGCCTGAATCGGCTGCTGCAGCTTCAGAAACGTCTCGCCCAGCAGAATAAACGGCTCCGTCGCATACGGCATCAGCAGCACCGCGCGGTTCAGCGTCTGTTGCGCGTTTTCATACTGCCCCGCGCGCAGATACGCATCGCCCAGCCTGCTGTAGAGATCCGGATTGAGAGGGTCCACCTTCCGTTCGGCCTCGAACTCCTTCACCGCCGTCGCCATATCGCCCTGCGACAGCGCCACCTCGCCCAGCAACTCATGTGCTAACGGAATCCCCGGCTCCAGGTCCAGCGCCTTCTGCGCCTCCGCGCCCGCCGGGTCCCGCAGCTCCCGCCGCAGGAACATCCGTCCCGCCAGCAGGTGCGCCTCCGCTGAGTCCGGCGCAAATCCAAACTGCCGCGCAAACGCATGGCGCGAATCGTCATACCGCTGCACATCCGCATAGCACAGCGCCAGCACGTAATCCGGATCGATATTCGCGCTCTGCACTGTCGCCTTCGCCTGCTCAAGGAACGGAATGGCCTGCGGAATCCGCCCCAGACGGAACAGGCTCACTCCATGCATCTCCATCGACTCGCGATCGCCGGGGTCCTGCGCCACCGCTTTGGTGAAGGCGTCAACTGCTTCCGTGAATTGCTCGCGTTGATAGAAGATGATGCCCCGCAGCCGCTCCACGCCTGCCGGTTCCGGCGTCTGCGCCGCCAGTTGATCCAGTTGCGCCATCGCCTGATCCAGCCGCCCGTGCCCGGCCAGATCGCGCGCGCTTTCCACCGTGACGGCCTGCGTCGGCGCATCTGGCGTGGCCTGGGGCGCACTCTGCGCGCCAGCCATCCACGTCGCAGATGCGACCAGAAAAATCCCCACTGCTCTTCGAACCATGATTGCCCTGCTCCTGCCAGTGTACTGCGGTCGATCCTCTCTTCGCGCACACGTCCCCGCACGGAACGTCACGCTCGTTCCTCCCGCGCTGCCATCTCTTTGCGCAAAAAAGTTGAGGGGAGCCGAAGCTCCCCTCGCAGTTGTGTTGCGGCTCCTCGCGCGGAATACAGCGGTTCCACAGTTGCTGCATTCCAGCGTCTCGATGTGAAGTGGCTCTTTCCTTAAGAAAGAGCCACCTTCAATGGACTCCAGAAACGGCTACACGTACTGTGGAACCGCTCTAGAACTGGAAGCGCGCGGAGAATTCAAGCTGACGCGGTACGCCGCCCGGCGCTTCGCCGGTAATCGTTCCTGTCGACTCGATGTTGCCACCGGGGTTGCCGGGGTTGATGTGGTTGAAGGCGTTGAACGCATCCATGCGGAACTTGGCGACGAGGCTCTCACGAATCGTGAAGGCCTTTGTAATCGCAAGGTCCGTATTGAAGAAGTGCGGTCCAAAGTACGTGTTGCGTCCCACATTGCCGATCGTGTCCAGACCGGGGTTCTTGAAGACTCCCGTGCCCGGATCCGTCAGCAGGTTCGTGGTCTGCGCCTGATAGAAGTTGCGCGTACCCGTTCCGCCCGAGCCGGCCACAAAGCCGGTCAGGTTCGTCTTCATGTGCGCGCCGGAGGCTGCATAGGACGGCCAGTTCGGTGCGCTGCCCGGTACGTTCGTGCCCTGCTCGTTGTATCCGAGCGTGAAGGGCAGACCGCCCGACCAGTTCATCACCGTGCTCAGTTGGAAGCCGCCGATGATCAGGTCCGTCAACCGGTTCGCTCCGGGCGCAAACTGCTGGCCCTTGCCAAACGGCAGATCGTAGCTGCCATACAGCGTCAGCTGCTGGTCGCGCACGTTCGTGTCGCGGCCGTGGGTGACGTTGTGGTCCCAGGTGTAGTAGCCCGACTGCTCGTCAAAGCTGCCCGCCCACTGGTAGTTCGCCGTGTAGGTGAGTCCGTGGGTCATCTGCTGAGCCAGGGTCACCTGCATCGCGTCGAACTCAGTGTTCTGGTTGTTGCCGTAGTAGCCGATGCTGTTGGTCCAGCCGCACATGCCAGATGTCACAAACGGCTCGCTCGGGGTTGAGTAGTTGGGGTCTTTGCAGGCAGGCAGCGAATACGCGTAGTAGCGCTGCAGGAAGTTCTGCGTGCTCACGCCGCCGTTGGCTGCAATCGTGTTCGCCGCCACCGTCGGGTCGTAGTGCAGCGTCTGACCGCCGATGCCGTAGCTGCCCGGCAGGGTGATCGCCGCTTCGTTCGGGTTGGTATTGTTGCTGTCGCCGTCACCCAGCGTATGCGTGCCCTTGTTGCCGACATAGGCCACGGTCAGCGTCAGGGTCGGGGTCAGCGCGCGCTGCACGCTCAGGTTCCACGCGTCGATCGTCGGGAAGTTGAGCGGGTTCGGACGAGCCTTCGTCGAAACCTGCGAGCCGGGGTTCGGCAGCAGGCCGTTGGAAGGCACAGCCAGCGGAACATAGGCAGTCGGGCCCTGCGTCAACGTAAACGCCGAGGCCGTCGTGTTCAACTGGTTGAGCTGCTGGTTGGCAAGGACCGGCAGATTCTGCGTCACGACGTGGCCAAAGATCGAACCGAACACGCCGATGTCGAAGCTCCGTCCGTAGCCGGCGCGGATGACCGTCTTTTCGCCAAGCTGGTACGCGGCGCCAATGCGCGGCGCAAACATCTTGGACGCTTGCCAGTTCCAGCCCATGTTGGTTGGAACGCTGCCAATGCCGGCAACGTGCAGATAGCCGTCGTTGAGGTTCATGAGCGCGCCGTTGCCCGCCGCGTTCACCGCTTCTGGGAAGTAGATCTCATAGCGCAGGCCCAGGTTCAGGGTCAGGTTATGAGTCGCGCGCCAGGTGTCCTGTCCGTAGAAGAACGTGCGCTTCTGGAATTCCTTGGCGTTCGTGTTCGTCGAAACGTAACGGTTGTAGCTCGTCACATCGCCCAGCAGGTAGGTGGCAAAGCCAAGTCCGCCCTGGCCGGTGGAAAGTGACTGGTTCGAGGTCGGGCCGTTGCTGAAGTTCAGCAGGCCGTCGCGGTCGTTGTCTGAAGGAACGCGCAGGTTGCGGGCATAGCGCAGGTCGGCGCCCACCTTGAAGCTGTGGTTGCCGATGATCTTCGTCCAGTTGTTCACCAACTGGAACTGATCTTCGCGCTCGGTCAGCGGGCAGTTGCAGCGGTTCACGTTCAAACCGTCGCCGTACAGAGGCTGCTGGCCGCCGCCGGGAACCGTGCCGATAAAGAAGCCCGGCGCGCCACCCGTGAAGTACGTGCCCATATTGATGCCCGGAATCCCCAGCGTCTTGGCAAACGTCGCGCTCTGGTCGTGCTTCGAGTCGATGACGTTATACCGGTAGTACGCAAGACGGAAGTCCGTCAGCAGTTGCGGGTTGATGGCGATGTCCATGCCCGACGCAAGACTGTCGTTCGCGCCGTTCGAGTTGCCGCCGTAGTTTCCGATACCGAAGCCGGGGCCGCCGGCTGCGCCGAACATCACGCCGCCCGAGAGCACATCCGTGAAGCGCGAGAAGCGCTCGAAGGCGTGCATCGTCTGGCTCAGCGAATAATCCACGCGCTCCGTCCACTGGTTGCTGTTAAACAGACCCGTGCCGGATGCGTGATAGTTCGAATCGAGGCCGCCCACCGAGCCGGTCGAGTTCAGGCCAATGCCCTTCGTGTAAGGCTCGAGGTACTTCAACAGACCCAGTGCCTGGCTCGAAAGCTTGCCAGTGGGAATCACGTTGCCCGCGAACGCCACCGGCGTGCTGCCCGAGTTGTCGTAGATCTGGCCCGAACCCGTGCCCAGTTGCTTCAGGTATTCGCTGAAGTCCGCGCCGGGAATGCCGCTGGGGCCGGTCGTGTTGCCCAGTGCAGT
>JBBIVH010000168.1:0-6558 GCA_037439805.1 Acidobacteriaceae bacterium
CATCGCCAATGTCGGTGTCAATCACCACCAGTTGCGGCGCAGTCACGCCCATCTGCGCTCCCGCACACCGCATCGGCCCGCATCCCAGCAAGAGCCCCGCCATCATCCAGCCTGCAACCCGCATCGCATCCTCCCACTTTTCAGTCCGCGCGTGGTTCTTGCTCAATGCCCTTCCAGCCGCGCCGCAATCCCGTCCACGTCGTAGACGCAGCCACCCCACACGCCGCCGCTCGCCTCCACCAGCAGCGCCCAGAGCCGCGTATCCGGGGGCAGATCCGGATGCGGAGCCAGATCCGCTCGCGGCCCACGCCCCGCCAGCCGCCGCGCACCCTCCGCCGCGTCAAAGCTCCCCACCGCGTCGCCGACCAGGTCCACGCTCCCCGTCAGCTTCGCGCGATCAATCACCAGCTCAATCACGTCGCCATCGACCACCTTGCCCAGCGGTCCGCCTGCCAGCGCCTCCGGAGAGATATGCCCCACGCACGCCCCGGTCGACACGCCGCTGAACCGCGCATCCGTCAGCACCGCCACATGCTTGCAGTGCGGCAGCGCCTTCAAGGCCGACGTCACCTGATACGTCTCCTGCATCCCCGCGCCGCGCGGCCCGCCGCACACCAGCACCAGCACGTCGCCCTGCCCAATCGCACCGCTCTTGATCGCCGCAATCGCCGCCGCCTCCGTCGTGAACACCCTTGCCGGTCCGCGATGCCGATACACGCCATCCTCGCCAATCAGCGACGGATCAATCGCCGTGCTCTTGATCACCGCACCCTCCGGCGCCAGATTCCCCTTGGGGAAACACACCGTCGCCGTCAGCCCGTTCCGCCGCGCCGCGTCGCGCGTCAGAATCACTTCGCTCGCGTCCACACCGTCCAGCTCCTTCAGCCGCTGCTTCAGCGCCCGCCGCCGCTCGCTCTGCTCCCACCAGTCCAGGCACGCACCCAGCGTTTCGCCGCTCACCGTCTTCACGCTCGTATCCAGCAGCCCCGCCGCACGCAGCTCCAGCATCACCTCCGGCACGCCCCCGGCGAGAAACACCTGCACCGTCGCAAAGCCCCGCGGCCCGTTCGGCAGCGCATCCACCAGCCGCGGCGTCTCGCGATTCACTGCCGTCCACTCCTCCACCGTCGGCCGCTTGAGCCCCGCGTGGAACGCCACCGCCGGCACATGCAGCAGAAGATTTGTAGACCCGCCAAAGGCCGCATGGACCACCATCGCGTTGCGCACGCTCGCCTCGGTCAGCACGTCGCGCATGCCCATGCCCAGTTCCTGCATCCGCTTGAGCGCCCGCGCGCTGCGCCGCGCCATGTCGAGCCACACCGGCTGCCCTGAAGGCGCCAGCGCCGCATGGGGCAGCGCCATCCCCAGCGCCTCGCCCACCACCTGCGAGGTCGCCGCCGTCCCCAGAAACTGACAGCCGCCGCCCGGCGACGCGCACGCCCGGCATCCCACCTCCGCCGCATAGTCCAGCGAAATTTGCCCCTGCGCAAACCGTGCGCCAATCGTCTGCACCTTGCCCGCGTCCTCGCCCTGCTCCGGCAGCAGAGTCACCCCGCCCGGCACCAGCACCGCCGGCAGCCGCCCCGCGCTCGCCAGCGCCATCATCATCGCCGGCAATCCCTTGTCGCACGTGGCCACGCCCAGCACGCCGCGGCCCGTCGGCAGCGACCGCATCAGCCGCCGCAGCACCGTTGCCGCATCATTTCTGTAAGGAAGCGAGTCCATCATCCCCGCCGTCCCTTGCGTCCGCCCGTCGCACGGGTCCGTCACCGCCCCTGCAAACGGCACCGCCCGCAGCGCCTTCAACTCCCGCGCCGCCTCGGCCACCAGCAGGCCCACCTCCCAGTGCCCCGTGTGAAAGCCCAGCGCAATCGGCGTCCCATCCTCCGCGCGCAGCCCGCCATGCGTACTCAAGATCAAGAACTCAGGGTCCAGCAGCCGCCCCGGCTCCCAGCCCATCCCCGCATTCTGGCTCAGCCCGAATAAATTGCCAGACGGCTCCGTCCGCAGCATCTCCGCCGTCAGCGGCAGCGCGCCCGCCGGTCCCGCCGCATGCGTCGCCGTCCCATCCAGCACACCTTCGCCCGGCTCCAGCACATCCGCCAGCTTCACCGTTTCCTGTCTCTCCATCGCACCCTCACCGCACCCCGCCAGTATAGTGGCGCAGCGATTTACCCCGCCCGCGCCCGCATGACATACTCCCTGTGACACCCGCGCGCTCCCCATGACACCCCTCTATCGCCGCATCGCTCTGCGCCTCATCCCCCTGCTCATGCTGCTCTACTTCGTCGCGTTCCTCGATCGCGTCAACATCAGCTTTGCCGCGCTCACCATGAACCGCGACATCGGCATCAGCGCCAGCCTCTTCGGCATCGCCGCCGGCATGTTCTTCTTCGGCTACTTCCTCTTTGAACTCCCCAGCAACCTCATCCTCGTCCGCATCGGCGCGCGCCGCTGGATTGCCTGCATCATGTTCGCCTGGGGCATCGTCTCCGTCTCCACCGCGCTCGTCCACGGCCCGGTCCAGTACATCGCGCTGCGCTTCCTGCTCGGCGCGGCAGAGGCCGGATTCTTCCCCGGCATCATCCTCTATCTCACCTTCTGGCTGCCGCCCGCCGTGCGCTCCAGCATCATCTCCGTCTTCGTCGCCGCCATTCCGCTCTCCAACCTCATCGGCGCGCCTATCTCCGCGCACATCTTGCTCATGAACAACCAGCTCGGCATCAAAGGCTGGCAATGGCTCTTCCTGCTGGAGGGCGCTCCGGCCGTCGTCATCAGCCTCTTTGTGCCGGTCCTCCTGCCCAGCCGGCCTGAAGAAGTCCGCTGGCTCACCGCCGAAGAGAAGCAGCAGATCGCCCGCGACCTGCGCGAAGCCGAACCGCCCCACGCCGCCGCATCCCACACCGTCCTGCAGATGCTCTCCGCCCAGCCCGCCATCTACGCCTGGAGCTTCGTCTACTTCTGCCTCACCATTGGCATCTACGGCCTCGGCTTCTGGATTCCCACCGTGCTCGTCTCCCACGGCATGACCCTCCGCCAGCTAAGCTGGGCCGCCGCGCTGCCGTATCTGGTCGCCATCCTCGGCGCGCTCTGGTGGAACCGCCGCTCCGACCGCCTCGGCGAGCGACGCCTCCACCTCGCCGGGGCCTACGTTGCCGCCGCCGCGGGATTCCTGCTCGCCGCCCTCGCGCCCAACGCCGCCGTCGCCATCACTGGATTCTCTTTTGCGGCCGCCGGGGTCATCGCCGCCATGCCCGTCTTCTGGAGCGCCTCCACCCTCGAACTCGCCGGCCCGCTCATCGCCTCCCACATCGCCGTCATCAACTCCCTCGGCAACCTCGGCGGCTTCGCCGGCCCCGCCCTCATGGGATGGCTCCACCAGTCCACCCACTCCTACCTCGCCGGCCTCATCGCCCTCGCCGCCGCCCTGCTCCTCGGCGCCCTCACCTCCGCCCGCTTGTGCAAAGCGTAGGGCGGCAACCCATCGGCCTTCTCGAACTCACCAGGTGCCCCATCCATGCCGCAGCCCTCCTCAGCATGGGTGGGTAAGCACCACTGCCCGCATCACCATTTCTCCAGTGTCCCTCAGTTCGGCCCATGCGCAGATTCGGTACTCTAAGAACAGGCGCTCCGTTGCCTTGACCCGCTCAGCCTGCGCGTCGAATCATCCACGTGAAAGGGAAGCATGACGCAAAGCCCCATCCAGACAGCCGTGGTACTGCTCAGCGGAGGCCTCGACTCCGCCACCGTGCTGGCCATGGCCGCGGCGACGGGATACGAAACCTGCGCGCTTTCCTTCGCCTACGGACAGCGTCACTCCTGGGAACTCGAATGCGCCCGCAAAGTCGCCGCCAGCCTCCACGCACGCGAGCACCGCATCGCGCAGATTGATCTCCGCGTCTTCGGCGGCTCCGCGCTCACCGCGGACATCGACGTGCCCAAGGGCCGCTCGCTCGACGAGATGTCCGGGCACATTCCCATCACCTATGTGCCCGCGCGCAACACCATCTTCCTCTCGTTTGCGCTGGCCTGGGCTGAGGTGCTCGGCTCCAGCGACATCTTCATCGGTGTCAACGCGCTCGACTACAGCGGCTACCCCGATTGCAGGCCCGAGTTTATCCGCGCCTTCGAGCAACTCGCCAACCTCGCTACCAAAGCCGGCGTCGATGGCCGCCAGCGGCTCAAGGTCCACACGCCGCTCATCTCGCTCACCAAAGCCGAAATTATCCGCAAAGGACTCTCGCTCGGCGTCGACTACAGCCTCACCAGCAGTTGCTACGATCCCTCACCCACCGGCCAGCCCTGCGGCGCATGCGACTCCTGCCTGCTCCGGCAAAAGGGCTTTCGCGAAAACGGCCTCACCGACCCGCTGTCCTACCCCGACGCGCCGCGCGAGGCGCAGCCATGAGCTACGCCGTCAAAGAGATCTTCTACACCTTGCAGGGTGAAGGCGCACAGGCCGGCCGCGCTGCCGTCTTTTGCCGCTTCGCCGGCTGCAATCTCTGGTCCGGGCGCGAAGAAGATCGCAGCAGCGCCATCTGCAAATTCTGCGACACGGATTTCGTCGGCACATCCGATCCCGACGGCGGCAAATTCGACACCGCATCCTCTCTCGCCGATCGCATCGCGCACTCCTGGCACGCTGCCTCGCCCACCGGCAAACGATACGTCGTTCTCACCGGCGGCGAACCCCTCCTGCAGGTGGCCGCCGATCTCATCGACGCCCTGCACGCCAAGGACTTTGAAATCGCCGTCGAGACCAATGGCACCCTCGCCGCCCCCACTGGCCTCGACTGGATCTGCGTCAGCCCCAAAGGTGGCGCCGCTATCATCCAGACCAGCGGCGACGAACTCAAGCTTGTCTTTCCGCAAAGCGACGCCCGCCCCGAAGCCTTCGAGCGCCTCGCCTTTCGCCACTTCTTCCTGCAGCCCATGGACGGCCCCGACCTCAAGACCAACACCGAAGAAGCCATCCACTACTGCATGAGCCATCCACAGTGGCGACTGAGCCTGCAGACCCACAAGCTCGTCGGCATCCGATAAATAACAAGCTCATCGCGTTCTTCAGCGTCGCCCACATCGCAAGCAAACCTTGGCGAAGCACCACTCCGCGTGGCAGCATGGGGAGTCGCACTTTGCCGCACCTCGGAGGAACCCGCTTCATGCGCATGCCTCGCCGCAGCTTCCTCAGCCTGCTCGCATCCACCACAGCCGCCGCATCGCTCCGCCGCGCTCACGCGCAATCTCCCTCCGTCGCGGCCATTGCCAGTGACCCGCTGCGTCCCGCCTGCCACTTCCTCGCGCCCCACAATTGGATGAACGACCCCAACGGCCCCATCTACTGGAAGGGCAGCTATCACCTCTTCTACCAGCTCAATCCTCAAGGCGCCGATTGGGGACAGATGCACTGGGGCCACGCCATCAGCACCGACATAATCCACTGGCGTCACCTGCCCATCGCTCTCGCGCCCACGCCCGGCGGGCCTGACAGCGAAGGCTGCTTCTCCGGCTCAGCTGTCGTTTTCAAGGGCGTCCCCACCGTCCTCTACACCGGCGTGCAGAACGCCCCGCGCGACCAGGCCACCATCCGCGACGGCAACGACAAGCTCCGCGAAACCCAGCTCCTCGCCACCGCCGACGACGACGAGCTTCTCCGCTGGACCAAGCGCGCCCAGCCCGTCCTCGCCGCGCCGCCGCCAGACATCCACGTCACCGGCTTCCGCGATCCCTGCCTCTGGCAGGAGGCAGACGGTTGGTATCTCGCGATCGGCTCCGGCCAGCGCGGCCGCGGCGGATGCATTCTTCTCTACCGCTCGCAGGATCTCCGCCACTGGGACTACCTCCACGCCATGTGCTGGGGCAAGCCCAACGGCCTTGTCGCCACCAACCCCTGCGACACCGGCGAAATGTGGGAGTGCCCCGACTTCTTCACCCTCGACGGCCACCACTGCCTGCTCTACTCCACCGAGAACAAAGTCTTCTGGACCACCGGCGACTACGACCCGCACACCCATCTCTACACGCCGCACCGCGCCGGCATCGTAGACCACGGCGCCTTCTACGCGCCTAAAAGCTTCCTCGCCGCCGATGGCCGCCGCATCCAGTGGGGATGGGTTCAGGAGACGCGACCTGAAGCCGAGTACGCCGCCGCAGGATGGGCCGGCTGCATGGCCCTGCCCCGCGTCCTCGGCGTCAACACCCAGGGCGAGCTCACCATGCGCCCCGCCCGAGAAGCCGAATCCCTCCGCGGCCAGCCCACACACGGCGCACTCAAGCCCGGCGCGCAATTACTGCCTGTCTCAACGCTGCAGCAGGAGCTCGCCCTCACCGTCACTCCATCCACGCCCACCGCAGCCATCCGCCTGCTTGTCGCGAACCAACCCGTATGGGAGCTACAACTCGACCTCCGCGCCGCCACAGGCCACTGCCAAGGCCGCACCTTCCCGCTCCCCGCGCACGCCGCATCCGTCCGCATCTTCCTCGACGGCTCCGTCCTCGAAACCTTCATCGGCGACACCACCGTCCTCACCTCGCGCTGCTACGTGGTCCAACCCGGCG
>JBBIVH010000169.1:0-6534 GCA_037439805.1 Acidobacteriaceae bacterium
AACTTCGAGCGCCTGCAGTCGGCAGGTCTCATTGAGGTCCATCATTCCCTGACTGCCGACGAGACCAACAGCATCAATCAGCTCTCTGCAACCGAAGTGGACGCGTTGATTTCGGTGCGCACCAAGTTGGGAGACGACTTCTTTCAGCGCAAGGTCAAAGTGGGCGACTCGCATCGCATGGGAACCATGGCAATTTAAGGATAGGCTGTGGATATCCATGAGGTGGTACGTGAGCCAATCCAATTAGAGAACGGCGGCAGGAGCCACCGGCTGCGCGCAACGCTCTCGTTGGCGCGAGGCCACCTGACGGAGCTGATTCACGAGGCGTGGTATCACCCACGGCTGGGCGAGCTCTATCCCGAGTTCCTCTTCGCCATGCTGGGCGTCATGCGCGCTTCCGTTCCAGTCATGCGTCTGGCCGCCGACCGGTCCGGCGAACTGGACGATGACCGTCTCAGCAAACGGCTGCGGAACTATTACGCCGAGCACGCTGAGGAGGAGCAGGGGCATGAAGAATGGCTTCTGAATGACCTCGCGAGTCTCGGCATCCCGCGCGAGCGCGCTTTGCAGCGCCTTCCCTACCCAAGCGTTGCAGCACTCGTAGGCACGCAGTACTACTGGATTGAGCATGCTCATCCTGTGGCCTTGCTTGGTTACATCGCAGTTCTTGAACAACCGGCGGAGACAGCGTTTCTGATGGAGGTGCACGAGCGTGCAGGCATCCCTCTCTCTTCAATGTCATGCCATCTCAATCATGCGGAACTCGATCCGGACCACGTTGCGGAGTTCGATGCTCTGCTGGACAGTCTTCCTCTCAGCCGGGAGCAGGAAGAGCTGATCACGGTAAGCGCCATCGCGACCATCGGCCATCTTGAGAAGGTGTTCATCGATGTCGTTGAGCATTTTGGGCGCGTCATCAGCCCGGCATTGCACGGCACAGTATTCACGGCCCGAGAGACAAAAACTGCTGCAGTCGTAATTCGATGATTGGTCTCCCTATGATTCCAGCAATCAGCCCCGGAGATGAGATCCTCCATTACCGCATCGTGCGGAAGCTCGGCGCGGGTGGAATGGGGATTGTCTTTGAAGCCGAGGATCTGCGGCTGGGGCGTACTGTGGCCATTAAGTTCCTGCAGAGTCAGATTTCGGAAAATGCTGAGATGCGCGCGCGTTTTCTGAGAGAAGCACGCGCCGCTTCGGCGCTGGACCATCCGAATCTCTGCACCATCTATACAGCCGAAGAAACCCCGGACGGCGCGCTGTTGCTGGTGATGGCGTGCTATCGCGGCCAGACGCTCGCGGAACGACTGACCAGGAGCGGCGCAATCGAGCCTCGCAGCACGATGGAGATTGGGCGTCAGATTGCGTCCGGTCTCCACGCGGCGCACATGGCCGGTGTCGTGCACCGAGACATCAAGCCCGGCAATGTCTTTCTCGTGCAGGGCGGCAACGTCAAGATTCTGGATTTCGGGCTCTCACGCATCACGGACGAGACCCAGTTGACCCTCTCGCGCCAGGTAATCGGCACATTGGCCTATATGCCTCCGGAACAGTTGGCCGGGGACTCTGTCGACCATCGCGCCGATATCTGGGCTATAGGAGCGGTCCTTTACGAAATGGCTGCGGGGCATCCGCCATTCCGCCATGCCACGCCTGGGGCCATCTGCGCCGCGATCTCACGGGGAGAATACACTCCTCTGCACGAGATTCATCCGCAACTGCCACCGGGTCTGCTGAGCGCAGTTGAGCGGTGCCTGCGGGTTCAGCCTCATGCGCGTCACAACTCGGCAGCCGACCTGCTGAACCTTCTCAGCGAGGATTCGATGCCGCTTGACGCAGAGGCGACTGCGCGGCACTCTGCCACGCCGGCCGACAGTGTTGCATCCCAGGTGCGGATCCATCCGGTTCAAGCAGATTGGATCTCCACCATCCACAGCGCAGCAGCGCAACAGAACGGCTTCGACAAGTCTGTGGATGCGGGGGTATCCATCGCTGTGTTGCCGATGCGCAATCTGAGTTCGGAACCAGACAGCGACTACTTCAGCGACGGACTGACAGAAGAGCTAATCGCGGCGCTGGAGACAGTTGTCGGGCTGCGAGTGGTCTCCCGCACCTCGGCGTTTGCATTCCGTGGAGCGACGAAAGATATTCGCGAAGTGGGAGAAGCGCTGCATGCCCAGGTCATTCTGGAAGGAAGCGTGCGCCGCTCCGGATCGCGTGTGCGTGTTCATACCCAGCTCACCGATGCGCGCACCGGCTTTCATCTTTGGTCATCTCCGCGATTTGACCGGGAGCTTGCAGACGTTTTCGCATTGCAGGATGAGATCGCATCCGCTGTAGCCTCTGCCTTGGGTGAAACCGTTGCACAGCACCTGAGTCTCTCAGGCCCGGAACCCGCGACACCGATGCGTTCCGAAGCCTACGAAGCGTATCTGAAGGGACGCTACCACTGGAATCGCAAGACGATCGAGGATATTCAACAGGCGGGTCGCTATTTCGAACAGGCACTGCAACTCGACGAGAACTCAGCGCCAACGCATGCCGGCCTCGCAGATTATTACTGCCTGCAGGCGAGTCTGGGCCTGATGCCGCCGCATGAAGCCTGGGGCCTGGCGCGCTCGTCCGCGCTGAAGTCCATTCGGCTCGACCCTGAGCTTCCGGAAGGTCATATCGCGCTAGCCTCCGTGCTCCAGTTTTACGACTGGAACTGGGAGGACGCTCGCCATCACCTGGAAACAGCGATCGCGCTGCGCCCACAACGCGGAGATTCCTACTACATCTACGTTACGCATCTCCTGATTCATGGCCAGATGGAGGAAGCGCTCGCGCAGGTCCGCATCGGGCTGAGATACGACCCTCTCTCTGCGCCTCTGCTCGCTGAAGAAGCGATTCTCCGCGCCTACATGGGCGATCACGATACTAGCATCCTGCTGGCGCAAAGCGCCCTGGAGGCTTCACCGCATTATTTCGAACTTTATTATGCGCTGGGCACGGCGCAGGTGCAGAGCGGTCGGCTCCCACAAGCGGTGCGCACGTTTGAAGACGGGATATCGAAAAGCCGCATGCCCGTGCTGATGGGATGGCTTGCCGATGCGCACGTACAGAACGGAGACACGGAGAAGGCGCGGCTTGTCCTGAACCAGCTCCTCGATTATGACAAGAACGGCACGGCGCTGCCCGTCGCCATCGCTGTAGCCGCAGCGTCGATTGGAGAGACGGATCTGGCCTTCACCTGGCTCGAAAAGGCGGCGGAACGCAAAGACATTTTGCTCTCCTACGTCAGCGTTCTTCCAAGTCTTAGGCAGTTGCACGACGATCCGCGCTACCATCGCCTGCTGAAGCGGATGAACCTCAAACATCCATCGACCCACGGGAGCCGCCATGTTGCTCGGTAGAGCCCGGTCCAAAGCGGATTCGCGCACGCTTCAACTCAGAAGCTATGTGGATGTGGTCACGCTGCCCGTCCCTCCGGCGCGGGAGATGCTGGAATCGACGCCTGAATGGCCCATGCTGGCAAATGACCGATTCAACTGCTGCACCTCTGCCGCAGCCGGCCACATGATTCATCACTGGACAGCAGCCAACCAGCGCGGCATCTTTCTGACCGACGCCGACATTATTCGCGCGCAGGCGCAGTTAACGGGCGATCGTCTGATGGAGTGCGTTTCCATGCTGGAGGCGCTGAAATACTGGCGTAACGAGGGCATCGGCGGACACAAGATCCACTCATTCGTCAGTGGAGAGAAATCAAACCCGGCGGACCTGTGCTGCATCGTCCACCTCTTTGGCAGCGGCTACATCGGTCTCGACCTTCCGGCATTTGCCTGCGCCGGCGATCCGAAGAAATGGCCGGATATCCCGTGGGAGATTCCCGCGTCGGCCGGCTCCGGCGCCACGGCTCCCGACCCCAAACAAGGGCACTGCGTCGCGATCATCGGATACGATCCGGAGTCGCTCTATGCCGTGAGCTGGGGCCGGCTGAAGACCATGAGCTGGGATTTCTTCCAACGCTACGCAGAAGAAGTCTATGCCGTCCTGAGCGCGGACTGGGTGGCCGAGAACGCCAAATGCCCGACGGGATTCGACACCGTGACGCTGACCAGAGATCTGACCCTGCTGCACGGGCATTCCAATGGAAAAGCCTCGTGATTTGCTGCCTTTGGAATTCGCGTTAGAAAGCAGTCGAGCGACACGATCGCAACAGAAATACAGGAAAGTGCGCCTGATTCATCGATACAATCTCCGCGCTGAGAATTCACTTCCCCGATGATGAGTTGAACTTGTTGGCCGGCGGTTCCTTTCGGCCTCAAGTACACGGAGTGCTATGATGAGCCAACTCGTCGCCATGGACAATCTCGAATCGCTCACAGAACCGGTTCTCGAGGTGATCGCGCCGGATCAGACACGGCAGCGGGTTCCTTTGACTCACTCTCCTTACTTGATTGGCCGCAGCGGCGCCGGCGACAGCGGCCTGCAACTGCTGGATGCCCGGATCTCACGCCGCTGCGCCATGATTGTGACGTGCGAAGATGGGTTTCGGCTCGAAGACTGCGGAAACCGCCACGGTATTTTCGTCAACGGCGTCAAGGTGGAACAGAAGCGACTGGAGGACGGCGACGTCATCGGCTTCGGCTTCGACGACTGCTACAGCATCGTCTTCCATTGCAAGGCCTCCACTCTTCAGCAATCCAGCGACTCCGTGGCCGATCTGCTTACGCGCCTCGGCGCCATTTCCAACGCGGCCGGATCGACTTCGAGCGTGGGCTTGAGCAGACTGAATCTTCTCCTTCAGGCCACGTCGCTTCTCCACTCGCAGCTTCCTCTCGACTCCGTTTTAAGCACCATGCTCGATCACGCGATGGCCATTACTCATGCCGACCGCGGCCTTCTGTTGGAACCGGACGCCGAGGGCAGAATGCATGTACGCCTGGCGCGAAGCATCGGCGGAGAAAGCCTGCCGCTGGAGACGATCAACCCCAGCCACACCGCAGTCAACCAGGCCATCAGCCGCAGGGCTGGCGTGATTACAGAAGACGTGAACCTCGCCGACGTTGATTTGAAGGCCGCCGATAGCGTCGTTGTGCAGAACCTGCGGGCAGTCGTTGCGATTCCTCTTTATACCCGGCCTCATGTCGATTCGGAACAGCCCGTTCCTTCCGATCGACGCGAACTTCTCGGCGTGTTGTATCTGGATTCGCAGCGCATCGCCGCGTTTACTGCGCTGGATCGCCAGATCCTCGACGCGCTGGCCGCCGAAGCGGCAAGCATTCTGGAGAATGCGCGGCTGGTGGCTCGGGAACGCGAGCGTCAGCGGCTCGAGCAAGAGCTGACGATCGCGCGCGAGATACAGCAGGCCATGCTGCCACAGGGATTGAAAGACTTTCCGCATCTGGCCGTGACGGGCGTTCACTTCCCTTGCTCCGAGGTTGGAGGCGACTACTTCGACGTCTTCCCCGTTAGCGATGACCGGGTGGTATTTCTCATCGCGGACGTGGCAGGCAAAGGACTCGGCGCGGCGCTGCTCACTACCATGCTGCAAGGCGCGCTCTCGGGAATCGCCATGGGCGCCGATCCCGTCCATGTCTTCCGCCAGCTCAATCTCCTGCTCTGCCGACATCGTGAAGTCGGCCGCCATGTGACCCTGTTTGTTGGGCTGCTCGACTGCAATGGCGCCTTCGAGTACATCAAAGCGGGACACCCTTCGCCTCTGTTGGTGCGACGTGGCCAGGTGAGCGAACTCTACACGGACGGCTCGCTTCCCGTTGGGCTGGTCCCAGAGGCCGAGTACGCAGCAGGACGGATGCAACTCGAACCTGAGGATACGCTGATTTTGTTCAGCGACGGCGTAACCGAAGCTCAGGACCCGGACCGCAATCTCTTTGAAGTAGAGGGTCTCAAAGATGCCATTACCTGTTGCCACGCCTTGCCACTGGACAAGCTGCAGCAGGCCATCCTTCAGTCCGTGCAGAAATTCACGCGCGGAGCCAGCCAATCAGACGACATCACGCTGCTGCTGGTACGCTACCGCGCGCCCGTTGCTCTGCGCCACGACGGCGCGATTGAGTGTTAGTTGGCGCCATTCAGCAACGCCATTCGAATCGAAGCAAGCACAGCGCGCTGAAGAGGGCTTGGGCCTGATTGCGATCGGCCGCTTCCATCCCTCTGGAAATTCAGCGGCAAGCCACGGTTGCCGGGCTGAACTTAACTGCCGCTGGCCTGCAGTGTTCTCCTCAACCAACGATACCTACACGCCCCCCGGATCAAAGCCTGCAAGCTTTTCATGCTCGAGTGGCATGACCGCCGGCTTCTCGCTTGCCCCTCTGACGTACAATGAAGCGGTTTCCGGAATACGCTTTCTATGGCCCGGAAAATCCCGCGTACAGGACCGATTGCAGATGAAGCTACTCGCGCGCACAGCCTTCGCACTGTTGATTCTCAGCTTCGCGGCCAACACGGCGTCGCACGCTCAGGATGCCGTGGAAATCAACGGCCAGAAGCTCGTCACCCTCCACCGCGCCGTGACCAGTCAGGCGC
>JBBIVH010000170.1:0-6506 GCA_037439805.1 Acidobacteriaceae bacterium
GAAGGATGTGGTCGCAGCCTGCAAGTGCGGCGCAGGCTTCGGGACGGAGCAGTCCGTGTGTATCACTCAGGAGGCCGAGCCTCACCGGCTGAGGCTGAGGATCTGCGGCCAGCGGATGAACGGCTTTTTCTTCTGCGTCTCCCAGGGGCGGACGAAGGGATTGCTGACCTGGCGGAGGGTGCCGGGGCGTGCCGGATCCTCAAGCGCGATGCAGTAGACGTCTGTCCAGTTGCGCTGCCACCGCCACTTCTTACTGGAGATGCGGGAGTTCTGCTCGATATGGCCGGTGGCGTAGTCGGCAGAGAGCTCATGGTGGCAGTAGACGCACCGGGGGGCCGCATTGCTGCGGAAGGTGCCGCCACAGGCACAGGGCGCCAACAGGTGCTCCCATTCCGGGTCTATGACCTGGAAATGCGCGGAGGTTGGAGGCTGCGTCGCAGGAAAGAAGCGCGCGTAGCTACAGACAGCCAGCAAGCCGCAGGTGTCGCAATACGCGTAGCTGTTTTCTCCGAATCCGGAGTGCCAGAGAGAATATCTATATTTACGCCAGCAATGCTCGCATTCTCCTGCGTGCAATTTCAACATAACTTCATCCTATACCTATGTATCGCCAGATTAAATGCCAACTTCAAGTCTTGTTCGCGGATCCAGACGGTCACGGAGGCCATCGCCAAGCAGGTTGAATCCCAAAACGGAACAGGCGACGGCCGCTGCTGGGAACAGGACAAGATGGGGTGAATCGAAGAGATGCAGGCGGGCATCGTTGAGCATGCTGCCCCAGCTTGGAGCGGGCGCGGGGATTCCGAGGCCGAGAAAGGACAATGTCGCCTCAGCGAGGATAACTCCAGCCATTCCAATGAATGCCTGCACGAGTACGGGTTGGACAATATTAGGAAGAATATGCCGAAGGAAGATGCGCAGACCGCCCGCCCCGAGGGCACGCGCCGCGTCCACGTATTCAAGCTTGCGCACGGCCATCACCTGAGCGCGGACCAGACGGGCGTATCCAGCCCATCCTCCGATGGCCAAAGCCAGTACCAGGTTAGTAAACCCGGCCCCGAGGAAAGCAGCGAATGCGATGGCCAGAAGAATGCCGGGAAGCGCCAGGAAAGTGTTCATGGCGAATGTGGTGAGGACGGTGTCGATCCAGCCTCCGTGGTAGCCGGCAAGCCCGCCGAAGACGAGACCGAGAAGCAGCGAGCAGGCGACCACACTGACCGAGACAGCGAGCGAGATACGCGCGCCCCAGACCAGGCGGGAAAGAGTATCGCGGCCGAGTTCGTCGGTGCCGGCCCAGTGGTGGGCGCTCGGGCCTTCGAGTCGATGAGTGAGATCAATCGACGCCGGATCATACGGCGCGGCCCATGGGGCAGTGAGGCCAGCAAAAAAAAACACTGTGAGAAGGACCATGCCCGCGGCCATGAGGGGTTGCCTGCGCAGAATTGCGAAGAGCGCGTAGCGGGAGGGTGGATGTACGGGCGGCATAGTCACAGAAAGGATACCGCGACATGCGGAACGGAGCGGTGTTGATAGAGGTATGGGAAGATTTCGTTCTGGCGTTGTGTTTTTTTCATTCCTTATGATTGCCGTGAGCGGTGCGTCCGCGCAGTCGCCTCTCATCCCGCAGCAGGGAGCGGGCGGCGGGATGCGCGAGGCAGCAGAGCAGTTGTTCGCTCTGGCGAATCAGGCGCGAGCGCAGCATGGCGCAGCGCCGCTCCAGTGGGATGACAACCTTGCTGAAGCAGCCCGGCAACACTGCCTGCGCATGGCTGCCGAGGGGCCCATTGCGCACCGATACGCGGGTGAAGCGGACCTGTCAGAGCGTGCGGGCCAGACGGGCGCACACTTCAGCCTCATTGAAGAGAATGTTGCGGTGGGGCCGTCTCCGGAAGAGATCCAGGATGGATGGATGCACTCGCCGGGGCATCGCAGCAACTTGCTGAATCCCGCTGTCGATCGGGCTGGCATCGCGATGGTGGCCGCCCGGGGGTCGCTTTATGCGGTGGCGGATTACGACCGCGGAGTGCAGAATCTGGACCGTGCGCAGGTGGAGGCCCGCGTTGCCGCACTGGTCGCGACAAGCGGCGTGGGCATCGCGCGAAACAGCGCTGCAGCGCGCGAGGCGTGCAAAGTGGACTCAGGCATGCCGTCGCGGGATGCCGCAGGGATGCCGCGCTTCATCATGCGCTGGCAGGATTCGGACTTGTCGCGGCTGCCGCAGGCCCTGCGCGAGAAGCTGGCAACGGGACAATATCAGCGCGCTGAGATTGGAAGCTGCGCCGCGCAGAAAATCGGCGGCGACTTCACGGCGTATCGCGTTGCAGTGCTACTGTTCTGACGCTGTTTTAGCCGAAGTTGCGATGTTCTTTCCAGAGATCTGCCCACGGCTTGCGCGGCGGCCCGCAGACAAAGATATCCGGGTGGCTCTTGCTTTCTTCGTTGAGCAGGCCTTCCGTGTTTCCGTTGTGCCCAGCCAAACGACAACCGGTGAAGGCGGAGTTCGCTTCGTCCGCATCAAGGCCGATCACGATGAGCGTAGTGGGCGGCGATGTGGGATAGCCGCGCAGCCACTCGGAGTTGGTGGTGCCGATGGGCGCGGGTAGATGATACGCCGGGCCGAGCACATCGATCGCACCGTATTCGCCGTAGTTCCCGGTGGTGATGCCGAGATGCGCCTGCTGCTCAGGGGGCAGCGAGTCGCGGAGTGCAGCTACGGTGCGGACAAGATCGTTCCATCCGATCTCTTCGCGCAAATCGCCATTGTGCCGCAGGGCAAAGGCGCGCAGCGGACCGGAGGATGCAACCGGCACGAGCAATGCACAAAGGTACGCTCCACACACCAGCACACCCGCAAAGTAGAGCGGCGGCAGAGCGCGACGGGCCAGCGCGGGCAGCCGCGAGAGCCAGTGCTCGGCGGCGGCTGAGCCCATCGCCAGCAACATGGGGTAGACCGGCGCCACATAGTAGAAGCGTCCTTTGCTCACGTAGAAAATCGCGACCGGAAGAACGGCCATCCATGCGAGAGCGCGATAGCGTGCGCTGCGGAAGAAGACGATGAGGCCAACAATCCAGACGGGCACGGTGAAGAGATTTGCGCCGTAGAGAATCTGGTCGCGCAGGAAGCCCTCCGCACGCCCTTCCCTTACATCGCGCGCATGAATGTGCTGCAGAAAGCGGTACGAAATGAAATCGTGGTGAACAAGCCAGAGGAGATTGGGAAGAAAGATCAGCAAACCAAGACCGACGCCCGCCCAGAACCAGCCGGTGCGCAGATGCCTTCGCGCAGGCGTGAGAAGTATGCCGAGAAGAATGCCGGCGAGGAAAAAGACGATGGAGTACTTGGTCTCAAGACCGATGCCGAGCGCGGCGCCGATAGCAAGCCACCAGCGCGGATTTTCTGAAGTGAGCAGGCGGATTACACTCCATGCCGCCAAGACCCACCAGAGGAAATCAAAGCTCGTGTATTGAAACTCGGTGCCGCTGAAGAGCGGCAGCGGTGAAAGCGCGACGGCGAGAGCAGTTGCGGTTTGCGCCACTCTTCCACCGCCGAGATCGCGCGCCATGATTCCGGCCACAATAACGACGATCGCCTGTGCGAGTACTGAAAACATGCGCAGTCCGACTATTGAGAGTCCGAAGCCGGCCAGGCCGATGTGCTCTACGAACGGCGTGAAGGGCGGATAGGCGACGAAGCCCCAGTCCAGATGCCGGGCGTCGCTTAAAAACTGCAATTCATCACGATGAAAGCCGTAGCGCCCGTTCGTGGCGATGTGCAGCGCGACGACGGCGAGCGCGATGCTACAGACGCTCAGCGCATCAAAGCGGGCCGGCTCCGGTGCGCGATCGAGCGCTGGTTGGGGAAAGGACATGCGGCCTCCGGAAACTACCTGCGAAGAGATTACGCTGAGGCAGCGGCGGAGGTTCCCTGACGGCGCTCGTGGGGCTGCGGTACGCGCACGGAGGCCATGCCGGCAGCGGTTGCGGCCTCGATGCCCATATCGGTGTCTTCAAAGACGAGGCATTCCGCCGCGGGAACGCCGAGGCGCTCGGCGGCGAGCAGGAAGCAGTCGGGCGCTGGCTTGCCGTGCGTGTAGTCTTCCGCGCAGACAAGGGTCTTGAATTTTTCGAGCAGGTTGAGCGCCGTGAGCGAGCCGACTACAGAACTGCGGCGGCTGCCCGAGACCACGGCCAGCGGAATGCGCCCGTGCTGTGCCTCGATATGCTCCACGACTTCTTCGATGGCCTGCAATTGCGGGAGCTGTTCGTGGTACAGGCCCTCCTTGCGATGGGCCACCGCATCGACGGGCATCTTGAGCCCTTGCTGCTCATTGAGCGAGGCGATGATGTCGCGCACGGGCCGGCCGCCCCATGCGTAAAACAGCTCTTCTTCAAAGCTGCAGTTCCACTCGGCGAGCGCCTTTTTCCACGCGACATAGTGGAGCGGCATGGAGTCGACTATCGTGCCATCGCAATCGAAGAGATAGGCACGGAAGGTGCCGGCGGGAATCGGAAGTTTCATCGTGAAAGAAATGTGCTCCTTGGTGGTGGGGGTTGGGTTCGCGCTTCAGCGCACATGTGTTGCCGCGGCAATGGCAGACTCGGTCGGACCACCTTCGCCGGGTCTGGTCGGCTCCATCTGCAATGCATTGTTGAAGCGGTTGAAGTAATTGAAGAGGCCAATCGCGCACAGCAGCTCCACGATTTCGCCCTCCGAGTAGTAGCTTCGCAACTCGGCAAACTGCTCATCCGTCACCGCATGTGCGTCGCGCGTGACGGTCTCGGCCAGGCGCAACGCGGCCTTTTCGGCAGGGGTAAAGTCATTACGCTGCCGCCACTCGGCCAGATGCGCGAGCTGGTCATCGCTCCAGCCCAGGTTGCGCGCCAGAATGGTGTGGCTGGCGAGACAATAGGGCGTCTCGTTCACCTGGCTGGTGCGGACGATGATCAGCTCCTTGAGCTTCGTCGGCACCGTGCCGGAGTTCAGCACGGCGGCAAAGTGCGCCTGCATGGTCGCGAAGATCTCGGGCCGGTGGGCCATCACGCGAAACATGTTGGGCACGTTGCCGCGCTGCGCAAAAATCGTGTCAAAAAGGGCTGCAATTTCAGGTGTGACTTCACTGCGTTCGCACCTTGAGATTCGAGACATCGCGCCTCCATGTGACCTGTCTCTATCCTACCGTTGAATTGGGTGAATCTCGGCGGCGTGCAGCTCTTTGACTCCGGCGAGGCGGTTTGATAGCTTGATAGAAGGCAATCAGCGCCAGACACTCCTCAGTAGCTCAATGGCAGAGCATTCGGCTGTTAACCGAAGGGTTGTAGGTTCGAGTCCTACCTGAGGAGCCAATTCTTCTTTTCAATGACCCGCCGTGTGGCGGGTATTGCTTTTTTGTCGGTCCAGCGCGCTGCGCGGATAGGTCGCGCGCAGCCTGCCGGGTTGTCCGCTACTGCACAGCCCTGGCTGAACCCACCTGCGCCGCAGTAGCCGTGTAGAGATGGCAGTTGTCCGTTGTTTCCTTGAAGCGGAAGTAAGGATGCACGAAGAGCATCGCGCGCGCGTCGCCGGTGCCTTCGCTCAGGTCCGTGAGCCACACGCCATCGGCCTGCCGCTGGTTGTGCACGTGGACCCAGAAGCCTTTGTGGAGATTGGCAACCAGACCGCCGGCGATCTTCAGGTCCTGCACCGATCGCACGTTGAGGTCAATGAGCTCGCCGGTCTCTTCATCCACGGACATGGTTCCCTGCATGGCCTGCGCAAAGCGCTGCGTCAGGTTCCTCGCCTGGAAGCGCGGATTCGGAACGATGGTGTAGTCGAGCGCGCTGCGGCCGTTTACCTGCAGCCGGTGGCCATTGGTCAGCATCATAGCTTCGAGCAGATCCTGCACCTGCTGGTTGTCTTTGTCGGTCTGCTTCTGGGCCGCCGATTCATTGCTGTACTTGAGCGTCTCCTTCATCACACGCTGGTCTTCTTTGGCGGCCTGTTCGGGCGTGAGGTCCTTACCATCTTTCGAGAGCTTGTGCTCGATGGCGATGCCGTTCACATAGAACTGATCGTTGACCTCGGTGCTCTGGTGCTTCACGCGGCCTTTGCTGTCGGTCTCGACAAACTCATCGGTGACGCGGCACGCGTAGCGCTCCTTGTCGGCGGCGAGCTTCTTTTCGTTGGCGAGTGCGCGCTGCAGGAGCTGAGTGGCGTCGGGTAGAGGCGGCTGATTGGCGCCGGATGGGACTGGGGACGCGGCTGCGCACGCAAGCGCCACAGTGCTCAGCCAGATGGGCAGAACGAAGGAAAGGGCTGTCAGCCGGAGCGGCGCAAGAGCCATATCTTCTCCATGCGTTGAGGATTGGATGATGGAGGATGCGTGCAAGTTGCCGCCGCGGTGCGAGCGGACCGGCGCGGCGAACGCGGCAGCAATCGGACTACGCCGAGAAGGTGAGCAGCGGAACGCCGCCCTGCGCGCTCGCCTCTTCGACGACGGCGTCCAACTGGCGCAGTACCTCTTCCACGC
>JBBIVH010000171.1:0-6439 GCA_037439805.1 Acidobacteriaceae bacterium
CTTCCTCGAAGTTGATGAAGATGTTCATGTGGTCCTTCAGCAGCTTCGCGGCCAGTCCCACTGCATCGGGCGGCGCCACGGCGCCGTTGCTCCACACTTCCAGCGTCAGCTTGTCATAGTCGGTAATCTGACCCAGACGCGCTGCCTCCACCACGTAATTCACGCGGCGCACAGGCGAGTGAACCGAATCCACCGGAATAAAACCAAGGCCCAGATCGCCATCGAAATTCTTGTCGGCGGAGACATACCCGCGCCCGCGCTTCAGACGCATCTCCATCTCCAGGCGTCCGCCTTCGGAGACAGTGGCAATGTACACGTTCTTGTCCAGAATCTCCACGTCGCCGTCGGCTTCAATCATGCCGCTGGTCACTACGCCCGGCTGGTCGGCGCGCAGATACAGCGCCTTCGGACCCTCGCCCGAAAGCTTGAAGGGAACCTGCTTCAGATTCAGGATAATGTCGGTTGCGTCTTCCACAACGCCGGGGATGGACTGGAACTCATGCAGCACGCCCTCGATGCGAATCGCCGTCACTGCGGCGCCTTCAATCGAGCTCAACAGGGTGCGGCGAAGAGCATTGCCAATGGTGGTGCCAAATCCGCGCTCGAATGGCTGGGCGCTGAACTTGCCGTAGGTTTCGGTCAGCGTCTCTGCATCGACCGCCAGACGCTTCGGTTTTTGAAATCCTCTCCACAACATATCGTTTGTCTCTTTTCCCGCGCGGCATGTGCGTCGCGATGCATTCTGCGGCGGCCGCGCAAGTGCTCCTTCTGGGTTAGGGTTCAGGGGTCAGAGTTCAGGGGTCAGAGAAATCACGCAGCAAATTGCGCAGCGGCTGATCCCTGAACCCTGAACACTGATCCCTGTCGTTCTTACTTGCTGTACAGTTCGACGATCAACTGCTCGTTGACAGGCAGATTCACGTCCTTGCGTCCGGGCAGGCTGACCACGCGACCGGACAGATTCTCAAAGCTCGCTTCGAGCCACGCGGGAACAGGGTTCGCCGCGGCAAACTGCGCGGCCTGCTCCACGATAACCATCTTCTTCGCGCCCTCGCGAATGGCGATCTCATCGCCCACGCTCACCTGGTACGAAGGGATGTTCACCTTCTTGCCGTTGACCGTGACATGGCCGTGACGCACCACCTGGCGGGCCTGGCGGCGCGACATCGCAAAGCCCAAACGGAACGCGACGTTGTCGAGCCGGCGCTCCAACTGCTGGATCAGCAGCTCGCCCGTCACGCCCTGCGCACGGCTTGCCTTCTCGTAGTAGGCGCGGAACTGGCCTTCGAGCGTGAAGTACATGCGCTTGGCCTTCTGCTTCTCATGCAGTTGCAGGCCGTAGCCCACAATCTTGGCCTTGCGGTCCTTGCCATGCTGGCCCGGCGCAAAGTTGCGCTTCTCCAGCGGGCAACGCTCCGAGGTGCACTTGGCGCCCTTCAAAAAAAGCTTGGTGCCTTCACGACGGCAAAGGCGGCAGACTGCTCCGGTATAACGTGCCATTTCTTCTCCTGACTTCGGATGACGGCCGGTTTACGTGTTCCCGGAGAACACTTCTTCCCGGCCCGGTTGTTGTTGTCTCTTACACACGCCGCCGCTTCGGCGGACGGCAGCCATTGTGCGGCACCGGCGTCACGTCGCGAATCGACTTGACCTCGATGCCCGCCGCCGCCAGCGCGCGGATGGCCGACTCGCGGCCCGAACCCGGACCGGCGACCCGCACATCCACCGCACGCAGACCGTGGTCGCGCGCCATGCCGGCCGCGTTCGACGCAGCCTGCTGCGCCGCAAACGGCGTGCCCTTGCGCGAACCG
This sequence comes from Acidobacteriaceae bacterium, assembly GCA_037439805.1. GTDB lineage: Bacteria > Acidobacteriota > Terriglobia > Terriglobales > Acidobacteriaceae > Telmatobacter. The sequence goes on from JBBIVH010000171.1 coordinate 1,812, forward strand.
CGGAAGCCGAGCGAACCCGAGCTCTTCCAGCTCAGCGTGTTCCCCATCTGGTCGGTGATGGTCACAATGGTGTTGTTGAACGAGGCCTGAATGTGCGCAATGCCGAACGGCACATTCTTGCGCTCGCGCTTCTTGAACTTCTTGTTCTTGCCGGCCTTGCCCGCGCCTGCCTTCTGCTCTGGTTTCGCCATTAGGTCTTCGCACTCGCTTTCTTCTTGCCTGCAACCGTGCCCTTACGGGGGCCCTTGCGCGTGCGGGCGTTGGTGTGAGTGCGCTGACCGCGCACCGGCAGTGAGCGCCGGTGGCGTGTGCCACGGTAGCTCTGGATGTCGATGAGGCGCTTGATGTGCATCGAAACGTCCTTGCGCAGATCGCCTTCGACGTCTCCCTCGTCCTCAATTACCTGACGGATCCGGTTTACCTCGTCCTCGCCCAGGTCCTGGACCTTCTTGAACGCATCCACGTTCGCCTTTTCCAGAATCTTCCGCGCGCGCGGGTCGCCAATCCCGTAGATATAAGTCAGCGCAATCCGTGCCTGCTTGTTGCGGGGCAGATCGACGCCAGCAATACGTGCCATTCTGATTCCTTTGCTGCTTCCATGTTGTGTGCCTCCGGCCTTAACCGGCTCGCACGGGTTTTCGCGTTTCCTCCGGGGTTCATCGCAAGCCTTGACTCAAGCTAACTCGCCCCTTGCCTCACGGCGCTGGAGTTCCCGCCCTACGCCAGGCCTTCAGCCCTGGCGCTGCTTGTGCTTCGCGTTCTCGCAGATCACCCGAACCACCCCGCGGCGGTTGATGACCTTGCACTTCGAGCAAATCTTCTTGACCGATGCACGGACCTTCATTGCTGATTACCCTTCTCCGCGCATCTGCCGACACGCGGGTCATGAACTTTCTACTTGTACCGGTACACAATCCTGCCGCGATTCAGGTCGTAGGGGCTCAACTCCACGGCCACGCGGTCGCCGGGAAGAATCTTGATGAAGTTCTTGCGCATCCTCCCCGAGATATGCGCCAGCACCTCGTGATTATTCTCGAGCTTGACCTTGAACATGGCGTTCGGCAACAGATCCATCACCGTTGCCATCACCTCAATCGCGTCTTCCTTCGACAATCCGTATCCCGCTTCCGGCGCGCACGCGCCTTCAAAGTTGGTGACCGCACTTCCTACTCGGTCAAAATCCTGGCGCCGGTGTCGGTGACCGCCACCGTGTGCTCAAAGTGAGCACTCATGCTGCCGTCGTTCGTCACTGCCGTCCAGCCGTCTTTCAGAACCCGCACATCCGGCTTGCCGGCATTCACCATCGGCTCGATCGCGATGACCATGCCGGCTCGCAGCTTCATGCCCTGCCCGGCAAGGCCAAAGTTCGGAACCTGCGGATCCTCGTGCATGTGCGACCCGATGCCGTGTCCCACAAAATCCCGCACCACCGAAAAACCTTCCGCCTCGACTACGCCCTGCACCGCCGCGCCAATGTCGCCCAGCGTCGCGCCCGGCTTCACCGCTTCAATCGCCCGCTGCAGCGAGGCTTCGGTCACCTTCAGCAGCCGCTCCGTATCCGGCGCGATCTTTTCGCCCACCGGCACGGTAATGGCCGCGTCTCCAAAAAATCCGTCGATCACCGCTCCGCAATCCACAGAGACGATGTCGCCTTCCTTCAGCGCCCGCTTCTTCGACGGGATGCCATGCACCACCTCGCTGTTAATCGAGGTGCAGAGCACACACGGATACCCGTGGTACCCCTTGAAGGCCGGCTTTGCGCCCAGTTCCGCGATGCGCTTCTCCGCCACCTTCTCCAGATCCAGCGTGGTCGCGCCGGGTTTCACGTGGCTCCTGACCAGCTCCAGCACCTCGCGAACCACCTTGCCCGCGCGGCGCATCTTCTCGATCTCCTGAGCTGACTTCAGTACCACTGCCACCCGGCCAACTCCGCTTCCAGCGCGCTCACGCGCAAAATCCGCTGCCGGCTGCGCTACCTCCGCAACCGCTCCACAGCGGCCACAATCCCTGCCGCGACTGCGGCAATTGCTCCGTCCCCATCCACTTCCGCAAACCGCCCGTTCGCCCGGTAGTGCTCCACCACAGGCGCGGTTTGTGCGGCGTAGGCGCGCATGCGCTCCGCAAAAACCTCTTCGGTGTCATCGGCTCGCTGAACCAGCGCTGCGCCTTCCACATCACACAAACCCTCCCGCCGGGGCGGGTTCGAGTAGACGTTGTAGATGCGCTGGCAGGCAGGACAGTTCCTGCGCCCCGTAATACGGCGCAATAACTGATTATAGTCCACATGCAGGCTCACGGCAACCACCGGAAGCCCGTCCTTCTGGGCCGCCAGCCGTCCGTCCAGCCAGTGCGCCTGTGGCAGCGTCCGGGGGAATCCATCCAGGATGTAACCCCGAACCGTGTCCGGCTCCTTCAGCCGCTCCGCCACCATCTCGTTCACAATCGAGTCCGGCACCAGATTGCCGTGCTCGATCAGTTCCTTCGCCGCCTTGCCCAGCGCCGTGCCCCGCGCCACATGCCCGCGCAGCAGGTCGCCGGTCGAGATCTGCGGAATGCTCCACGACTTCACCAGTTCCTTGGCCTGCGTGCCCTTGCCCACGCCCGGCGCGCCCAGCAAAAGAATCGGGCCGGGAACGGACGTCAAAGCCGTCTCCCGGCCATCTTCTACAGCAGTTGCAGATGCCGACATTACCAGGTCTTCCTTCCTCGAATGCGACCGGAACGAGGGGAGAAGCCGTCATAGTGACGCATGATCAGCTGCGATTCGATCTGGTTGATGGTGTCCATGGCGACGCCCACCACAATCAGCAGCGAGGTGCCACCAAAGTAGAAATTGACCCCCAAACCGTGCGTGACCCACGTCGGCAGGCTCTCAAAGGCCCGCCCGATCAGCCATATCTTGTCAAAACGAATGCCCGAGATCAGGAACGTCGGCACCATCTGCACCAGAATCAGATACACCGCGCCCACCAGCGTAATCCGGGTCAGAATGTCGTTGATAAAGTCCGATGTCCGCTTGCCCGGCCGGATGCCCGGAATGAATGAGCCCGACTTGCGGAAGTTATCGGCAATATCGTCCGGCTTCATGATGATCGACACGTAAAAGTACGCGAAGAAGACAATCATCAACGCATTCAGCACGATGTACCACGGATACCCCGGCTGAATCGCCTGCAGAATCGGCTGCAGGAAGCGGCTGTTCTGAATCCAGTCCACCTGCCCGAAGAGCAGCGGCGCCGACAGAATCGAACTGGCGAAGATGATCGGCATCACGCCGCCCGAGTTCACCTTCAGCGGCAGATGGCTCGACTGGCCGCCCATCATGCGCCGGCCCACAATCCGCCGCGCGCTCTGGATCGGAATCCGCCGTTCCGCCCGCTCCACAAAGACGATAAACGCAACCACCGCGATCATCGCCGCCAGCAGCACCAGCACCGCGAGAATCGTCAGCGAGCCCCACGCATCGGTCTGGATCTTCTGCATCAGGTCGCCCACGCCGCGGGGCAGGCCCGCCACAATACCGGCAAAGATCAGCAGGCTCATGCCGTTGCCGATGCCGCGGTCGGTAATCTGCTCGCCCAGCCACATGATGAAAGTCGTTCCCGCCGAGAGCGTCAGCACCGTCATCAGGATGAAACCCGCGCCCGGATGCAGCACCAGTCCCTGCCGCGTCAGAATGGCGGCGATGCCAATCGACTGCAGCACGCCCAGCACCACCGTCATGTAGCGGGTCCACTGCGTAATCTTGCGCCGCCCCAGCTCGCCTTCTTTCTGAATGCGCGCCAGCGGCTCATAGACCACCGTCAGCAACTGGAAGATAATCGACGCCGTGATGTACGGCATGATGCCCAGCGCGAAGATCGTCATGCGGCGCAGGTTGCCGCCGCCAAACAGATCCATCAGCCCCAGCGCCGAACCGCTCTGCTGGTTGAAGAGCAGCTCAAGCTGGTGCGTATTCACGCCCGGCGTGGGGATAAACGCGCCCAGCCTGTAGACGGCCAGAATGCCCAGTGTGAACAATACCCGCTTGCGCAGGTCAGGAATCCGAAAGATATTGAGGAACTTCTCAAGCATGTCTGCTTTTCCGCGACGGGCGTCTGCCGCCCGCCGAATCACTGATCTCTTCCATCTTAGCCGCGCAGGCCGTCGGATTCCCTGGCATCGATCGCCATGATCTCCGATTCTGCCGCATCGCCCCGGCATCGCGGTGTGTCCCACGACACAGCGCCCCGTGCGATCTACGCTGCCGCTTCGCCGCCCACAACTACGGCCTTGCCGCCGGCTTTCTCGATCTTCTCCACCGCCGACTTCGAGAACTTGTGCGCATGGATCGTCTTCGCCGAAGTCAATTCGCCTGAACCCAGAATCTTGATCAGCGCCTTCTTGCTCGACGCCAGGCCCAGCTTCTTGTAGTCGTCGAGGCCAATCTCCTTGACCGCCACCGTCTCAATGCGGTCCAGATTCACCACAACGTACTCAGTGCGGAAGATGTTCGTGAAGCCGCGCTTCGGCAGCCGCCGGTGCAGCGGCATCTGGCCGCCCTCAAAGCCGCGCATCAGGCTCGAGCCCGAACGCGATCCCTGGCCCTTGTGGCCGCGGGTTGAGGTCTTGCCCATGCCGGATCCCAT
>JBBIVH010000172.1:0-6414 GCA_037439805.1 Acidobacteriaceae bacterium
GCACCTTGGCCGGCGTCATGGCGATGCGAGGCAGCGGCTGGCTTTCCCGCTCGTCACGCGCCTGCTCGTCCTTTGAGACAAAGCGAATCCCTTCGTGGCTCATGCCCTTATTTTATCGGAGTGACTTTGCCCGCCCCTGCGCGCGCGTCGCTGCGTGGGCTTGCGCGGTCATAGCGCAGCTTGAGCACCAGAATCGCAAGGGCCAACGCGAGGGTCAAGGCGTTCGCCACCGTGATAGGCCCGGAGTCGATTCCGATGCCATACACCAGCCAGCACGCCACTCCAAAGCTGAAAAGTAGAAACATCAGCAGCGAGATGTCGCGCGCGCTCTTGCGCCGCCATACGCGGATGAGCTGGGGCAGGAAGGAGATCGTTGTGCAGACAGCGGCCGTCGAACCGATCCAGCGATAGAGTGTTGCCGATGATGGGTTGGGCATGTACATCGTTCAGGGATTTCTCCAGAAGAACCAGGCAGCCATGCTGAGGCCGATAAAGACCACCAGCCCGCGCAGCATGGGCTGAGGCACGCGGCGCGCAAGGCTTGCGGATGTGTAGCCGCCGATGGCCGCTGTCAGCATGGCCAGCAGGCAATAGCGCCAGACCACCTGCCCATCGTAGACGAAGATGAGGAAGGCGATGCCATTGGCCATCGTCGTGGAAACGACCTTGAGCGCGTTGATCTCATGCAGGTTTTCCATGCCGAACAGAGACAGCAGGGTGATGAGAACAAAGCCCGCGCCCGCGCCAAAGTAGCCGATATAAAAGCAGACCATCGCGGTGGCCAAAAAGAGTGGAACTCGGCGTACGGTGTGGGCCTTGGGTGTGCTCTGGTCGGCCCGAGCGGTACGCAATGCGTCGAGCCAGCGCGATACCGGCCCGCTGATCGCGAAGATGAGCGCGGCAACCAGCAGAAGCCACGGCACCAGATGCAGGAAGGTCAACTGCGGCGTGAGCAGCAGAACAATCGCGCCCGCCGTGCCGCCCAGAAGACCGGCTGCAGCCATGGGAACGGCCAGCCGCAGATTCTTGCGGATGTCGTCGCGATAAGCGGCAATCGACGTAAGCTGACCGGGCCAGAGAGCCACCGTGTTGGTCGCGTTGGCCTGAATGGGCAACATCTTCATGCCGAGCATTGCGGGAAACAGAAGAAACGATCCTCCCCCGGCCACAGCATTCAGAAGCCCGCCCAGAAAGGCAGCGACCGTGAGCCAGATCCAGCGCCAGTCCATGAATGTGGGAAGGACGGAGACAGCAATCATCTGGATTTCATTGTAGAGGGCACTCTATCCGTCAAGGCGCGCTTGGACCTCGCTGCGCGGCTTGCGCTCGTGACAGCGCCTTATATTGCCTTCTGGCCTTACAGGCGGATGTCACGCCGCATGCGCCCACTGGCAGTCTTATGCATGTTGTGGGGTGCGGCCGACGCGATTTGGTTTGCCGCGGAAGCCACTGCGAATCCGGTTTTGCGGCTGCCAAATCTCCTAACTGCATGGCAGCCAGTGAAATTCAGCGGATGCTGGCGCCGGCGAAGATCGACACGGCTCCCGGGTTGCAGATCGAGGTCGCTTTTCATCCCATGCGCGACGTAGGCGACGATCTCTATCTGTGACGGACGCTGCCGGACGGGCGGCAGCGCGTACCGGTGGGCGACGTGAGCGGAAAAGGCGCGGCCGCCGCCATGGCCGCTGCCCTGCTGCTGGGTGCGGCGGAGGAACGGGATGGCGACTCGCCGGGAACGCTGCGGGGGCACCTGAATCGCGTGTTGCGCAGAACTGGAATTGGCGGTTTTGCCACCTGTCTCTGCGCGGACATCGCTCCGAATGGAATGGTGACTATGGCCAACGCCGGACACCTGCCCCCATATCTCCGCGGTCAGGAACTCGCTCTGGCTTCGGGCCTGCCGCTCGGCATCAGTAAGGGTAGCGAAAGCGGCTACGAGCAGACCCAGTGGCGACTGGCCGACGACGAAACCCTCACTTTCCTATCCGACGGCGTGGTGGAGGCGCGGAATGCAGCGGGCGAGCTCTTTGGTTTCGAGCGCGCCGCCGCCATCTCCTCCGAGTCCCCTCAACACGTCGCCCAGATCGCGCAGCAGTTCGGCCAGGAGGATGACACTACCGTGCTCGCGCTCAGGCGAATGGTTGCAGGAGAGCAATTCGCGACACCGCTGACAACGCCGTCACTCACCCCATCCTGAGGGAAAATCACCCTCACCCCTGCCTTGTTCAGCCTTTATATATATGAAAATAAATAGATTAGATATGTTTCCATAATATGAGTGTCGCATCATCATATTTTATGCATCACTTGTGCTATACTTGAATCGAAAGGAAGGGAGCAGCAGGAACCACCCTGCAGCCCAACTTTATCGAATCGCATCGGAGGATGAAATCATGGCCATCACTCGTTGGGATCCTTTTCGGGAAGTTGTTGCCCTGCAGAATCGGATGAACTCGCTCTTTGGCGGACTGAACGAGGGCGAAGCTCCGATGACCACTGCAAGTTTCGTACCGGCTGTCGATATCTATGAGGACGCACAGAAGGTGGTTCTCAAGCTCGAGGTGCCGGGAATTGAAGAAAAGGACTTGGACGTCCGCGTGGAGAACAACACCCTGACTGTGAAGGGCGAGCGCAAGTTCGAGAAGGAAGAGAAAGAGGAGAACTTCCACCGGATTGAGCGGAGTTATGGAAGCTTCTACCGCTCCTTCACCTTGCCGTCCACCGTCGACACGGAACATGTGGCAGCCAGCTACAACGCGGGCGTCCTCAAGCTTGAGCTGAAGAAGAAGCCCGAAGCGCAGCCCAAGCAGATCAAGATCAACGTGGCTGCGTAAGCAGTCGCGGGCCTCGGGCCGCGGGTTTGTGCCCAATCAGGCTGGTCCGCGGGCCGGGGCTGAGTGCGCCGGGCGGTGTATGTTGTGCTCCCGCCCGGCGCAGATTTTTTTGAGCACAAGTGTGGGTGGAGAATTCATTGCTTGCGCGATGGCTCCTGGAGTCGCAGGATGACTTGAGTGAGCAACCGGGAGCGGAAGATATGGCGATTCGCTGGGACAAATTCACCGTCAAGTCGCAGGAGGCCGTGCAGCAGGCGCAGCAGCGCGCGGCCGAACTGGGCAATCCGGAGATGCAGCCTGTTCATCTGCTGCTGGCGCTCATGGAAGATCGCGAGGGCGTGATTCCCGCGGTGCTCGAAAAAATTGGCGTGCCGATGGAACGGCTGGAGAGCGGGCTTCACCAGGTGGAGCAGAAGCTGCCTCGTGTCTCTGGAGCTTCGGCGCAGCCGGGCATGAGCGCGGCACTGAACAAGGCGCTGGAGCAGGCCTTCAAAGAGGCGGCCAACTTTAAGGACGAGTATGTTTCCACCGAGCATCTGCTGCTGGGCATTGCGAACCAGAAGGGCGATGCAGCGCGCGATGCGTTGGCCGCCGACGGTGCTACGCACGATGCGATTCTGAAGGCGCTGACGGCAGTGCGCGGATCGCAGCGCGTAACGGACCAGAATCCCGAGGCCAAATTCCAGGCGCTCGAGAAATATGCAAAAGATCTGACGGAGCTTGCCCGGCGCGGCAAGCTGGATCCGGTCATCGGGCGCGATGAGGAGATTCGTCGTGTGATTCAGGTGCTGAGCCGTCGCACGAAGAATAACCCGGTGCTGATTGGCGAACCGGGCGTGGGCAAGACGGCGATTGTGGAGGGCCTTGCGCGGCGGATTGTTTCAGGCGATGTGCCGGAGATTCTGAAAGACAAGCGCGTGATCTCGCTCGACCTGGGCTCAATGCTGGCAGGAGCAAAGTATCGCGGCGAATTTGAAGACCGGCTGAAGGCAGTGCTGAAGGAGATCGAAGAGTCGAATGGCCAGATTGTGCTCTTTATCGACGAGCTGCATACGCTGGTGGGCGCGGGCGCGGCGGAAGGCGCGATTGACGCGAGCAACATGCTGAAGCCTGCGCTGGCGCGCGGCGAGCTGCGCGCGATTGGCGCGACGACGCTGAACGAGTATCGCAAGTACATCGAAAAGGATGCGGCGCTGGAGCGTCGCTTCCAGATTGTCTACGTGGGCGAGCCGAACGTGGAGGATACGATCGCGATTCTGCGCGGGCTGAAGGAGCGCTACGAGGCGCACCACAACGTGCGCATCAAGGATGCGGCGATTGTGGCGGCGGCGACGCTGTCGCATCGTTACATCAGCGACCGGTTCTTGCCGGACAAGGCAATTGACCTGGTGGATGAGGCAGCGGCTTCGCTTGCGATTCAGATTGGCTCTGTGCCGACGGAGATTGACCAACTGGAGCGTGAGGCCACTTCGCTTGAAATTGAAAGGGCGGCGCTGAAGCGAGAGACAGATACGAACAGCCGCGAGCGGCTGGAAGAGGTGGAGCGCGAGGTCGCTGCGCTCAAGGAGCAGAGCACGGCGCTGCGCGCGCGCTGGACGAAGGAGCGCGAGGCGATTACACGCATCAGCGATCTCAAAAAGCAAATTGAAGCTCTGCGCTTTGAAGCCGAAGAACAGACGCGCAAGGGCCAGCTTGAGCGCGCGGCCCAGATTCAGTATGGCGATCTGCCGCGGCTGGAGCGTGAGCTGAAGGATCTGAACCTGGCGCAGGATGGCAGCGCCACGAAGGAGCGGATGCTCAAGGAAGAAGTCGACGAGGAGGACGTTGCCAAGATCGTCAGCAAGTGGACGGGCATTCCCGTGTCGCGCATGTTGGAAGGCGAAGTCAAGAAGCTCGTCCACATGGAAGAGAGGCTGCGCGAGCGCGTGGTGGGGCAGGATGCGGCGCTGGGCGTCGTCGCGAATGCGATTCGCCGTTCGCGTGCGGGGCTGAGCGATCCGAAGCGGCCGATTGGCTCTTTCATCTTTCTGGGACCGACGGGCGTGGGCAAGACAGAGACGGCGCGTGCGCTCGCTGAGTTCCTCTTTGACGATGAGCAGGCGATGGTGCGCATCGATATGAGCGAGTACATGGAGAAGCACGCCGTGGCGCGGCTGATTGGCGCGCCTCCGGGCTACATCGGATACGACGAGGGCGGGCAGTTGACTGAAGCGGTGCGGCGCCGTCCGTATGCGGTGATTCTCTTTGACGAGATTGAGAAGGCGCATCCGGATGTGTTCAATGTGCTGCTGCAGGTCATGGACGACGGGCGGCTGACGGACTCGAAGGGCCGCACCGTGGACTTCAAAAACACGGTGCTCATCATGACATCGAACCTCGGTTCGGCATTTCTTACCGGCGAGTCACTGAAGACCGAGCAGGAACTTGACATGGCCCGCGAGAGCGTAATGCGGGTGTTGCGCGAGCACTTCCGTCCCGAGTTCCTGAACCGCGTGGACGACATCGTCATTTATCGTCCGCTGGGCGCGGCGCAACTGGGCCAAATTCTGGACCTGCGCTTGAACGAGGTGCAGAAGCTGCTGGAAGACCGGCAGATCTCGCTGGAACTGACGGAGTCGGCGAAACAACTGATTCTTGCGACGGGCTCGGATGTGGCGTATGGCGCGCGGCCGCTGAAGCGCGCGCTGCAGCGGATGGTGCAGGACCCGCTGGCCATGAAGATCCTCGACGGCGAGGTGCTGCATGGCGCGCATGTGCGCATCGACGCGGATCGCAAGAAGAACGAGCTTCGGTTCGAGACGATGGGGCGCGAAGCCATGGCCTGAGGTGGAGGTTGTCGCAGAGCGCCTCTGCTCTCGCCTACCGCGAGACTGGAAGCGCCGACAGGTCGATGCGATAGACGTGCTGCGTCGCGGTAAGGACGAGCAACTGTTTCTGCTGAGGCAGAAAGCGGGCGGCGATCAGGTCTTGATCCAGAAGATAGCTGGCGAGCAACTTGCCGTGAGCCGCATCGTAGAGATGGAGTTCCTGCGGGCGATTGGTGGCGGCAATCATACCGAGGCTATCGTCGCCTGAAAGCGCACGTCCAAAGAAAGCCAGGGTGCGGACGCCATCAGCGAGGCGGTAGACGGTGGTGTCATTGTGATTGCCATAGATGGCGAGCAAGCCGCCGAAGAGGCCGGCGGTTCGCTGGTCGCCCTGCGCGCCACGCTGCGGCCCGAGCAGCGCATGCTCCACTCGGCCTGTGCGATTGGAAACGACTTCGACCAGTGTGCCCAGCGGATCGAGGAACTGAAAGGTGAGGTCGGAGGTGTGAATCACAGCTTTCCGATTCCGGCCCGCCTCATCGAGGCCGACGGCGCTCTCACGATCCATCACAGAAACAATCTTGTCGTTGTCGGCCGCCACGATTTGAGGCAAGTTGTAGAGGAATTGGCTTGACCATAGGCGTTGCCCGGTCCGCGCATCGGAAGCTTCCATTTCGACATCCTGATCGATCATCGCGAGCTGAGGCATGAGCGGCTTGAATCGCACCCGGATGGTGCCGTACTGCACCGGATCGGAGAGCGAAGAGAGTCCG
>JBBIVH010000173.1:0-6377 GCA_037439805.1 Acidobacteriaceae bacterium
ATGCGTTTCGCGGCGTGGGCCGGAAGCATCTGCCGACCTGGGTGGGTGGAGCGATGATTCACGTGGCGGATCATACCCAGCGGCATGTAGGCCAGGTGGTGACGACGGCGAAAGTGCTGCGGGCGATGCGGGACTAGGTGTGTCCGCCACGGCATTCAGGCGGGTGCGCGATGCGCGCCTAATATTATTAAGAAAATAGCCCTTCAAGCCTTACTAAGTTACGCATAAGTTGTTATAAGTTTCAATCGTTTCTTTGGGCTAACTCAGTCTCCCATGAAATAGCGTAAATCGATGATGGAGCGCGACTTTCATTGGATAAGTTGCGCTCATTTTTCCCTGAAAAAGTGATGGCTGTCACAGCGATGAGTCGTGCCATAGAGCACCATAAGTCGGGCTTAGTAGAGAAGTCCGCACTTTGGAGGTGCGTGCGTGACCTGGAGCGATGAATACCGGGCGAAATTGATGAGTGCAGCCGACGCGCTGAAGGCGGTGCGGTCGGGCGAGCGGGTGTGGATCCAGTCCGGGTGCGGAACGCCCTCGACGCTGGTGGAGGCACTGGTGGCGCGGGCGGAGGAGTTGCACGATGTGGAGATCGTGCACATGAAGACGCTGGGGAACGCGGACTATACGCGGCCGGAGTTTGAAGGACACTTCCGGCATCGCGGGCTGTTTCTTGGCGAGAACGTGCGCGAGGCGGTGGCGGCGGGGCGCGCGGACTACACGCCGATTTTTCTGAGCGAGATTGAGGCGCTGTTTGAGAACGGCGAGATGCCGCTGGACGTGGTGCTGATGCAGGTGTCGCCGCCGGACGCGCATGGGTATATGAGCCTGGGCACAACGGTGGATTGCACGCTGACGGCGGCGCGCAACGCGCGGTACGTGATTGCGGAGGTGAATCCGCGGATGCCGCGCACGCATGGAGACACGTTTGTACACATCAGCCAGATTTCGGCGGTGGTGGAGACGGAGCATCCGCTGCTGGAGATGCATCCGGAGCCGTTTACGGACCTGCACCTGCGCGTGGCGCGGAATGTGGCGTCGCTGATTCCCGACGGCGCGACGCTGCAGACGGGGATTGGCGGGATTCCCGAGGCGGTGCTGACGTGCCTGGAGGACAAGCGCGATCTTGGCATTCACACGGAGATGGTGCCAGACGGCGTGATTGAGCTGATGGAGCGGGGCATCATCAACGGCCAGCGCAAGACGCTGCTGCGGGGCAAGGCGGTGGCGGCGTTTGTGCTGGGGTCGCAGCGGCTTTTTGATTTCATCCACGAGAATCCGGGCTTTGAGTTCCGGCTGATTCAGTTCACGAACGATCCGTTTGTGGTGGCGCGGAATGACCGGATGGTGGCGATCAATTCGGCCATCCAGGTGGACCTGACGGGGCAGGTGTGCGCGGACTCGATGGGGACGCGGCCCTACAGCGGGTTTGGCGGGCAACTGGATTTCATTCGCGGCGCGGCGCGGTCAAAGGGCGGTGTGCCGATTATTGCGCTGCCGGCGCTGGCGAAGAAGGGCACGGTGTCGCGGATTGTGCCGGTGCTGGAGCCGGGCGCGGGCGTGGTGACGTCGCGCGCGGATGTGCACTACGTGGTGACGGAGCACGGCGTGGCGTATCTGCATGGCAAGAGCCTGCGCGAGCGGGCGGAGGCGCTGATTGGGATTGCCGATCCGCGCTACCGGCGGGAGCTGGAGGATTTTGCGGTGCGCGCGCATTACATGGAGCGCAAGGGCGCGGCGGTGCCGGCATGAGCGGTGCGGCGGCAATGGAGGCGAAGACGACGATGGAAACGGCGAAGCGAGAGCGAGGCCTGCTGCGGGTGGACGTGAACGAGTGCAAGGGCTGCGGCCTGTGCGTCGAGGCGTGTCCGCCGAAGGTGATTGGGATGAGCGAGCGGCTGAACCACTACGGCTATCGGACAGCGGTGTATGCGGGCTCCGGATGCACGGGGTGCGGAATCTGCTTCATGGTGTGTCCGGAGCCGGGAGCGATTACGGTGTTGCGGGCGAAGGCGGTGAGCGCGGGAGCGCAGGGGGCGACGGCATGCGCAAGCAACTGATGAAGGGCAACGAGGCGATTGTCCGGAGCGCGATTCTGGCGGGATGCAGGGCGTTCTACGGGTATCCGATTACGCCGGCGAGCGAGATTGCGGAGGCGGCCGCGCTGTATTTTCCGCAGGTGGGCGGGGTGTTTCTACAGGCGGAGAGCGAGGTAGCGGCGATCAACATGCTGTACGGCGCGTCGTCGGCGGGGGTGCGGTGCATGACGGCGTCGAGCGGGCCGGGGATCAGCCTGATGCAGGAAGGCATCAGCTACATGGCGGGCGCGGAGCTGCCGTGCGTGATTGCGGACCTGATGCGCGGCGGGCCGGGACTGGGCAGCATCAATGCGGAGCAGAGCGACTACAACCAGGTGGTGAAGGGCGGCGGCAACGGGAGCTATCACACGCTGGTGGTGGCGCCGAGCTCGGCACAGGAGATGGCGGACCTGACGGCGCTGGCGTTTGAGCTGGCGGACAGGTATCGCAACCCGGTGTTTGTGCTGGCGGATGGATTTATCGGGCAGATGATGGAGCCGGTGGAGTTTCCGGTGCAGGCGATTGCGCCGCGGCTGCCGGAGTGGGCGGTGGCAGGCACGCGGGCGACGCGACGGAATCTGATTACATCGCTGCATCTGGGCTGCGATGAGCTGGAAGCGCACATCCAGCATCTCGAAGCAAAGTATCGCGAGGCGGAGCGCGAAGAGACACGCGCCGAAAGCTGGCAGACAGAAGATGCAGAGATTGTGCTGGTGGGATACGGCATGGTGGGGCGCATCCTGAAGGCCGTGACGGCGGAGGCGCGCGCGAACGGGCTGCCGGTGGGGCTGCTGCGGCCCATCACCCTATATCCGTTTCCAGTGGCGGAGATCAAGCGCCTGGCGCGGCGGGCGCGGGTGTTTGTGGTGGTGGAGATGAGCAACGGCCAGATGGTGGACGACGTGCGGCTGGCGCTGAATGGCGCGCGGCCGGTTGAGTTCCTGAACCGGATGGGCGGCAACGTGCCGTCGCATGAGGACGTGATGGCGCTGGTGCGGAGGCTGGCCGGGGAGATGGGATGGACAACGCGCGCGGCGCGGTCCGTGGCGCGGCCCGAAGAACAGGAGCAGATGGCCCATGTCTAGCGAATTGCTGACGGAGTTTGAGGTGGTGCACGAGAAGCCGCGGTCGTTCTACACGACGTACGAGCGCAAGGAGGAACTGCAGCACCAGACGCACTACTGCCCTGGGTGCGGACATGGAACGATCCACAAGATGCTGGCGCGAGCGATTGACGAGCTGGGCATTCAGGACCGGACCGTGCTCATCAGCCCGGTGGGCTGCTCGGTGTTTGCGTACTACTACTTCGACGTGGGCAACGTGCAGGCGGCGCATGGGCGGGCGTCTGCGGTGGCGACGGCGGTGAAGCGGACGCGGCCGGAGAGCGTGGTGATCAGCTACCAGGGCGATGGAGACTTGTCCGCGATTGGGTCGGCGGAAATTCTGCATGCGGCGAACCGCGGCGAAAGCATCGCGGTGATCTTTGTGAACAACGCAATCTACAGCATGACGGGCGGGCAGTATGCGCCGACGACACTGCTGGGGCAGAAGAGCACGACGACGCCGCTGGGACGGAGCGCGCAGAACGAAGGCTATCCGCTGCGGATGAGCGAGCTGCTGGCGACGCTGGAGGCTCCTGTATACATCGAGCGCGTGGGGCTGGGCGATAACAAGGAGATTGCACAGGCTTCGCGGGCGATTAAGCGGGCGGTGGAGAACCAGGCGCGCGGGCTGGGCTTTTCATTCATCGAGGTGCTGTCGCCGTGCCCGACAATCTGGAAGCTCTCGCCGGTGGAGTCGCAGCGGTGGGTGCGCGAGGTGATGGAGAAGACGTATCCGCTGGGCGTGCTGCGCGACCACACGAAAGAGGCGCAGCCGCGTACTTGGCCGGAGGCAGTGGCGCCAGAGTCGATCCCGGAGATTTTGGGATTGACGGACGGTGAGGCCGTCTTGCCGGAGGAGCTTGCGGCGGCTGGGAAGCCGGTTGACCTGCAGGTGCGCGTGGCTGGATTTGGCGGGCAGGGCGTGCTGCTGCTCGGCGAGGTGCTGGCCGAGGCCGGACTGGATGCGGGGCTGGAGGTGTCGTGGCTGCCGTCGTATGGGCCGGAGATGCGGTCGGGGACATCGAACTGCCACGTGCGGCTGTCGCGGAAGGCGATTGATTCGCCGCTGGTGACGACGCCGAATGTGCTGGTGGCGATGAATGAGCCTTCGCTGAAGAAGTTTGATAAAGCGGTGAAGCCGGGTGGATGGGTGATCTACAACGGCGATGTGTTTCCTGAGGAGTGTGCGCGGGAGGATGTGCATGTGCTGGCGCTGCCGTTTACGCAGATTGCCGATGAGCTGGGCGATGCGCGCGCGGCGAATATGGTGATGCTCGGCGCGCTGCTGGAGATGGCCGATGCCGTGCCGCAGGCGAGCGTGGATGCGGCGCTGCGCCGGCTGGTGAAGAATGCGAAGTATTTTGCGCTGGACGAGTGCGCGCTGGCGCGAGGCAGAGAGTTGTTTCGCGCGGCGGCGACGGAGGTGAGTCATGCAGGCTGAGGCGGATCCAAAGCTGACGGTGTACTTCGGCGGGCAGTATATGCCGCTGGGCGAAGCGAAGGTGGGCATCCTGACCCATGCGCTGCACTATGGGACGGGCGTGTTTGAAGGCATTCGCGCGCACTGGGATGCGGCCGGCAAGGAGCTGTTCCTGATGCGTCCGGTGGAGCACTTTGTGCGCTGGAAACAGAACTGCGGGATTTTGCGTATCGATGTGCCGCTGACGCCAGAGGCACTGACCGAGATTACGGTGGAGCTGCTGCGGCGCAATCAGTTTCACACCAATGTGTACATCCGGCCTCTGGCGTACAAGAGCGCGGAGCGTGTGGGCGTGAGCCCGGATGCGCAGGATGCGTTCGCGATTGTGGCGCTGCCGTTTGGAGAATACCTTCATGCGGAGAAGGGCATCCATGCGGGCGTGAGCTCGTGGCGGCGGATCGAAGACAATGCGATTCCGGCGCGGGCAAAGATCTGCGGTGCGTATGTGAACAGCGCGCTGGCGAGCGACGAGGCGCGGCAACGCGGATTTGACGAGGCGATTCTTCTGAATGAGAGCGGGCACGTGGCAGAGGGTTCGACGTGCAACCTCTTCATGGTGCGCAACGGCGAGCTGATTACACCGTCCGTCTCAGAGAACGTGCTGGAAGGCATCACGCGCGACACGGTGATGCAACTGGCGCAGAAAGAGATGGGAGTGCCGGTGGTGGAGCGGCCGATTGACCGCAGCGAGCTGTATGTGTGCGACGAGCTGTTTTTCACGGGCACGGCGGTGGGGATTGCGCCGATTGTGCGCGTGGATCACCGGCAGGTGGGAGACGGGGCGACAGGGACCGTGACGAACGCGGTGAGGCAGCTTTACTACGACGTGACACGAGGGCACATGCTGAGCTACTGGAGATGGTTGAAGCCCGTGTATCAAACGATGAGCCAACATGAGCAGGACCTGATCTCGCTGGTGGGGGTGAATGCGAGCTGAGTGGGAAGCGCCATGGCCACCACAGGACGCTGAGGGAGCCAAGGAGGAATTGCGATGGCAACGACCACGAGCAAGGTGAAGATCAATGCGTACGAAGCGGCGCTGCAGAATTTTGATGCAGCGGCCGATGCGCTGGAACTGAGGAGCGACACGCGGGAGATGATCAAGTATCCGGAGCGCGTGTTGACGGTTTCGGTTCCGGTGCGGATGGACGATGGACGGATTCGGCGGTTCGAGGCGCACCGGGTGCAGCATAGCTCGGTAAGGGGCCCGGCGAAGGGCGGCATCCGCTATCACCCGAATGTGACGCTGGATGAAGTGAAGGCGCTGGCCACGTGGATGACGTGGAAGTGCGCGGTGGTGAACATCCCGTTCGGCGGCGCGAAGGGCGGCGTGACGTGCGACCCGAAGCACATGTCCGAGGGTGAACTGGAGCGGATGACGCGGCGGTATACGAGCGCGATTCTGCCGCTGATCGGGCCGGAGCAGGATATTCCTGCGCCGGATGTGTACACGAACCCGCAGACGATGGCGTGGATTATGGATACCTACAGCATGACGAAGGGGTATCCGATTCCGGGCGTCGTGACGGGCAAGCCGGTGTGCCTGGGCGGCTCGCTCGGGCGCAGCGAGGCGACGGGGCGCGGCGTCTTCTACACGATCCAGAGCGCATGCGAACACCTGCACATGCCGCTGAAAGGCGCGAAGGTTGCGGTGCAGGGCTTCGGCAATGCGGGTTCGATTGCGGCGCAGATGCTGTATGAAGCCGGCGCGAAGAT
>JBBIVH010000174.1:0-6338 GCA_037439805.1 Acidobacteriaceae bacterium
CGGTCGCAGCCATGCACCCTGAGTGGAATATCGACCAGGATGTCGTTGAGCAGTTCGATGGCACGCTGAATCTCGATGCGCAGCCGACGACCCGCACCATTCGCGCCAAGGCGGACACGCGTGAGGAAATCGAGCAGATGTTCGATGGCATCTCTTACGGCAAGGCAAGCGACGTGCTCCTGATGGTGGAAAACTATCTGGGCGAGGAGACGTTCCGCAAAGGCGTGCACGCGTATCTTTCCGCGCATCTCTACGGCAACGCCACCGCCGAAGATTTCTGGAACGCGCAGACCGCGACAAGCCACAAACCTGTGGACAAGATCATGGACTCGTTGGTCTCGCAGCCGGGAGTGCCATTGCTCACATTCGGCGAGCCATCGAACGGCCGCGTAGGGGTTGCCCAGCGGCGCTTCTTCCTGAGCCCCGGCATCGAGGCAGATCCCAACCATAAGTGGACAATTCCGGTCTGTTTCAAATCTGATACGGCCACTCCTGCATGCGACGTAGTCACGCCGGAGTCCTCTTCGGTCACAACCCCGTCGAGCGCGCTGTTCTTCACCAATGCTGGCGGCAAGGGCTACTACCGCAGCAAGGTTCCGGCGGATGTGTACGCAAAGATTGTGTCCCATGTCGAAACCGGCCTAACGCCAACCGAACGCATCAGCCTGCTTGGCGATGAGTGGGCTCAAGTGCGCGCCAACACAGCCTCGGTTGGCGACTATTTGAACCTCGTAGCTGCAGCGAAGGCAGACCTAAATGCTGCCGTCATCAATCAAAGCTTCGGCTCCCTCGATGCGGTCTACGAGCGCATTGCCGCCACTCCCGCTGAGAAGGACGCCCTCGGAGCATGGATTCGCAAGACCTATGCACCTGAGTATGCGAAGCTGCCTGCTCCTGCAGCCGATGACTCAGCGAATACCCGTGAATTGCGCGCGCACTTGTTTGCCATCCTCGGCGAACTCGGCAAAGACCCCGGAGTGCTTGCGCAGGCTCGCGAGATCAGCGAAAAGTACATCGCCGATCCAACCTCAGTTGATGCCACCCTGGCCCAGACAGCTCTGGGCATCGCTGCGCGCAATGGCGACGAGGAGCTCTTCAGCAAGTTACAGAGGGTGTACGAAACTTCGGGCAACCCAGAGATTCAAATCGGTGCGCTGCGGCTTCTCGCTCTCTTCGATAATGCGGCGCTTGAACAACGCTCGCTTGAGTACGCCGTTTCGGGCAAGGTTCGCAGCCAGGATGCAGCAATCCAGATTGCCATCTCGATGTTTATGCGCGGCGAGCGGCGCGACAGAGCATGGCAATTTGTCCAATCCAACTGGGACAAGATTCATAGTCTGCTCACGCCCGAACTCGGCAATATTCTTGTCGAATCCACAGGCAGCTTCTGCACGGAAGACGCGAGCAAGCAGGTGCAGGCGTTCTTCGCCGCGCATCCCGTCGAATCGGCGGATCAAGGCGTCAAACACGCAGTGGAAAGCATCAATAGCTGCATCGAACTGCGCTCAACTCAGGAGCCGCAATTGACGACCTGGCTGGCGGGACAACCCGGCGTCTAATCCATACCCGTTGCCTCGAAGCCCGCCTTTCGGTGGCATCAGGACAGCGCCTCAAGGAGAATAGCCGACTCCCTCACCACGGCTGACGTGCGCGGCCGGATGAGGAGTCGGTTATTGCGAGTAGTTGGCTGGCGGATTCGATGAATCACTCCTGAGGCATCTGGAACTGGATGACCAGATTCAGATCCATCGGAACAGCTTCACCATCGAGCGTTGCGGGGGTGAAATGGAAATCGCGTACAGCCGCCAGAACCCGCGCATCCACAGTGGGATTCACTGACCTGACGATCTTCACGCCTTGCGTTGCACCATCGGTATTCACCTTCAAGCTCACAACAGCCTTTTGGGTGCTGAGATCGGAGGTGGAAAAGTCGCTCGTCGCGACAACAATCTTGGGATTGGAGATCAGTCTGGGAGAGATGACGCCCGTGCTGACGCGGCGTGCGCGCAAGCTCAGATCATCGCTTGCTGTGGATGACGCTGCAGCCGGCAGTGCCATCGGGGCTGAAGTTGAGTTCGCTGCCTCCATCGCGACACCCTGGCCGTTCGTGCGTGTCTGCGCGTGGAGCAGAGCCGCAGAGAAGACGACAGTGCTTACAAGAAGTTTGCGCATAATGAGTCCTCCATTTGGTCAAAGGTGACCATCACCACAATACAAAATACGTATTACGATTGTCAATCTATTTTTACTCGAACTTTATTTTGAGTACTTTAAGGTGCAGCTACTCCCGGACTTTTAGACAATCAGTCTGCAATGAGCTTTCCATGCAGACGGCTCTCTCCCCCTTTCTGCCTGGCAGAATCTGTCGAGGCTCGCTCCCCTTCAAGTAAGTAGAGAATGGCCCGCCAGACGCTCAATACTCCGTTAGGATGGGTTCATGCAGCGATTCCCATCTGGACAAACTTTGCTCTTTGACGCGGACGATACTCTCTGGGAAAACAACGTCTACTTTGAACGCGCCATCGCTGCTTTCATCGGCTATCTGAATCACCACACCTATACACCGACCGAAGTGCGAAAGATCCTCAACGAGGTGGAAAGGGAGACAGTCCTTTCTCACGGATATGGCCTGACGAGCTTCAGCCATTCGCTCGTAACCTGCTTCGAGCGCCTCAGCGGTTCATCGCTCTCGGAGCATGTCCGCAGTCGTGTGCTCGGATTCGCGCAGGCCATTGCGGACCAGGAGATTGAACTTCTCCCTCAGGTCGAAGAGACCCTCGCTGAACTATCCGCCCGACACAGGCTGATTCTGATGACGAAAGGCAATCATGCAGAGCAGGCGGACAAGTTTGCTCGGTCCGGCCTCGCGGATTATTTTTCTGCAGTCGAGATCGTCGCCGAGAAAGACCCAAACACCTACCGTGCGGTCCTCTCGCGCCACCAGCTTGTGCCGGATGCAAGCTGGATGATTGGCAATAGCCCGAAAAGCGACATCAACCCGGCGCTCGCTGCGGGCCTCCACGCCGTATTTCTCTTCCATAAGGACACATGGGTTCTTGAGCACACAGAAATCTCTCAGGCTGCACCCCCGCAGCGATTGATTGAGTTGGATGCCTTTGCGAGGCTCGCTGAAATCTTTTAAGGCGCCGTGTTTAGGATGCTGGAATCTCTGAATCTCAGAAGGCCTGAGCGTCTTCGAGTGCAGTCAAACCATCCGCTTTGAATCAATCAATTTTTGACTGATGAAAGCAAGGCCACTTCCCTATCGCAGAACAGCAGGTCTATACTCGTCTTGTTTTTCACTCCGGCTCTTCGGATCCGGATATTGCGCAGATCAAGCCGCGCAAGACGACGCTTGTAATGCAAATGACATTTGCTGCGCGTGGACCTGCAGCCAGTCCTAAATCGCTGTCCGAAGCATGCGCAGTTCGCTTGAACCGCAGGACCGGATGAGAGCTGTTCTCGTCTTCATCTTTCTGGCAAGGAGGAACCAATGTCGGACAATCTGCCACCCAAATCTCTGGATTCGGCACTTCGCGCCGGAGCCAACTCGGGCACAGGCATCTCGCGCCGCAGTTTTCTCAGGGGCGCGGGGTTGACCGCTGCGGGAACCGCGCTGCTCGATGGAGTCCAGGGCATTCAGCAGGAAGCATTCGCGTCGAACCAGGCGAGCATCAAGGAATATGGTGCAGCCGGCGCCGAGATAGCTCTGCACATCAATGGAAGAGAGCATACGCTCCGGATCGAACCGCGGACGACGCTTGCCGATGCGCTGCGCGTAGGTCTCGGCATGACTGGCACCAAGATCGGATGCGATCGCGGGGCCTGCTCAAGTTGCACAGTCTGGCTCGACACGATGCCGGTGAACAGTTGTATGACGCTGGCCATCGACGCCATCGGGCACAAGATCACGACCATCGAAGGTCTCTCCAATGACAGCGAAGTGCATCCCGTGCAGGCTGCCTTTGTGAAACACGATGCTATGCAGTGCGGGTTCTGCACGCCGGGGATGGTTATGAGTTGCGCTGCGCTGCTCGAGCGTAATCCCAGTCCGTTAGAAGCAGACGTACGCATAGCAGTCAGCGGCAATTACTGCCGCTGCGGCACATATCCCAAGGTATTCGCGGCCACGCTGGATGCCGCGACCCGGCACGCCTGAGATCCAAGGAGAAGAATGCCATGGCCACGCGTACTCTGCACTCCATTCCCGAAGCGATACTCGGTACCGCAGGCGAAGCCGCTACAACGCCGACAAAGACCGTGAAGATGCCCGTCGGCATCCCTGACTATACCCTCCGCGTAGAAGAACGCACTGTTCCCGCTTCAGAGCCGCCCGTGCTTCCGGTCAACAAGGATTTGCAATACATCGGAAAGTCCGTGGAACGCTGGGATGGACATGCCAAGGTGACCGGACGCGCCCGCTACACCGCCGACGTGCAATTGCCCGGCATGTTGTATGCGCGCTTTGTCAACGCAACCGTGCCGCACGCGAAGATTCTTTCGATCGACACTTCGGAAGCCGAGAGCCATCCTGGAGTCAAGGGCGTCCATGTGGTTGAGAAACTGCTCGGCTCCGCCGTACTTCGCGATCCATCGCTCGAACAGTCCCGTTATCCGCTGGTGCGTTATGTCGGCCAACCCGTCGCCGCCGTGGCAGCCACAACGCCACAGGCCGCCGAAGACGCAGCCGCCAAGGTCAAGGTCAAATACGAAACTTTGCCTTTCGTCGTCGATCAGGATCTTGCGCGCCAGCCGAATGCTCCGCTCGTCTTTCCGGGCGCGGCAGAGCAGGCGGGCACAGCGGGTGGCGGGGGCAGTGCGAGCGGCATCGCCCAAACAGGCAATATCCACGGCCCCGCGGTGCACAAGCAAGGCGACGCGCAGCAGGGTTTAAAGGAAGCAGACGTGGTCGTCGATGCGCGCTACACCACGCAGGTGCAGACCCATTCTGCGCTGGAGACCCACGGGGCAGTCGCAGATTGGAAGCCGGAGCTACTGACAGTCTGGTCCTCAACGCAGGGCACGGCCAGTGTTCGTGAAGAGCTTGCTGCCTATTTCCAACTGCCCATGTCCAAGGTCCGCGTCATCACCGAATTCATGGGTGGCGGTTTTGGTGCGAAGTTCGGCGCGGGCAATCCTGGAGTTGTAGCGGCGCAGCTATCGCGTAAGACCGGAGCGCCGGTCCGCCTTATGCTGGACCGGCAGGAAGAGCATCTCTCGGTTGGGAACCGCCCGAGTTCCGACCAGAGGTTGCGCATCGGAGCGAAGAATGACGGCTCCATCACCGCCATTCAGCTCATCAGCTATGGCACGGCGGGTTGCGGCACCGGTGCAGGCTGCGCCGGACCAGCGACGAATCTTTATAAATGGGCCAATCTGCACACCGAAGAAAACGACGTATTCATCAATGCGGGTCCCGCCGCAGCATTCCGCGCACCGGGTCATCCGCAGGGAGCCTTCGCTCTCGAGCAATCCATTGACGAACTGGCGGAGCGGCTCAAGCTCGATCCACTCGACCTGCGCGATCGAATCGATGAAAACCCTGTACGCCGAGTGCAGAGACAAGTCATCCGCGAAAGCGCCATCTGGAACTCCCGCAACCCCAAGGCGGATGCAGACACCGGAGCCATCAAGCGTGGCGTCGGCCTGTCGCAGTCTGTCTGGTATCGCATGTTGGCGATGAACTCGTCTGCGGAGGTTCGCGTCCATAAGGACGGATCTCTGGAAGTCCTTTCAGCCGTGCAGGACATTGGCAGCGGGATCAAGACCGTGTTCGCTCAGATTCTCGCCGAACAGTTCGGTGTCCCACCCGCCCAGATTGAAGTCAAAATCGGCGATACCAACTATCCCGTAGGACCGAATTCCGGCGGCAGCGTCACAACGCTTTCCATCACTCCCGCGGTCCGCGATGCAGCCTGGCAAGCCGCGCAGAAGTTCCTGGAAAGCATCGCACCTTCGCTCGGCGTCAGTGCGGGCGATCTCACGCTGACCGATGGCATGGTCCGCAGCGCCTCAGGTAAGTTCCAGCCCATCTCATTCCGCTCAGCTGCTGCACGGATGAATACCGATCAGGTTTCGGCCCAGGCTCGTCGCATCCCAGACTACGATCCGAAGAGGTACAACACATACGGCGGCATCGATGTCGCCGAAGTCGCAGTCGATACCGAGACGGGCCGGATCCATGTGAAGCACATGTTCTCCGTGCACGACTGCGGACGACCGATGAACCCGGTTCAAGTTGTCAGCCAGATCAACGGCGGAGTGATACAAGGATTGTCTTACGCGCTGTTTGAGCACCGCCTGCTCGATCCAAACTATGGCATCATGGTCAACTCGAA
>JBBIVH010000175.1:0-6296 GCA_037439805.1 Acidobacteriaceae bacterium
TGAAGCGATCGGTGTCCTGCACGGTGGTCACATCTTCCAGCGTTGTCACGGTGCCAAGCAGGTGGCCATCGGCGTTCCTCATGGGCGTCGTTCGCAGGCGGTAGCTGCGGGCCTGCTTGCCGATGCGCAAAGGGAGCATGGCCGCGTCACCCTCCGCGGCAACCGCCTTCTGCATGGCCACGGCGTCGCGAATCGCGTTCAGAATTTTGTCGCCGCCGGGCGTGGTCGTCAGAGCCATGCGGTCCTTGGCGGCTTCGCCCAGAACCTCTTCGGCAGCCTGGTTCACCTTGAGGACGTGTCCCTTGCTGTCGGTTACGATGACTGGCTCAAAGATTGATTGCAGAACCGCGTCGGAAAGCTGAAACTCCATCTGCTTCCGTCCAGCTTCGGTATCGCGCAGCTCGCGGAGACGGCTGCCGAGCCGGTGAAGCTCGCTGGCCAGAACGCCGAAGTCGTCGCGGCTCGACCAGGCGACACGATGGTCCAGGTCGCCTTGCGCCATGCGCCTTGCATCGCGCGCCAGGCGGTGAATCGGCCGTAGTACGAACCAAATAGTCACAGCCCCAACGATGAGGAACGTGAAGGCAAGCAGCTCAGCCAGCCCAGTGAGGCCAGCGCTGGCCAGTGCCCCGCGTGCCGTCACAAGCAGGACCGCCATGAGACCGGCCAGGATGACAAACCCCAAGATGAGCCGCTGCGACACATTCAGCATGGACCCGGTTCCTCGCCCGAAAGGATTGCTTCTTTCATTCTGCTGGAAGGAGCGAAAATCTCCAAGCCCGACAGGTGCCGGCTCTTCGCCAGCCTAGGCGGACGGGGAGACCGTTACAGACCGGCACGGGTAGCTGCGCCTGTTTCAGGTGCGGGCATGTGGCACACGCTGAATCCGTCTCTTACGTAGGGACAGTCCATTCCAGGCGGCGCAGAGCCGTGCATCACGACCCAGGAGACCTGCGGGTACTGCCGGTGCAGCGTTCGGAACTGGTCGATCGAAAAGTGGTTCAGGCCAGTGGTCGCTGTGCTCATTTGCTTCCACTCGTCGGCGAGAGCAGGGAAGAGCGAGACGACGCCGCTGTCCTTGTACTGGTCTGCCAGGGCAGCGCGTTCTGAGATAGCGCGAAATCCGTGCAAGCCAACCACGCTGTCCTTGAAATACTGCGCGTCGACCGCGAAGACGGCATTGCGCGGGGTGTTGCCGCGGATCCACATCAATGTCCTCACCCAAGGATTGGAGCTGACGGCCCAGGGCCACTCAACCTGCGGGCTGTTCGGATAGGTCTGGCTCGAGACGAGGAACATGCCCACAGCGATGGGAAGCACGAGGGCAGCCGGCACCCACGATCTGCCCCGAGCGAGATACTCGCCCAGCACGCCGCCGAGCAGGAGTAGAAAGACCAGCGTGATGAGATGGAAGGTCCGCAACGGCTGCAGGCGAACGAACATTTCAAACTCCGGAGAGGAAGACAGGATGGCTGCAGCGGCGATGGAAACCAGACCGAACGGAATGAGCGCGAAGCTGATGCGCTTGAACTCGGGGGTTACGCCGCGGAGATCCGCCTTCCAGAACCACGCCAGAATCGCCAGAGGGCCCAGCATTCCAAGCCAGTGATACCAGGCCCAGTTGTAGAGAAAGAAATAGTCCCTGGAGTACAGCGCTTCGCGGTAGGCGCCGGTTGCGGGCGATAACTGAAATCCAGTGGGCAGAACGCCGAGCGCAGACGCGAGCGCGGGAACCGGTGCGTGGACCTGACGCTGTCTTCTTCCCGTGATCCACATGACCAGTGCGAGAAAGAGAAGATACGTCACCATCTGCGGATGAATGCAGGCCGTCAGGAGCACCGCAATTGCGACTCGAACATAGCGCCTCTCCAGAAAGCTGGCTAACGCGAAGAGCGTGAGCGGCGTCGAGAGCGACCGCGCCGTGAGGTACGGATCTACAAGCAGGAGGCCTGTGTTGGTAGCCGGCATGCTCATGACCGCGGTCAGGAGCAGGACGGCGGTCCAGCGGGCCCTTGCGGACTGAAAACAAGCTCGCGCCAGAATCCAACTGGAAGCAAGCAGGGCGTAGACGCCGAGCAGATACCAGGCAAAGATCGTCGAATCAAGCGAGAGATGGGTCAGTCGGGCAGTCCACGCAAGAATGGGCGCGAATGCGGACAGATGTTGATGCGACGTGAAGAACTCGGTCGCGAAAGGGTAAAGATCTGGGTGGAGGAGCTTTCTTACCGCGGGGATGTAAATCTCGGCATCTTCCACGCCGAGATGGTACCCATGAATGGCCAGCGCTGCTGCAGTTAGAGCTCCCAGACGCAGATAGGGCATGCGCCCGTCTGGGGAGTGCTTCATTCAAGCTCCTTGAGTGTCCCAGGCAGAGGTTGATTTTGCCGGTGGAGTTGCTTGGGGGGGAAATCGAACGTGGGCTTGCGATAAATGCCCAGCCTTGCCGCAACACAGTCGAGCGTTGTGAGCAGAACTCCCAGTCCATAAATCGCGCTGCGCCTGAAATTGATGGAGGATGCCTCAGGAAAATAGCGAGTGGGGCAGGAGACCTCGCCGATCCTTGCGCCCAGGTAGATGCACTGAGCCAGAAACTGATTGTCGAAGACAAAATCTTCCGAGTTGGCCTCGATGGGCAGCGACAGCAGCAGCTCTTTGCTGTAGGCTCGTAAGCCGGTGTGGTACTCCGACAGCTTGGCGCCGAGAGCGACATTTTCAACAAAGGTCAGAAAACGGTTGGCGTAGTACTTGTAGCGCGGCATGCCGCCCTTGAGAGCGCCACCGCCGAGAATGCGGGAGCCCAGGACCACGTCATACACGCCATAGGCGATCATGCTTGCCATCGGTTCCACCAGTAGGGGTGAGTACTGATAATCCGGATGCACCATCACCACGATGTCTGCACCGGCCGCCAGTGCAGCCGCGTAACAGGTCTTCTGGTTTCCGCCGTAGCCACGGTTCTTGGGATGCACGTGCACCTGGATGCCGAGCTTGTTTGCAAGATGCGCGGTTGCATCCGAACTGTGGTCATCCACAAGGATGCAGGCGTCCACCGTACTGGCGATTTCGCGTACGGTCTGCTCCAGTGTCTTTTCGGCGTTGAAGGCCGGAAGAACGACAACGACTTTCTTTCCATTGATCATGCGAGGTGACGGGCTCTATACCGCTTTCTAAATATTAATGATACGACGCATTCAGGCGCAGCAGGGAAGCAGATGACAAGCGATTCATTTGCAGGGTGCCTGCCCGGGCAGTGTCATGCCGCTCCTTGTGGATCCCTGCGAAGCGCCGGCAATACGGAGCGTGGCCCGGCTCGGCCGCATCTACGGGATGCGACAGACTTGCAGCGAGCGGTTGTGCCAGACGCATTGAAGGCCTGTTTGGCGCGGATATTCGACGAGAACCCATGTCACCCCAAACTGCGATTTCAACCGCTCAAAGTCTTGCCGCTCGAAGGATTGCCATCCAGCCTGGGCCTGAACCTGCCGCGCCCAGGACGCGCCGAGGTCGGGGACCTGGGTCACCACCGCGGCGTCCTTCAACGCGTCGGCCATGACGCTTCTCTCCGCCAGAGCGCGAAAGCTGTGAAAGTCCTCTCCTGGGGCTTCCATGTAGTCCGGGTCCAGCGCGAAATAAGCATCCTGCGGGGTGTTGTGCCGGATACACGCAAAAGCTTCGACCCAGGGATTCACCGGCTTCGTCCACGGAAGCTCCAGATGGGTGCTTGCGGCGTAGAGGCTTCGTTGGCCGGCAAACATCCCTCCAAATGCGATGAGCGCAAAGCAGGCCCACCGCAACGGCTGCGACTTCAGAAGGTAGCGACCAATGAGCGAGCCTGCGGTGAGAACCATGAAGAAATAGACAAGGTGAAGGTAGCGCATCGGCTGCAGCGGAAGGATGCGCGCACAGGCCGGCAGCATCTGAATCGAGACGGCTACGAGCAGTTGGAATCCGCCGTAGGCGAGTACAACACGTGCAAAACGTTGCAGCCGGGTGTATCCGGAGCGGCCGGACCATCGTGCCAGCAGCCAGAACAGCAGCAGCGGGCCGATAGCGCCAAGCCACTCATACCAGGTCCAGCGGGCGAGAAAGTAGTAGCGGCGCGTCGCGGTTGCCTGTTTCCAGGTAGCGTTGGGAGGCTCGAAGATCCAGCCGAGCGGCGCAAAAGCTGGGAGCGCCCGATGTTGTTCTGGGGTGCCCGTGATCTCCGCGAGGAAGAGAAAGATGCAGAAGGACAGGCCGAAGGCGGCCATGATGGGGTGCAGCAGAAAAGCAATCGCAAGAAGCCCGCATGCCGTCCAGCGGTTGCCGGTCTGCAAAGCCGAGACGGCCAGCAGGATGCAGGCTGTGGCGATGCCGCGCGGATGCAAATGTTGATCGACGAGCGTGAGCGCCGTGCCGGCGACGGGCAATGTGAGCATCGAGCCGGTCAGTAAGACGCCGCCCCAGACGGCTCTTTCGTCTTCAAAGAGAAACTGCGCGATGCGTGCGCACGCGGCGAGAATGAGGAAGATTGTCGCCAGTTGCCAGAGCAACGCGGCGTAGGCGACCGGAATCGACGTGAAACGCACGAAGCTCGCTACCAGCTTGTCGAAGATGGTGGCCTGCAACTGAACCTGAAAGAATTTGGCATCGAACGGGTAGAGAGCGGGATGTAGATCTTTCTGAATTGCGGCAAGGTAGACATGGTCGTCTTCCAGGCCGGGATGGTAGCCCATCGTCAGGAAAGAAACCAGAGTGATACCGATGAGCGCCAGAAGATTTCGCTTGTTGAACATCCTTGAGGGGATTGTAGAGCAGTGGTGCGCGAGAACTTGCCTGCATTCCAAAGCGCATGCCAGATGAATGCTAGACTCGACCCGGAAGCATTGCCCGCCAGAACGGTAACCAACGATGAAGCTTGAGACCATGCGACGGATTGATTTCTGGATTGGCATTCCTCTGTGCTTTCTCTGCACCCTGTGGCTGCGCATCGCCGGGGCGCGCAAGGGGCCGGAAAAGCCCGCAAGGATTCTCTTCATCGAGTTGTCCGAGATGGGCTCGACCATCCTTGCCAATCCCGCGCTGGAGAGGGCGAAGACAACGCTCGAAGCAGAGATCTTCTTTCTTATCTTTGAGCGCAACGCAGAGAGCGTGCGGCTGCTTCCGACGGTGCCCGAGTCGAACATCCGCACCATCCGCGCGTCGAGCCTTCTCGCGCTCACGCTGGATTCGTTCCGGTTCCTGCGCTGGTGCCGGCAGGCTGGCATCGACACGGTGATCGACCTGGAGCTGTTTTCCCGCTATTCCGCTCTGCTGACGGGGCTCTCCAGAGCGCGGCGCAGGGTGGGCTTTCATCGCTTTCGCGGCGAAGGCCTCTATCGCGGTGAGATGCTCACCCACCGCGTGAGCTACAACGGGCATATGCACGTGGCGAAGAACTTTCTCGCGATGGTGGAGGCTCTGCGCACGCCCGCCGACAGGCTCTCCTACTGCAAGACTTTGATTGCCGATGACGAAGTTCGCGTTCCACAGCCCGAGATTGAGCAAGCGCGAGTGGCGCGCATGGAGGATCTCGTGCGCGAGGTCTATCCAGCGTTCACATCCGGACTTCATCGCATTGTGCTGATCAATCCGAACAGCTCTGAGCTTCTGCCGCAGCGGCGCTGGCCCCGCGACAACTACTGCGCATTGGCGCGGAGGATTGTGGATGAGTGGGATAACACTCTCGTGCTGATTACCGGATCCGCAGCCGAGCGCGAAGAGGCGCTCGCCATGCAGGAAAGCCTCAATGATCCGCGCATTCGCAGCGTTGCAGGGATGCACAGCCTGCGCGACCTGGTTGCGCTCTATCATCTCGCCAGTGTGCTGGTGACCAACGACAGCGGGCCGGCTCACTTTTCTGCCATCACACCCATTCGGTCCATCGTGCTGTTTGGGCCAGAGACGCCGAGTCTCTACGGGAGCCTCGGCAACACGGAGTCCATCTTTGCCGGGCTTGCCTGCTCGCCATGCGTGACCGCCGGGAACAAGAAGAACTCGGCATGTAATGATCCCGTCTGCATGAAGGTCCTATCGCCGGAGCGCGTGCTGGCCTCTGTACGCGAGGCGCTCAACGCCTCAGAGCGACGCGTGGCTGCGGCGGCAAAGCTTGATTGATCCGGATGGAAAAAACGGCGTCAGAGCGCCGGCAGCAGCGTGCGTAACAACAGAAAGCCTGCGACTCCAAGAAAGAAGACGAGGGCCATGCGAATGCCCGGTTGGCGATTGACCTCGGGCACCAGATCACTTGCGCCGACATAGAGGGCGACGCCTGCCGA
>JBBIVH010000176.1:0-2742 GCA_037439805.1 Acidobacteriaceae bacterium
GACCCCAAACAGGTCTGGCGCAGATCGATGCCGTGGGACAAGCTCGACATTTACTGGGTGGACGAGCGCTGCGTTCCCCCGGATCACCCGGACAGCAACTACCGGATGACGCGGGAGACTCTGCTGGACCATGTGCCGGTGAAGCCCGAGCAGGTGCACCGCATGGAAGGCGAACTGGACCCGCAGGTGGCGGCATCGCACTACGAGTCATTGTTGCGCAATTCCTTTCGGCTGGAGGGCGCCGAGAGCCCGCGTTTCGATGTGATTGCGTTGGGAATGGGCGATGACGGGCATACGGCCTCGCTGTTTCCCCATACCGAGGCGATCCACGAGATGGGGCGGCTGGTGACAGCGAATCATGTGCCGCAGCAAAAGGATTCCTGGAGGATTACGCTGACGTGGCCGGTGATCAACAACGCGGACTCCGTTTTCTTCCTGATGGGCGGCGCGGAGAAGGCTGCGCGGATCCACGAAGTGTTCATGGGACCGCGGGATCCGGAGCGGCTGCCGAGTCAACTGATATGGCCCTCAGGCGGTATACTCACTCTGATTCTGGATAAGGCCGCTGCTGCGCTTCTGCCCGCAACCGATGGGGAAGGCTGCGGGGTGTTGGAGATGGAACGATGATTCTGGCAGGCGACGTAGGCGGCACCAAGGTCAACCTGGCTCTGTACGACTTTGCAGAGGGCAAGCTGAAGCACACGCGCGAAGAGCGCTACCCGGCCAAGAACTATTCGGGCCTACAGGAGATCGTCAAGGAATTCCTGGCGGCCGATGAGGTAACGGCGGCGTGCTTTGGCGTGCCGGGGCCGGTGCGCGACGGACGGCTGCGGCTGACGAATCTGCCGTGGACGCTGGACAGCCGCGAGCTCTCCACTGGCCTCGGTATCCAGCACGTCTTCCTGATCAATGACCTCGAGGCGAACGGCTATGGCATCGCCGAGCTGACGCCAGACCAGATTTATACGCTGAATGAAGGCGATGCGAGCCAGATGGGGAACCGGGCGCTGCTTGCCGCCGGAACGGGGCTGGGCGAGTGCTTTTTGGCATGGAACGGCAGGCTGCACCTTCCCTTCCCTTCTGAGGGCGGCCATGCGGACTTTGCCCCGCGCAATGAGGACGAGATTGACCTGCTGCGCTTCCTGAAGCAAAAGTACAACGGGCGCATCAGCTTTGAGCGCGTGGTGAGCGGGATGGGCCTGACGAACATCTACGAGTTTCTGCGCGAGGTGCGCGGCCTGGAAGAGCCGGCGTGGCTCGCCGAGCGCATCGCCGGCGAGGACCCCAACGCCGTGATTACCGAGCTGGCGCTGGCGGCCAAGAGCGAGATCTGCGAGAAGGCGCTGGATATGTTCGTCTCCGCCTATGGCGCCGAGGCTGGCAACCTGGCGCTGAAGATTCTTTCCGTGGGCGGACTCTACGTGGGCGGCGGCATCGCCCCGCGCATTCTGGAGCGGCTGAAGGACGGCACCTTCATGAAGTCCTTTACGGACAAGGGACGGCTGAGCCAGTTGCTGGTGAATATGCCGGTGCGCATCATTCTGGAAAGCCGTGCTGCGCTGATGGGCGCAGCGGCGTATGCGGAAGCGCGCGCCGCGGAGATCAGCGGCATTTCGGCGCGGGCTGCGTCGATCCACCACTAGACCTTCGCACACTAGACCTGAGCGTTTGCCGGAGCGGGAGCGGAGAACCACTTGCGCTGCAGGGCGAGCGCGGCCTGGACCAGAAGAATCAGCGCGGGCACCTCGACGAGCGGGCCGATGACGGCAGCGAAGGCCGCGCCGGAGTTGAGGCCGAAGACGGCGACTGCGACGGCGATGGCCAGTTCGAAGTTGTTGCTGGCTGCGGTGAAGGAGAGCGTCGCCGCCTGCGCGTAGTCCGCTCCGGCCTTGTGGCCCATCCAGAAGCTGACGAAGAACATCACGACAAAGTAGATGAGCAGCGGCACAGCGATGCGCAGCACGTCGAGCGGCAACTGGACGATGAGGTTGCCCTTGAGGCTGAACATGACGACGATGGTGAAAAGCAGCGCCACCAGCGTGAGCGGGCTGATGGCGGGGACGAAGCGGGACTGATACCAGTCGCGGCCTTCAGCGCGGATAAGAATAAAGCGCGTGGCCATGCCCGCAAGGAACGGAACGCCGAGATAGAGGAAGACGCTCTGGGCAATCTGGCCCATGCGGATGTCCACGAAGACGCTGTGCAGGCCGACGAGCGGCGGAAGCACGGCGAGAAAGAACCACGCGTAGACGCTGTAAAAGAGCACCTGAAAGACGCTGTTGAAGGCGACGAGTCCGGCGGCGTAGTCGGTGTCGCCCCGCGCGAGTTCATTCCATACGATGACCATGGCGATGCAGCGGGCGAGGCCGATGAGGATGAGGCCGGTACGGTATTCGGGGTAGCCGTGGAGGAAGACGACGGCGAGCACGAACATGAGCGCGGGGCCGATGACCCAGTTCTGCAGGAGCGAGAGGCCGAGGACGCGGCGATTGCGAAACACATGGCCGAGGCGCTCGTACTGCACCTTGGCCAGCGGGGGATACATCATGAGGATGAGGCCGATGGCGATGGGGAGATTGGTGGTGCCGACCTGATAGCGCTGGAGCATCGCCGGAACTGCGGGCACGAAGCGGCCCAGCGCTACGCCGCAAGCCATGGCGAGGAAGATCCAGAGCGTGAGGTAGCGATCGAGAAAGGAGAGCCGCGAGGGCTGAGCGGCTGACTCGCTTGCGCAGCAGGCGG
>JBBIVH010000176.1:2842-6295 GCA_037439805.1 Acidobacteriaceae bacterium
TGGAGCGTGCGAGCGAAGGCTGCGCGTTTGTCCTCTTCGCTTCCCTCGACGGCGGCGGGATCGGGAAAGCCCCAGTGCGCCGTGATGGGATGGCCGGGCCACACCGGGCAGATCTCGCCCGCTGCGTTGTCGCAGACGGTAATCACGAAATCCATGACAGGCGCGCCAGGCTGGGCGAACTCATCCCAGCTCTTGCTGCGGAGATTGTCGACGGGGTATCCAAGCGCGCGGACCTGCTCGACGGCGAAGGGGTTGACGCGGCCGGTGGGATGGCTGCCGGCGCTATAAGCGCGGAAGCGGCCTGCGCCGAGGAGATTGAAGAGCGCCTCGCCCATAATGCTGCGCGCGGAGTTGCCTGTGCAGAGCACGAGCACGTTGTACGGTTGCGGCATCACGGAACTCGCTTTCAGGGGTGGATCAGTTGCAGCAGGAGGGTCCGCAGCAGGCGCGCGCAGGCCGTGTGGCCCGGACGAATGCGGCCATGAGCGAGCCGGCTGCCTGCGCGGCGACGGCATCCACATCTACGCCGGCATCCTCAAGAAACTTGCGCGCGTCTTCGATTTCGTAGACACGCGTCGGTTCGACCGAGACGCCGGTGAAGCCCGCTGCGGTGAGCTTGTAGATGTACTCCTGCTCTTCCAGAGCGCCCGCGATGCAGCCGACCCAGAGAGCCATGCTGCGGCGGACCTCAGCGGGCACGGTGCCGCGGGCTACGACATCGCTGACGGCGAAGCGGCCGCCGGGCTTGAGGACGCGGAAGGCTTCGCGCAACACGCGGCTCTTATCCGCAGAGAGGTTGATGACGCAGTTGGAGATGACAACATCGACGGACTGATCGGGCAGAGGAATGTGTTCGATTTCGCCCTTGAGAAACTCGACGTTTTCGACGCCCGCGTGGCGCTGATTTTCTTGCGCGAGCGCGAGCATCTCGTCGGTCATGTCGAGGCCGTAGGCTTTGCCTGTGGGTCCGACGCGCTTTGCCGAAAGGAGTACGTCGATGCCGCCGCCGGAGCCTAGATCGAGGACGGTTTCTCCGGGGCGCAGATCGATGAGCGCGGTGGGATTGCCGCAGCCCAGCGAGGCCAGAACGGCGCTCGCAGGCAGGCCCTGCTTCTCCGACTCGCTGTAGAGATTGACGGTGATGGGATCGCAGCAGGTGAAGGCCGGATTGCAACAAGCTGCTTCGCTGGTCTGCTGAACCTGGCGCGCCGCGGCGCCATACTTCGCTTTTACCTGGTCCTGCACGCTTGTTGTCTGGTCCATCGCTGGCGCCTCACATACGCATAAGCAAATATATGAAGAAGCGCGCTTGGTTGTCAAACCGCATACAATGACGGAATGGTACGGAACTCTGGATCGCCAGATCTGGCGCAGGTCTTTGCGGCGCTGGCGGACACGACGCGGCTGCGGCTGCTGAACCTGCTTGCCGGGCGCGAGGTGTGCGTCTGTTACCTGGTGGAGGTGCTGCGGATGAGCCAGCCGAAGATTTCGCGGCATCTGGCGTACCTGCGCAGGGCGGGCGTGGTGCAGGCGCGGCGCGAGGGCAAGTGGATGCACTACCAACTGCGTGAGCCAGGCGATCCGGAGACGGCGGGAGTCCTGGCGGCCGTGCTGGCTGCGCTGCGGCGCGAGCGGCCGATGCAGGCAGACGAGGCGAAGCTGGGGCGAGCTTGCTGCACGCCTCAGAAGCTGGTGCTGCCGGTCGGCGCTCCACTGCCGGCGGCGGTCGCTGGCGGGGTACGCACGGCTCGCGGAGAAGCCAGGCGATGATCTGGCACTGGGCGATGCGTGTGGTGGGGGGTATTGTCGGCCTTTTTGTCGCAGTGTATGCGGGGGACAGTGCAACCTATCTGCTGCGAGGGGCACCCGCGGGCAAGGTCACGGTGAACCGCTATCTGGCCATCCCATTGAAGGGGAACAAGCAGGAGTTCGACTATCAGGGCACGGTGGATGTGCCATGCGCGGTTGCCTTGTTTCCGCAGAGCGGCCTTGATCCCTGCTGGCAGGTGCGGCGGAATGCGAAGCACGGCATTCGCATGTAATTCCCAAGAATGATCGATATATCGATTTTGAGAATCGCACAGACAATCGTGACGCCAGTCACGTTTTGAGTAGAGATCCGGGGCTAGTATCGACAAATCCAGCAACCGGAGCAGGGACCATGTACGCTCGAACACAGAATGAAAATGGCACCTACAACACACGCTGCCTCTATTGCTTTATGACGGTTGCCTCTGCGGTGGAGACGCCGGAGGAACTGGACCGGCTGGAGGGCAAGCACCTGTGCCCCGAAAAGGCGCTGGCGCTGCTTGTCGCTGCCGATCGGGAGCATGCGACGCACGCCCACTAAGGCTGCGCCGGAGCGGCGGGGGCCGTTGGAGCAGATGGAGAAGCTGCCTCGGACGGCGCCGACGATGCGGCATTGCCATGCGGTCCACGCGCTGCGCCGATCGCGATCTTCTTGTAGAGATCTTCGTCCGCAGCCTTGTTGAGCTTGCTAGCCTTGTCAAACTCGACGCGCGCGTCTTCCTTTCTGCCCATCGCGCGATAGAGGCGGCCCAGACGCCAGTGCACATTGACATCGTCTGGAATGAGCTTTTCCGCTTGCTCGAGCTCGCGGAGCGCTGCGACGTTGTCGCCGGCATCGGTGTCGAGAATGCCGAGGTCGAGATGCGCAAGGGGCAGCGAAGGATCGAGCGACTCTGCCTTCTCAAGAAGTGGGCGCGCAAGGTCTGAATGGTTCATCTGAATCTGAGAATCGGCA
This sequence comes from Acidobacteriaceae bacterium, assembly GCA_037439805.1. Classification (GTDB taxonomy): domain Bacteria; phylum Acidobacteriota; class Terriglobia; order Terriglobales; family Acidobacteriaceae; genus Telmatobacter. The sequence goes on from JBBIVH010000176.1 coordinate 5,607, forward strand.
AGGTAGAGCATGGCTTGCGCGTGGTTGGGATCATTGGCCAGCTCGGCCTGAAATTCGCTGGCAGCCTCGGGATATTGCTTCTGCGTCCAGAGCAGGTAGCCAAGGCCGAAGTGCGCGTTGGGCTCTTTGGGGTTGGCTTTGACCGCGGCCCGAAACATCTTGGTTGAGCCTTCGTTGTCCTTCATCTCATCCAGCGCCTCGCCGGCCAGCATGTCGGCTTCAGCCGAGTCGGGGTTTACGGCGAGAATCTGCTGGTAGACGTTGAGGACTTCCTTGAATTGGCGTGACCAGAGGTAGCTGTGGGCCAGGGCGAGCAACAGCGGAAGGCTCTGCGGATCCTGCTCGGCGGCGCTCTTGAGATAGGGGACGGCCTCGGCATATTGCGCCATGCCATAGCAGGCCATACCCATGAGCAGATTGACCTGCCGGGCTTGAGGGGACGCCGGGGGAAGCTGCTGCAGCAGCGGCTTGAAGACCTCGGCGGCCTGCTTCATCTCGCCGCTCTTGAAGAGTGCGAGGCCGAGATTGAGCTCGACGCTGGGCAGCTTTGGGCCGAGGGTCAGAGCCTTGCGATAGTCGGCTGCGGCTTCCTGGTACTGCCCTTCACGGGCCGCAATCAGGCCAAGGTGGGCGTAGGGTTCGGGATCGTTGGGACGGAGCTTGAGAAGCGCGCGCCATTGGCTGGCGGC
>JBBIVH010000177.1:0-4416 GCA_037439805.1 Acidobacteriaceae bacterium
GTCGTTTGGCTACAACCGCGCGGAGGGCGAGGCGGAGACGATTGCCCCGGCGGATCTGATTGCGCTGCTGGTGGACATTGTGAGCAAGAATGGCAACCTGCTGCTGGACGTGGGGCCGGAGGCGGACGGGACGATTCCGCCGGTGCAGATGGGGCGGCTGAAGGCGCTGGGCGCGTGGCTGAAGCAGAATGGCGAGGCGATTTATGACACGACGCCGTGGACGCACGCTTCGGCCAAGAGCGCGGAGGGAGACGAACTGCGGTTTACGCGCAAGGGCGATGACTTGTATGTGACGGTCCTGGGGAAGCCGAAGGGGAAGTCGCTTACGCTCGATGTGAGGGCGATGCGGAGCGGCGCGATCATGTTACTGGGAAGCGATGCGAAGTTGAGCTGCCAGGCGGAGGGAGGTAGCTTGCGGATTACGCTTCCGGAGCATTTGCCAGGCGAGTATGCGTATTCGTTCAAGCTGGCAGGCTATGCGCGCTAGGCAAGGAACGAGGTGATGGTCTGTTCCATCAAGCAGCAAGCCTGGGGAAATGCAGCGGAAACAGCGGGAGTGAGGCTTTCGCCCAGTCCGGTGGCACCTGCGCCAATGGTGAGAAGCATTGAGGTGCGCGGCGTTCTGCCGTAGAACTCTTGCGCCAGCGTGAGAAGCTCGGCGGCGCCAGTGTGGTGGGACGAGAGACCAGACTCCGATCTGTGCGGTGTCAACGCGCGGAGTTGGACCGCACCGGGCTCCGATTCGATGGAACAATCGAGGAAGAGAATGGAGTCGGCAGCGGCGATGTCGGGCGCCAGATCGGGTGTCCACTGCTGACGGGACAGGACGCGAATACGTGCGTCGCCGCGCCAGCGTTCCTCGGCCCATTGTGCGAGGCGCGGACCGATGCCGTCATCCCCGCGCAGCGTATTGCCGCAGGCGAGGATGAGACAGGAGACCGTTTCGGTGCGCATGATGCGGCTCAGCGGGAGACGGTGTCGAGGAGATCGCCTGTGGAGGCGATCAGGTCGATGTGGAGCGGCATCTGCCCAAACGCGTGCGAGGAGCAGCTGAGGCAGGGGTCGAAGGTGCGAACGACGGCCTCGACGCGGTTGAGGATGCCCTCAGTGAATTTGCCGTTCTGGATGTAATGTTGCGCGGCCTGCAGAACGCCGCGATTCATGGCGTTGTTGTTCTGCCCGGTAGCGATGACGAGGTTGGCCCATGTGATGAGTCCGTTCTCGTCGACTTTGTAGTTATGCATGAGCGTGCCGCGTGGGGCTTCTGCCTGACCAGCTCCTTCAAGCCGATTTACGCCTGCGGTGGCGCGGACGTGCTTGTCGAGGATGAGCGGGTCAGAGAGAATCTGCTCGATCTTTTCGATACCGTAGAGGATGTCGATGAGACGCGCGTGATGGTAGTGGAAGCTGCTTTGCAAGGGGCCGAGCGCGAGCTGCTTGAACTGCTTGAGCTCGATGTCTGCGAGCGGTGTGCCCATGGACTGCGCGATGTTGAGACGCGCGAGCGGCCCGACGCGGTAGCTGCCCTGTGGGTAGCCGAGCGGCTTGTAATACGCGAACTTGGTGTAGCTGTATGGCTCGACGGCTTCGCCGATGATCTCTGTGAAGCGCGTCGCCGTGATGCCATCCTCGATGATGGCGCCTTTGGCATCGATGATGCGAAGTGCGCCGTCGGTGAATTCGACGGATTCATCCTCATTGATGAGGCCCATGAAGAGCGACGGGAAGTTGGCGAAGACTTCGATCTCGGACTGGAAGGTGTCTGCAATCTGCTTGTACCAATTGAGCGCAATCTTGATGTTGGAGTAGGCCTCGGGAAGAAGAGTGAGAATCTCATCGCGCTTGGCGGGCGCGAGCGGCTCCGTAACGCCGCCGGGGATGACCCAGCCGGGATGGATGCGCTTGTTGCCCAGGAGCTCGATGATGTGCTGCCCGAAGCGGCGCAGACCAATGCCGGCGCGCCCAAGCTCGGGCCGTGCGGATGCAACGCCGAAGATGTGGCGATGCGCGGGGTCGGAATCGAGACCGAGGAGCAGATCGGGCGAGGAGAGATGGAAGAAGCTGAGAGCGTGCGACTGGACCATCTGCGCAAGATTCAACATGCGGCGCAACTGCGCGGCCGTATGCGGAATGCGGATGGACATGATGGCCTCGCATGCTTTTGCTGAGGCGACGAGGTGCGAGACCGGGCAGATGCCGCAGATGCGCGCCATGAGGCTGGGCATCTCGTAGAAGGGACGGCCCTCACAGAAGCGCTCGAAGCCGCGCACCTGCGTGACGTGGAAGTGCGCATCGGTCACGTTGCCCTGTTCGTCGAGCTGGATGGTGACTTTGCCATGGCCTTCGAGACGCGTGACGGGATCGATGGTGATGGTCTGGGTCATAAGTCAGGCTCCAAAGCGGGTGAGGGCTGGAACATCCAGCGGTGCGCCGGTGACGAGGGCAGTGAGCGCGGTATGGAAGGTGTCAGCCGAAGGTGGGCAGCCGGGTAGAAAGACATCGACTTTGACGAACTCGTGGATGGGCCGCACGACGGAGAGTAGTTTAGGCACAACGACGCAGGGAATCTGCGGCTGCGCGGAGGTGTTCTCGATATAGGCGCGGTTGAGAATGGCTTGCGGTCCGATGGGATTGCGCATGGAGGGAACGTTGCCGGCAACGGCACAGTCGCCCATAGCGACGAGCGTGGTAGTGTGCGCGCGGATCTTGCGAATCTTCTTTTCGTCGTCTACGGAGGCGACGGCCCCCTCGACGAGCGCAATATCGACATGGTTCGGATAATCCTTGCGATCCACGATGGGGCTGTATACGACCTCGACGATCTCCGCGAGCGCAAGCAGACGCTCATCCATATCGAGAAACGACATATGGCATCCAGAGCATCCATCGAGCCAGACCGTAGCCAGAGTGAGCTTGCTCATTTCGCCTCCCGCATGAGGTTGAGGTAGGGAAGGAAGTCGGGATACTTGGGATGAGGATCGCCGATCTTGCTTTTGTCGAAGATTGCGCCGGTCGGGCAGACCTGGACGCACTTGCCACATCGCGTGCAACTGGATTCGCCCCAGGGATCGTCGAGGTCGGAGATGATCATGGAATCGATGCCGCGGCCCATGACATCCCAGACGTGCGCTCCCTCAATCTCCGCACAGACACGGACGCATCGCGTGCAGAGGATGCAGCGGTTGTGGTCGATGGTGAAGCGCTCATGGGAGGCATCGACGTGGAGGTCTGGATTGCGGTAGGGAAGGCGCACGTGGGTGAGGCCCTGCTCCTGGGCGAGCGATTGCAGTTCGCAATGGCCGTTGGCAACGCAGACGGAGCAGATGTGATTGCGCTCGGCAAAGAGCAGCTCGAGGATGGTGCGGCGATGTTTCTGGAGGCGTTCGGTATTTGTGCTGACCTCCATACTCTCGAAGATCGTGGTGACGCAGGCAGGCTGGAGCTTGTTGCTGCCCTTGATTTCGACGAGGCACATGCGGCAGGCTCCCACGTCGCCGAGACCGTCGACATGGCAAAGCGTGGGGATATCGATACCGTTTTCCCGGGCCACTTCGAGAATGGTCTGGCCGCGCAGCGCGCTTACCTCTTTGTCGTCGATGATGAGGGTTTTGACGTCGCCCGCGTCGCTCATGCCGTCACCTCCACAGCTTCAAATTTGCAGACTCCCGCCGGGCAGCGTTTTTGTTCGATGTGCTGGATGTACTCTTCACGAAAATACTTGAGGGTGCTGAGCACGGGATTGGGAGCAGTCTGCCCGAGTCCGCAGAGGCTCGTCTCCTTGACGGTGCTGCAGAGATCTTCAAGCAGATGCAGGTCTGCCATGGTGGCCGAGCCGTTGCAGATGCGGGTGAGGAGGGTATACATCTGTGCGGTGCCGGCGCGGCAGGGAATGCACTTTCCGCACGATTCGGTCCTGCAGAAATCGATGAAGAAGCGTGCTACGTTGACCATGCAGGAGGTGTCATCCATGACAATCATGCCACCGGAACCCATGATGGAGCCGGCGGCCATCAGCGCATCGTAACTGACTCCAAGGCCAAGCATGTCGGCGGGGATGCATCCGCCGGAAGGGCCGCCGGTCTGGACAGCTTTGAGCTTATGGCCTGCGGGCACGCCTCCGCCGATGGTCTCGATGATCTCGCGAAGCTTGATTCCCATTGGCACTTCGACGAGGCCGGTATTGGCGATCTTGCCGCTGAGGGCGAAGACCTTGGTCCCTTTGCTGCGCTCGGAGCCCATGCTGAAAAACCATTTGCCGCCATTGCGCGCGATGGGAGGAATGTTGGCGTAAGTCTCGACGTTGTTGATGAGGGTGGGTTTGCCCCAGAGACCGCTGACGGCGGGGTAAGGCGGGCGCGGTTTCGGCGTGCCGCGTCGGCCTTCAATCGAGGCGATGAGCGCCGTTTCCTCGCCGCA
>JBBIVH010000177.1:4516-6283 GCA_037439805.1 Acidobacteriaceae bacterium
ACGCTGCGATCCATGAATGCACCCGGATCGCCCTCATCGCCGTTGCAGACGACGTACTTGACGTCGCCGACCGCCTTGGCCACGGTGGCCCATTTCAGGCCTGTGGGGTAGCCGCCGCCGCCGCGCCCACGCAGGCCGCTCTCCGTCACGCGGTGAACGACTCCGTTTGGAGTCATCTCCATCAGCACAGTGACAAGGGCCTTGTAGCCATCGCGCGCGATGTAGTCGTCAATCTTTTCCGGATCAATGTAGCCGGCATTCTCGAGCACGACGCGCATCTGGCTGTCGAAGTGCTCGTTCAGGTCGCACTGCAGCTCAGGAATAGGTTCGCCGCCCAGATTGTCGACAATGGCAGCGGCATGGCCGGACTGGACGTGTCCGTAAAACGTCTTGTAAGGATCGACTCGAACGAGCGGGCCGTGCGAGCAGGGGCCCATGCAACCCGTGCGGCGCACCAGCACCTTCTTCCCGGATGCCTCGGCTGTCTGCACCAGCGCGTCGCGCAGTTTATCCGAGCCCTGGCTGGCGCAGGCGAGATCCATGCAAACGCTCACTTCGTAGTCGAATTTTGCGTTCTCCCGCCGGACGCTTTCGGCTATCTGCTCCAGTTCCTCGATGGTCATTCCACTGCCCACCTTTCCAGTTGTTCAATCAACTGTACAGGAGTTCTTTCGCCGGTCACTTCGCCATCGGCGAGCATCACGGGCGCGCGGCTGCAGGCGCCTACGCAGCGAGCTGTCATCAGACTCACCTGACCATCCGGTGTCGTATGGCCCGGCACGATTCCAAGGCGCTCTTCCGCTGCGGCAATCAACTTATCTGCCCCCTTGATGAAGCAGGCCGTACCGGCGCAGACGGTAAGAGTGTGCTTGCCGGGCGGCTTGAGGCTGAAGTAGTGGTAGAAGGTCGCGACTCCAAAAGCCTGGCTCAGCGGAACCCGCAGGGACAAAGCGACAAAGCGAATCGCGGCATCGTCGAGGTAGCCGAAAGATGACTGCACAGTGTGCAGGGTCTCAATGAGGGCATGGCGGGCAAAACCGCTTTTGCGCATCGTGCCGTTGACGATCTTCCAGCGCTTGTCGTCGCTTGGCAGGGGTGGGGGCGTGTAAGCAGGCACGGTTCCTCCCGGGAAGAGACTTCGACTCTAGAGCGATTGTGCTGTGAGGTTGCGCTCTGTGTCTAGATATTTTGTACCTGCAACGCGAAATTCAAGCCGTGACTGCTGTCACGCAGGCAGGTACGCGCGAACACAGAGCGCCTTATCGAGAAGCAAAGAGGTGTGAACACTGGGAAAGGTGTACAGAATCGAATCGGCTATCCGAGCGCGGGCAGGCGGCTGGAGATACCGAAGAGAAAGATGACGCCGATGGCGCAACTGTAAATGGCGCCGGTCCATGCGATGGCATGGTAAAGCCTGGGAAGATGCGCACCGGAGCGGAAGGCGCCGCCCAGAGATGCGGTCATGAGGGCGTTCATGGCAATGAGACCCAGCGCGAAGGCAATAAGGCCGAGGAGCCCGCGAGAGGTTCCGCCGAGATTGGCGGCGAGGAAGAAGAGCGCAAGCTGGCTGGGGGTCTCCGCGCCGACGCCATGAAGCACGCCAATCAGAAAGACCGACTTGCCGTTGTACATCCATTGAAATCGCTCGGGACGCTGCGCAGAACGGTTCCAGAGGCGGCGTGTGCGCCATGCAAACCAGAGGATCCCGTTGATGGCGATGGCAAGGCGGCTTTCGATGCGTCCGTGGGTGTGGCCGTGCGCATCTTT
>JBBIVH010000178.1:0-6274 GCA_037439805.1 Acidobacteriaceae bacterium
ATGCGAATTCGTGCGGTGGAGGCGCTGCGCTTCGAATGACCACTCCGCTGCACACCGCTCCCGAACCGCCTCTCGCCCTTCGCGCCGCCGATGTGTGGATGAGCTACGAAGACGGCGCCATCACCGTGCTGCAGGGCGCGAGCCTTGAAGCGCGCGCCGGCCAGACCATTGCGCTCTGCGGTCCCTCCGGTTGCGGCAAGAGCACGCTGCTGCATCTCTTCGGCGGGCTCGACACGCCCGAGCGCGGCCGGCTCTGGGTCAATGGTGTCGAAGTGAATCGTCAACGTGACCTGCTGCGGCTGCTCCGCCACGAGGTTGGCTTCGTCTTTCAGTTACACAACCTCATTCCCGATCTCACGCTGGAAGAGAACTGCATGATACCCGCCGTCGCCGCGGGCACAGATCGCCGCGCCGCGCGTGAGCGCCTGGGGCACCTTGCCCAGCGAACCGGCCTCAGTCATCGCCTCGGTCAGCGCATTCAAAAGCTCTCCGGCGGCGAGCGTCAGCGCACCGCCCTCTGCCGCGCGCTCATGAACGCGCCGAAGATCCTGCTGGCCGACGAGCCCACCGGCTCGCTCGATGAGAAGACCAGCACCGCCGTCTTTGATCTGCTGCTCGATCTGGCCGCCACGGAGGGCGTAACCTTGCTGATGGCCACGCACGATCGCGCCCTGGCCGCACGCTGCGACCGGCTGCTGGAAATGCACGATGGAAAGATTCATGAGCACGCAGACGATTGAGAAGAGCCCAACGCCCGCGTTGCCGGCGCCATCGCCCGCCGTCGCGTATGCCGCGCTGCACAGCCTGATGTGGCTCGTCTTCGCCAATGCCATCGGCGTCCTGCTCGCGTTGCTCCTGCTTCTGCCCGGTTTGAATCCCTGGCTCGGCGAGTGGACCTACGGCCGCTGGATGATGGTCCACATGAACGCGATGCTTTACGGCTGGAGCAGCCTGCCCATGCTCGGCTTTCTATTCCGCGTCTATGGCGCGGATAGGGGCGCAACCGCTGCCTGGTGCCGGTCCGTCCTGTGGGCATGGTCGGCCGCGCTCGCTCTCGGCGCGCTCTCGTGGCTCGATGGCCACTCCAGCGGCAAGCTCTTCCTTGACTGGTCCGGCCCCGCCCGCGTTGCCTTTCCGCTCGCGGCACTGGCGCTGTGGCTGCTGCTCTCTGTCGCATTCTTACGCAGCGAGAGAAGCCGCGACGGCGCTCGGACGCCGCGCATCGCCAAGCTGGCGGGCCTCCTGATTCTTCTTACCGTGCCCTTCGCGCTTTACATCGCGTCCAGTCCCGGCATCTATCCCGCCATCAATCCGGACACGGGCGGCCCCACTGGCACCAGCCAGCTTGAGTCCTCTCTCGCAGTCGTACTCATCTTGTTGCTCGTGCCTTACGGAGTCGCGCGCCCCAGAAGGGACGTCATCGCTCCGGTCCGCATCGCCTGGCTGCTGCTCATCGCCGAGAGCCTGCTCTGCGCGGGCCTCAGCCGCTCTGACGTCAGCCACCGCGTACCTTCGCAATTTATGAGCCTCGGCGCCATGGCTCTGTGGCTTCCGCTCGCGCCCGCGTACTACGCAGCTTTCGAGTGGCGCGCGAACACGGGCGCCTGGCGGCGAGCGATGCTCATCTGGTGGGGCACGCTTGTCGTGTCTGGCTGGATCTTCTTTCTGCCTGGCGTGCTCGACCACTTCAAATTCACCGACGGACTCGTCGGTCACTCGTTCACCGCCATGGCCGGCTTTCTCTCCGCGCTCATCATCCTCGTCCTGGTGCAGTTGCTCGGCGAGGGCGGTTGGATCTTCACCCGCTCATGGTCCTTTCATCTCTGGAACTGGAGCGTCCTCGGCTACATCGTCATCATGACCATTGCGGGCTGGCTCGAAGGCTCTGACCCGGCCTTCACCATCGTCCTGAGTCCTGCGCGCAACCTTCTTTACAGCCTTCGTCTGCTCACCGGCATCCTCATGCTGGCGGCATCGGCGGAGTGGCTGCGCGATGCCTTCGTGCTCGTCGCCGAATTCAACTCCGCGCCCGCCGCCCGCATTCAGGAGAAGATCGCATGAAGCCCTCCATTCTGCTCGCCTATCATCTGCTGGCTGGGTTGTCTGATTTCGCTACCGGCGCCCTGCTTATGATCGCCCCTGTCTTCACCCTCACACTCATGCGCCTCGCGGTGCCGGCGGATGCGCTGCCGTACCTTTCTTTCATCGGCGCGTTTGTCATGGCGGTGGGCTTGTCGTACCTCTACGGCGCAATGCTGCTGCGCCGCGGCGGCTGCGGCTCGCGTGTGGATGCGGTCTGGATTGTCACCGCTCTCGTGCGCGGCTCCGTGGCCTCCTACGTGACCTTCGCGGTCCTCTCGGGCGCGCTCGCTTCCGGCTGGATTGTGATTGCATTCTTCGACGGCGCGTGTGTCGTGATTCAGGCTGTGGGCCTGCGCCAGGGCTGGCTCACGCATGTCTAGCGGACACACCCGCAACGCGGCGGGCCGCGGGGGCGCGCTCGTCGCCGTCACCTACGTTTATTTCCTCATCTTTGCGCAGTTCGCTTTTCTCAATCGGCTCGCGCAACTCGGTATCGGTGGCGTCGCCCTCAAAGTCGTCATGGCCGCCATGGCTCTCGGCGGCATCGCGCTCAGCATCTCTGCGCCGCGCATCGCGCGCTGGCCCTCGCCGCAGCTTCGGCTGCGCGCAGGCTTTGTCAGTTGCGCCGTTGCCGCGCTGCTCTCTCTTCTGCCGCTCAACATCGCCACAGCCGCGGGCGTTGCGCTCCTTATCGGTGCGGGTCTCGGCCTGCTCACCGTCACTCTCGTCACGCACCTCGCGGCGTGGTGCAGTCCGCGCTATCCTCTGCTCACCGTCGGCCTCGGCACCGGCTTCGGTTACTTCCTCTGCAACGTGCCAGAGTTCTTCGCGGCCACGCCGCAGGTCCATGCCGTTGCCGCCGCGCTCCTCTGCGCTGCCGGTGTTCTTCTTGCGCCACCGCATTCCGTCCGCATCGAGCAAGCCGCGCCGCTTCCTTCGCTGCGCGCGCAACTTCCATTTGCCTTTGTTGTCGCTTCCTTTGCCGCGCTTGTGTGGCTCGACTCCGCGGCCTTCTTCATCATCCAGCACACACCCGCGCTCAAGGCCGGCACATGGCAGGGCACGGCGCACCTCTGGACGAACGCAGTCCTCCACCTCAGTGCAGCGCTCGCCAGCGCCCTGCTCCTGCGCCGCAGCGGACTCCTCACCGTCCTCGCCGCCGCCTTCTGCGCGCTGGCCGCCGCGTGCTGGCTGCTGCTTGATCCCGCGCGCGCGCTGCCCGCGTCGTTGCTCTATCCCATCGGCGTCTCGCTCTATTCCGTCGCGCTGGTCGCATATCCCTCGCTGCTTTCGTCCGCGGTTTCCACGACGCACCGCGCCCGTCAGGCTGGCTGGCTGTATGCGATTGCCGGGTGGGTGGCCTCCGCGCTCGGCATCGGCATGGGCCAGAATCTCGGCCATGTGCCCGCACTCTTTTTGATCGCCGCGGGCGTTGTTGTCCTGCTGCCCGCGCTCTTCGTCCTCGTCCGCCGCCGTCCCCGCGAACTTCTGCTCGCGGCCTTGATCTTCGGCATCGCCTTCGCAGGCGCGCGCCTTCAGCGGCACGCAGCGCACCCCGCTCTCACGCCCATCGAGCACGGACGCGAGGTTTACATCTCCGAGGGCTGCATCCACTGCCACTCGCAATACGTGCGCCCGCAGACCGCCGATGTTCTGATGTGGGGACCGGCCGAGAGCCTCGACGCCATCCACGCGCAGCAGCCCCCGCTCATCGGCAATCGACGCCAGGGGCCAGACCTCTCGCAGATCGGCGGACGCCGCTCGCCACTTTGGCTGAAAATGCACTTCTTCGATCCGCGCGCCGTCAGCGGCTCCTCCATCATGCCGTCCTACGCTTTTCTCTTTCGCGATCAGCGCGGCGACAACCTTGTGGCCTATCTCGCCAGCCTTCGCGGTCCCGGCACAATGCAGCATGCCATCGACCAAGGCAATTGGAAGCCTTCACAAGCCGCGGTTCGCGCTGCCAGCGTTATGGAGGGTCATACGCTCTACCTCCGCTTCTGCGCCACCTGCCATGATCCGGGCGGCGCAACGCATCTCCGCTGGAGAGCCAGCTTCTATCGCTTGCCTCCTGACTTCACCACCGGACCTCTTCTTGATCTGCCGTCTGCGTCCATGCCGCAGAAGCGCTTCGACCGTATCGCGCAGCTTGTGCGTTTTGGCCTGCCCGGCACCGACATGCCCGGCCATGAATATCTGACTGGTCAGCAGGTTGCATCCATCCGTCTCTGGCTCCTGCAGAACATTGCAAAGCCGACCCCGCAATCCATAGCATCTGAATAGAAACAGGAGAGCCGCAATGCAATCAAAGTCTCGCAGAATCCTTGCCCTTTTGCCCTTTGTTCTTCTTCCCGCAGCCTTCGCGCAGCACCAGACCCTCACCGTATCTCCCAATGACAGCCAGGTCAGCTTCTTCCTCGCCGGAGCAGATCACGGCACGCATGGCACGTTTCAGGTTCAGAGCGGCCTCGTGGACTTCGACCGCACACTCCCTAAGATCTCCGGCTCCATCGTGGTCTCCGCCGCCAGCGGCGACACCGGTAACAAGAGCCGCGATCACAAGATGCTGACTGAAGTCCTCGACGCCGCGCACTTCGCCGATGCATCCTTCGCCCCGCAGAGCTATCAGGGAGCGATCCTCGCTTCCGGCGACTCCACCATTCAGGTTACCGGCGTCTTTACGCTGCACGGCACGCCTCACACCATCACCGTGCCCATGCAAATTCACATCGACGGCGCGAACTGCACCGCGAAGACGCATTTCACCGTGCCCTACGTGCAATGGGGACTCAAGGATCCAAGCATCTTCATCCTGAAAGTCGCCAAGACCGTGGACGTGGACCTGACGCTGGTCGGCCATCTCACACCGGCAAGCTAAAGCATCCCGGTGTTGCCCTGGGTTCCAGTCGCAAGCCCAAAACAAGAGGGACTCTTCCAGCGAAGAGTCCCTCTTTCCTATTTGCGTCAGACGGCTCTGTGCGCTTCTCAATCCGCCTTCTGCCAGCTCACGTCCGGGTTGTAGGAGTGGATGGCCTCGACCAGGCTGCCGGTCTTGGCCCCAAGGTCCTTTTCATAGACCACGCCATCGGCGCCCACCATGAAGGTCATCACGCCGGAGGACCGGTACTCCGCGGGATAGGCCAGGAACGCAAATCCGCCCGTCATGCGCCCATTGACGAGGTAGCTCTTCGTCCCGCCCTTTGCGCCTGCGCCCTGCGCCCGCAGCACACGATAGAAGTATCCATGAAACGGCTCGGGCTTCTGCGTGACCTCGCGGTTGTAGCCTTCGGTCTCCGCTTTGGCGATGAACGGTCCCAGCGGGCTCTCAGCCTCGCCGCGCGCCGCAGGCCAGTACAGCCCGTCGTGCCTGCCCGCGCTGCTGAGGATGCGCTGCGCATAGGCGCCTGCCGCCTGCTCGTCGTGCGGCTTTGCGGCGTATTCCTTTTCGGCTGCCACCATCTCGCTGCAGACGTCCATCACCGTCAGCTCGTTTCTGCCTACGCGCCGGTACAGAATCTCCTGCCGCCCCGCGGTCGTGTCGAAGAACCACGTGAGCCCAGCCCGCGCCAGCGGAATTGGATACGGCCAGTTCTCCGCGCCGACGTAGAGCCGGGTCAAGCCGTCCGGCTCGGTCTGCAGCCGGTGCATCTCGTCGTACTTCTTCACAAACCGTTCCATGCTGGCCCGGTCTTCCGCTTCATCGCCTGACCACAGCACAGTCTTCGCGCTTGGCCCCAGAACCCGGAGCAGAGATGCGCGGTTATCGGCCTTCAGCGCATCTTCCAGCGCCTGCGCGGCGCGCCGCGGCGAGGCAAACAGATCCTGCCCCTTTTCGGGTTTGTCGATCGGCGTCGAAGCCGTGCCGGGTGTCGTCGCTGTGTCGCCGCCGGTGGACGCAGCCGCTTTACCCGTCGTCGCCGCCGTCTTCGCTTTGGCTCCGCCAGTCGCGGGCGCTTGCGCAAAGCTGCCGGCACCGGCAGTCAGCATCAGCAGCGCCATGCCCAACGCGGCTGCGCATCCCGTATCCCATTGCGCCCGTCTCTTTCGCACTGCCATTTGTCGTTCCCTCCGCATCGCGTCCATTACTCAGCGCCGTCCGCCGCCGCCTCCACCGCCACCGTGGAAGCCACCACCGCCGCCACTGTGAGAGGTCGAAGTTCTGGCCGGTCAGTTGGCCGTAAAGGGTGTAATC
>JBBIVH010000179.1:0-6267 GCA_037439805.1 Acidobacteriaceae bacterium
GTGAGCGCAGGCGCTCTCGTCTACTTCACAGAGTTTCTCCGCGACTCCGAAGGCCGCGGCGCAGTTCTCGGCGGCGCCATCGACGGACCGCAGATCGCCGCCGTCGCGCTTGTCCTCGCCGGAGCCATCCTGCTTCGCGCGCGCCCCGCGGCAACGCCTCGACCGGCGATGCAGGACTCCGAGGCTCTCCATGATTGACACGCAAACGCTGGTCGTGCCCGCGGAGGCAGCCGGTCAGCGTCTCGATCACTTCCTCGCCACGCAACTCGAGGGCGTCAGCCGCAGCCGCGTGCAGTTGCTCGTCGATCAGGGAGATGTGCTGCTCGACGGCGCGCATCCCAAGCCCTCACACAAGCTGCGCGGCGGCGAGCAGATTGTCGTCACCGGCCAGCCGCATCCCGCGCCGCTCAAGGCAGAGGCCGAAGACATCCCGCTGCGCATCGTCTACGAAGATGACGATCTCGCCGTCATCGACAAGCCCGCCGGCATGATGGTGCACGCCGGGGCAGGGCATACAGACGAAGCCCGCAGCCGCGGCACGCTCGTCAACGCGCTCCTCTTTCACTTCCGCGCGCTTTCCTCCACCGGCGGCGACCTGCGCCCCGGCATCGTCCACCGTCTCGACAAAGAGACCAGCGGCCTCATCATCGTCGCCAAGAACGACCGCGCCCACACGAAACTGGCGAGTCAGTTCTCCGGACGCGAGGTCCACAAAACCTACATCGCCCTTGTGCAGGGCGCCGTCGAGCGCGACAAAGGCACCATCACCGCCGCCATTGCGCGCGATCCTGTCCGCCGCACCCGCATGACCACGCGCCCCAGCGAAAATGCCCGCTCCGCCGTCTCTCACTATGAGGTGGTCCAGCGGCTCACCACGCGCTTCGGCAAGTTCACTCTGGTTCACGTCCGCATTGAAACCGGCCGCACCCACCAGATTCGCGTGCACATGGCTTCGCTCGGCCATCCCGTCGTGGGAGACACACTCTACGGCGCTGCCGGCCAGCTTTCCGAGCAGCAACCTGCCGGCGTCCCAGCCGCGCGCCGCAAGACCGCTCCCGAGCGCCTTCGCCTTGGCCGCAACTTCCTCCACGCAGCGCGCCTTGAGTTTGCGCATCCCATCACCGGCAAGTCCATCCAGTTGGAGTCGCCGCTCCCCGCCGAGCTCGCGGATTTCCTTTCTCGCCTCGATCCGGTCTCACAACCGGCCCCACAACCGGACCCAACCTCGGTTCTGCCCGCAGCGGACCCAGCCACCGCAGAGCCGCCCGGCCCGCAGAGCATCACCAAAGTTACGCGCGGCCCCCGGCCCGGCAAGCAGCGATTGATAAAATGAGGCAAGTATGATCCGTAAGCAATCGAGCCTTTCCCTCGTGGCGCTTCTTTGTGCCGCCACGCTCCAGGCGCAACAGTCGCCGGTCACTCCCGCAGCTTCGTCGCCCGCTCCGCAGCCCTCCGCCGCGCAAGCTGCCGCTCCCGCTCAGGCCCCAGCCCCTCAGGCGCAGGCCAGTCAGGCGCAGGCCAGTCAGGACCAGTCCGCCGATACCGCGCCCGTCATCAAGGTCGGCGTCAACGAAGTGAATCTCATCTTCACCGTCACCGACAAGCACGGCCACTACATCCCCAACCTCAAGCAGAGCGACTTTGCGCTGCTCGACGATCAGAAGGCTCCGGCCCGCGTCACGTCTTTCCGTCAGCAGATCAATCTCCCGCTCCGCGTCGGCATCGTGATTGACGCCAGCACCTCCATCCGCACGCGCTTCCAGTTCGAGCAGCAGTCGGCCATCGAATTCCTGCTGCAGGTGCTGCAGTCGCGCAGCGACCGCGCCTTTGTCATGGGCTTCGATGTCACGCCCACCGTCACGCAGGACTGGACCAACAACCTTGACGGCCTCGAGACCGGCATCAACCGTCTGCGCCCCGGCGGCGGCACCGCGCTCTTTGACGCGGTCTACTCGGCCTGCCGCGACAAGCTCCTCGACGTCGCCCGCGGTCAGGAACCCGTGCGCAAGGCCATGATTCTGCTCTCCGACGGCGACGACAACCAGAGCCACGTCTACCCCGACGAAGCCATCAAGATGTGCCAGCGCGCCGAGACCATCATCTACGCCATCAGCACCAACTGGACGCCCAGCCGCGGCAAGGGCGATCAGGTGCTCGCGCGCATGGCCGAGGAAACCGGCGGTCGCGTCTTCTTCCCGCCTTCGGTCGAAGAGGTCTCCAACAGCTTCAAAGGCATCGAGGAGGAGCTGCGCAGCCAGTACGCCCTCACCTACGAGCCGGCTGACTTCAAGTACGACGGCGCCTTCCGCACCATCTATCTCTACTGCAACGACCGCCGCTACATGGCGCGCGCCCGCAAAGGCTACTTCGCGCCGCGACAGTAACACTCCGCTCGCGGAGCGACACAACGAGCCGGCCTCCACGCCGGCTCTCTCTTTTGCGCGACGATCTCGCTCGGTGCGTGCCACTTCGGGCCAGCCGGATCGGCGATTCCCAATTTCTCCCCACGTGCAGCATTCTTCTTCGCGCGCGCTGCTCCACAAACCCCACTTTGCGATGAAATAGACAGAGAGCGATTCCACTTTCGAGGGGACCATTCCGGTGATCCGGCAGGCTATCTCATGCGACATTTGCGGCGCTGAAATGCAGCGCGCCAATCACTGGTTTGTGGCCTGCGGTCATGGCGCAGAGCTGCGCGTGAGCGGCTGGAGCGCCGGCAAGCGGCTGCGCGCCGGGGCCAAGCACCTGTGCGGGCAAACCTGCCTGCACAAGCTCGTCGATGAGTTCCTGGCGCGCACCCTTGCTGCACCTTCGCAGCCTGCCTCCAATGAATGCATCGCGCCCGCCGCGCTCGCAGCGCACAAGCCTCTACCTTCCCGCGTTGTTCCCCCCGCGGCGTCGCGTGAGAACCGCGATTCAAGCAAGCAGCCCAACACCAGCATCGACGAGTTCGAATCCTCCGCGCGCCTCATTTCCACATCTGGCCCGCTTACGCAATCCAATGACGCTGCTCCGCCAGAGCCGCCCGCCCTCGCCACACGCAACTGGCGCGCCGAGGCCTGGAAGCGCGAGCGCGAACGCGTTCTCCGCGGCGACAGCCGCGCCTCATCTCTCAGCGCGCATCGCCGCAACATCGCCTGACCCTGCCATCTACTGCGCGCCTTCCAGCAGCTTCAGCAGTCCCTCTTCGTCCAGCACCGGCACGCCCAGCGCCCGCGCCTTGTCCAGCTTCGACCCCGCTTCGCTGCCCGCCACCACGTAGCTCGTCTTTTTGCTCACCGAGCCCACGGCCTTGCCGCCTGCGGCCACAATCCGCGCCTCGGCCTCGTCCCGTGTCATCGTCGGCAGCGTGCCCGTCAGCACAAAAGTCAGCCCGGCCAGTTGCGTCGAGCGCTGCTTCTTTTCAGCGGTCATCTCCACGCCCGCCGCGCGCAGATGCTCCACCAGAGCGCGATTCTTCTCCTGCGCAAAGAACTCCCGGATGGCCTCCGCGATCCGCGGACCCACCTCCTCCACGCGCTCCAGATCCTCCGCGCTCGCCTCCATCAGCGCATCAATCGAGCCGAACTCCTCGGCCAGCAGCTCCGCCGTGCGCTCGCCCACAAACCGAATGCCGAGGCCCATCAGCACGCGCGCCAGGCCTGCCTTCTTCGATCGCTCAATCTCTGCCAGCAGCCGTTCCACTTCAATCGGTCCCAGCAGCCGCTCCAGCTTGGTTTCCTCGCTGCCGTCTTTCTTTTTGCGTCTCACTTCCTTTTGCAGCAGGGCCAACTGCTCCGCACTCAGCGTGTAAATATCCGCGACACTCTTTGCGAGGCTCTTTTCAAGCAGTTGCTGAACCACCGCGTCTCCGAATCCCTCAATGTTCATCACCTCACGCCGTCCAAAGTGCAGCAGGCTCTCGCGCAGCTTCGCCGGGCAGTCGGCGTTCACGCAGCGAAAATCCACTTCGCCTTCCGCGCGCACCACTTCACTTGCGCACTCGGGACATTGCACGGGAAAAGCGAAGCGAAGCTTCCCGCGTGGGTGCTCGGCGTCGTGCACCACCTCCACCACCTTGGGAATCACGTCGCCGCCGCGCTCCACCTTCACCCAGTCGCCCAGCTTCAGCCCCAGCCGCTCGATGAAGTCCGCATTGTGCAGCGTCGCCCGGCTCACCGTCGTCCCGCCGATAAAGACCGGCTCCAGCTCCGCCACCGGCGTCAGCTTGCCCGTGCGCCCCACCTGCACGGTGATGTTGTGCACCCTGGTGATGCCCGCCCGCGCAGTGAACTTGTACGCAATCGCCCACCGCGGCGCGCGCCCCGTGTAGCCCAGCCGCTGCTGCGTCGCCTGCGCGTCCACCTTCAGCACTACGCCGTCAATCTCGTAGCCCAGCGTCTCGCGCTTCGCCTCCGCTTCGTCGATGAAGGCCGTCATCTGCTCCACCGTCTTCACCAGCCTTCGCTGCGGATTCACGCGAAAGCCTAGCGCCGCCAGCGCATCCAGCGTGGCCTGCTGCCCCTGCGGCCAGTACGAGCCCTCCACCAGCAGAAAGTACGCGTACACATCCAGCCGCCGTGTCGCCACAATGCTCGGCTCCAGCGTGCGCAGCGTGCCCGCCGCCGCATTGCGCGGATTCACCGCCGGCGCCAGCCCCTCCTGCTCGCGCTCCTCGTTCAGCCGCGCAAAGGCCGCCGCCGACATCACCACCTCGCCGCGCACTTCAAACGCCTGTGGCAGTTCCAGCTTCTTCAGCACGGCCGCGTGAATCGTCAGCGGCACGCTGCGAATCGTCCGGATATTCGTCGTCACGTCTTCGCCCGTCTGCCCATCGCCCCGCGTCAGGCCCATCTCCAGCCGAGCAGCGCCTCCGCTCGCTGGACCGTAGCGCAGCGCCACGCTCAGCCCGTCCATCTTCAGCTCGGCCACATACGCCACCGGCAGCCCATCGGCCAGCTCATGCACGCGCAGGTCCCAGTCCGCCAACTCCTCCGCCGAATAGGCATTGTCCAGGCTCAGCATGGGCCGCGAGTGCTGCGCCTTCCTGAAGCCCTCCGCCGGTTTTCCTCCCACTCGTTGAGTGGGGGAATCCGCTGAATCCAATTCCGGATGCGCCGCCTCCAGCTTCGTCAGCTCATTCATGCGCGCATCGTATTCCGCATCGCTGATCTCCGGCGCGTCGAGTACGTAATACAAGTGCTCATGCCGGCGCAGATCCTCCCGCAGCGCCTCCACCCGCTCGCGCACCGCCGCAGTCGTTCGCGTCTCGCTCATGGGCTGGATTATAGGGCGCGGCACCAACGAGATAGTATGGTCAGCAGACTGCATGGAACCCGTCACGCACTTCCTTACCGGCGCCTGCATTGGCCGCGCCGGGCTGAACCGCAAAACCGCCTACGCCACGCTCGCCGCCGTGCTCGCAGCCGAGGCCGCCGACCTCGACGTCCTCTGGAGCTTCGCCGGACCCGTCGACGGCCTCAAACACCATCGCGGCATCACCCACACCTTCCTCTTTGTCCCGGTCGTCGCGGCTGCGGCTTGCGGCGCTGTCTGGCTCATCCATCGCTGGCGCGTGCACCGGCTCGCCCGCCGCCCGCATCCAGCCCCCGACCCCGAATCCACCCTGCCTGCGCCGCAGCCCGTGCGATGGGCCTGGGTCTATCTCGCCGCATTCCTCTCTGCGCTCAGCCACATCCTCCTCGACTGGACCAACAACTACGGCGTTCGCCCGTTCTATCCCTTCAATCCGCGCTGGTATGAGGGCAGCATCGTCTTCATCGCCGAGCCGGTGCTGTGGGCGCTGCTCTTTGCCGCCATGCTCTTCCCGTGGATCTTCGGCCTCGCCGACCGCGAGATCGGCGCACGCCGCCAGCCCTTTCGCGGGCGCGGCTGGGCCATCTTTGCGCTCGGCGGCATGGTCGCCCTTTGGTGCTTCCGCTGGATTGAGCGCGACGAAGCCCGCACCCTCCTGAACCAGCAGCAGGTCGCTGCCGACCCCGTCGTGCGCATGGCTCTCGAACCCTATCCCATCAATCCCTTCCGCTGGCACGCCATTCTTGAAACCGAAAGCTACTACCAGACCGCCGAGATCAACCTCCAGCGCGCCATCACCCTCGACGCGCGCCCCGACCTTTGCCGCCAGTTCTCTCGCCGTCACATTCATGCTCTTTATCCTTCTTTCTTGCCAGGTCACTCTGTGAGCTCTGTGTCTCTGTGGCAAATCTGGCCTTACAGAAAATCGTAGATTGGCGGTTCTCCCTTGGGCCGGTTCTTCCACCGCGCATG
>JBBIVH010000180.1:0-3131 GCA_037439805.1 Acidobacteriaceae bacterium
GCGTGAACGCCGCCATAGTGAACCAGCGCCCCATAGGCAGTGAGGTAGGGCATCCAGATGGCCGTAGCCTGCACCGGCGTGAGTGTGTCTGGATACTCGCCCAGCGCTGCTGCCGGCACAACCGCTTCCTCACCCAGGGTTCCGTAGCGGTTCATTGAGAAGCCGGGGATTGTGGACACATTCTTGCCGAGCCAGCTTGCCTCGACGCCCTCGCCCACAGCCTCAACCACTCCGGCCACTTCATAGCCGAGTCGCGAAGGCAGCTCCGGCTGCTCCAGATACTGCCCGTGGTAAAACATGGACTCGGCGCGGTTGAGCCCGGCGGCCAGCACCTTCAGCCGCACTTCGCCCTTGCCCGGCTGGGTGGCCGGCGCGGTCTCGATCTGCAGATTCTCAGGGCCGCCCAGCTTGTGAAAACGAACAACCTTCGGCATGCAATCCTCCCGTCTGTCCTTGGATGGCGCAGAGCGCTGGAGGGTGCAAGCGATTTGATCCGCCCCGCTTGAGTTGCTACAGCCGCTCCGCCACGCTCTTGGCCTGGGTAAAGAGCAGCAGGTAATCCGGCCCCCCGGCCTTGGAGTCGGTGCCGCTCATGTTGAATCCCCCAAAGGGATGCGCGCCCACCATGGCGCCGGTGCATTTGCGATTGAAGTAGAGATTCCCCACGTGGAACTCGTGGCGCGCGCGGTCGAGCTTTTCGCGATCCGTTGTGTAAATCGCCCCGGTCAGTCCGTACTCCGTGTTGTTGGCCACGGCGAGGCCCTCTTCAAAATCCTTCACCTTGATGACTGCCAGCACCGGCCCGAAGATCTCTTCCTGCGCCAGCACAGCCTGCGGCGAGACATCGGCGAACACGGTCGGCTCCACGAGGAATCCGCCTGCCTCGGTCTGCACGGCATGGCCGCCAGCCACCAGACGGCCCTCTTTCTTTCCGATTTCGATGTAGCGCAGCATGGACTCGTGCGCGGCCTTGTTCACCACGGGGCCCATGTTGGGATTGTCTGCCGCCTCGCCCACGGTGAGCTTTGCCACGCGCTCGCGCAGCCGCTCGACGAAGACGCCGTAGAGCGGCGCCTCGATGATGGCCCGCGAGCAGGCGGAGCACTTCTGCCCGCTGAATCCGAAGGCCGACGCCACCACCGCCTCAACCGCCGCGTCCAGATCGGCATCCGCGCAGACAAGGATTGAGTCCTTGCCGCCCATTTCGAGAATCGTGCGCTTGATCCAGATCTGGCCGGGCTGCGTCTTCGCGGCGCGCTCGTGAATCTCAAGGCCCACAGCCTTCGAACCGGTAAAGGCGATGAAGCGCGTCTTCGGGTGCTCGACGATGGCATTGCCAAACGTGGCGCCCGAGCCGGGACAGAAGTTCACCACGCCGCCCGGCATCCCGGCCTCTTCCAGCACATTCACGAACCGTGCGGCAATCGTCGGCGAATCGCTCGATGGCTTCAGGACAACGGTGTTGCCGGCGACGATGGCGGCAGCCGTCATGCCGGCCATGATGGCGAAGGGGAAGTTCCATGGCGGAATCACAGCGCCCACACCCAGCGGAATGTAGTGCAGCTCGTTGCGCTCGCCGGGATACTGAATCGAGGGCCTGGCCTGCGCCAGCCGCAGCGCCTCGCGCGCGTAGTACTCGAGGAAGTCAATCGCCTCGCCCACATCGGCGTCGGCCTCGGCCCAGTTCTTGCCGACCTCGTAGGTGAGCCATGCGCAGAACTCAAACTTGCGCTCGCGAATGATCTCCGCCGCGTGGAGTAGCAGCGAAGCGCGCGTCTCCACAGAGGTGCGGCTCCAGTGCGCATAGGCTTCGAGCGCCGCCTGCATCGCCTGCGGCGCATGTTCTGCCTCGGCCTTCTGGTGGATGCCAACCACCTGTTCGGGCCGCGATGGATTGACGGAGCGAATCTTGCTCTTGGTCTTGAAGCGATGCCCGCCAATCACCAGGTCGTATTCGCGGCCCAGCTCCGCGGCCACGACTTCGAGGGCGGCCTTCATATGGCGCGCGTTTTCATGCTGCTTGAAGTCGGTAAAAGGCTCGTTGGCAAAAGCGCCCTTCGGCTGGCGCGGCTGAATAACGGTAGGAAGAGTTTCGGTAGCCATAACCAAACGATTGTAGTCCAACCAGGCAGTCCGGGCTTCCGCCATCCGGTGCACGGCAGAACCAGCGATGGACCCGGTCAACCCGGCAACCGGCGATGCGCAAAGGCTGGATAAGCTGAGTCGGGATAAGCTGAGTCCGGATGCGCCGGTTATGTCAGCGCGCGATCCAGGTGCACATACCCGCCATCGACGATGATGTGCTGGCCGGTGGTGTGTGCAGACTGCGTGGGCGAGAGCAGAAAGACCGTTGCCGCCGCAATCTCCGCCGAGGTCGTCATCCGCTTGCCCAGCGGAATCTTGTCGGTGATGCGCTTGAGCGTCGCCTCGGGGTCGCCCAGCGTGTCCAGCCAGCGTCGATAGAGCGGCGTCATCACTTCGGCCGGCAGCACGGCGTTCACGCGGATATTGTGCGGCAGCAGCTCCGCGGCCCACTCGCGCGTCAGTGCAAGCTGCGCGCCTTTGGCTGCGGCATACGCCGACGTTCCGCCCTGGCCCGTCAGCGCCACCTTGGAGCTGATATTCACAATCGCTCCCTGCGTGCGCTGGAGCGCAGACAATGCGTAGTGGGCCAGCGCGTAGTAGTGCACCAGATTCTTGTGCAGGCTCTCGACAAAGCGCTCCACCGAGCCGGACGCAAGACCAACGCCGTCATTCACTCCAGCGTTGTTCACCAGGCCATAGATGTCGCCGAAGCGGCTTTGAATTTCTTCGATGGCGGACTTGCAGCGAGCCGCGTCTTCGAGATTCGCCTCAATGAGATGACAGTCCGCCTTAGCTGCCTGCATCTCAGCCATGAAGTCCTTCACGTTCTGCGAGGCGCGGCTGAGCACAACAACGCGTGCGCCTTCTTCAAGGCAGGCGCGCGAGATGCCAGCGCCAATACCCGCGCCGCCGCCCGTGACAACGATGAGTTTCCCTTTGAGGCCCAGATCCATGTTTGATTCCTTCTTGTCGAGGTTGCAGGCCGCCAGTGCGAGCCGTCAGTTGGAAGGGATGCCGGACATGACGAGCATCCGCGGCTCCGTCAT
>JBBIVH010000180.1:3231-6255 GCA_037439805.1 Acidobacteriaceae bacterium
CCCACGTCGGTCGCTTCCGCGGAAGGCTCGCCGGTGTTCATGTGCGCGGCAGCCTCCACCAGCTTCCACAGAAAGGTCTGGAAGACCGGCTTATGCACATAGACGCGCTGCACGCTGATGCAGGACTGGCCCGCATAGCTGAAAGCCGAGTGCGCCGTGCGCAGCGCCGCGTCGTCGAGATTGGGCCAGTCGCTGTGCACCACCAGCGCCGCATTGCCGCCCAGCTCCAGCAGCACGCGCTTGCGCCCGGAACGGGCCTTCAGCTCCCAGCCCACCTTTGCCGAGCCGGTGAAGCTGACGAGCTTGATGCGATCTTCCTTCTCCGCGAGCCAGGCCGTGTCCGCGTTCGCAAGCGGCAGCACGGCGATGGCTTCCTCGGGCCATCCGGCTTTGAGAATCACCTCGCCGAGCGCCAGTGCGGTGAATGGCGTTTGCGGCGCCGGCTTCAGAATCAGCGGGCAGCCGGCGGCCAGCGCAGGCGCGGCCTTGTGCGCTACCAGGTTCAGCGGAAAATTGAACGGAGTAATGGCGAGAACCGGCCCGACCGGAAAGCGCTGCACCAGCCCCCAGCGGCCCTCATTCCCTTCAGTCAGGTCGAGCGGAATGGATTCCCCGCCCAGCCGCGCAGCCTCTTCGGCAGCGGTCTTGAAGGTAAGCACGGCGCGGTCCACTTCCGCGCGCGCAAGGCGCACGGGCTTGCCGGCCTCGGCCACAATGAGCTGCGCAAAGCGCTCCTTCTGCTCGATGAGGGCCGCGGCCACGTCTTCCAGAATTTCGCGGCGCTTCCAGCGCGGCAGCGCGCGAGTGCGGCGCAGGCTGGCGACGGCGTGATGCACGGCCTGCCGCGCGTCGGCGCGCGTCGCCATCGTCACGCGGCCCACCAGGCCCTGGTCCCACGGGGAGCGAACCTCGATGGCGTCACCCTCCAACCATTCCTTGCCGCACAGCAGAAATCCGGTCTGCGAGCCGGGGCGCATCTTCATCGCGTATCGCTCCTGAGCCAGTGGCTTCGCTTCTCATGGTACAAGGCGGGGCAATGTGCGGCGGCTCGATGCACGCGCGATACACTGGTCACCTATGATTTTTGAAGGGCGAAAGAGGAAACTGCCGTTCGATGCGGCTGCGGCGGTAGAGCACCTGAAGGCGCGCGATGCCAGGCTGGCCGCGCTGATCGAGCGCGCAGGCGACTTTGCCTTGCGGCTGGACCGCTCGCCGTCTCCGTTCGAGTCGCTGCTGGAGTCGATCCTGTATCAGCAATTGCACGGCAAAGCGGCGGCGAAGATTCACGCACGCGTGCGGGAGTATTTCGGCGGCAACCCCACGCCGGAGATGCTGCTGAAGACGCCGGATGAGCCGCTGCGCGGCGCGGGCGTCTCTGGCAACAAGATCAAGGCCATGCGCGACCTCGCGGCAAAGACGCTCGACGGCACCGTGCCCGGTCACGCCGCGATCAGCAGGTTGAGCGACGAAGAGATCGTGAAGCGGCTCACAGAAGTGCGCGGCATCGGCCCATGGACCGTGGAGATGCTGCTCATCTTCCGGCTGGGACGGCCTGACGTGTTGCCCGCGACGGACTACGGCATCCGCAAGGGCTACGCCATGACGTTTCTGCGTGTGCCGAAGTCGCGGCCCATTGAGGCAGCCGACCTGCCTGCGCCCGACGTGGTGCGCAAGCGCGGCGCGCGGTGGGCGCCGTATCGCTCGGTGGCCGCGTGGTATCTGTGGCGCGCAAGCGACGGCGCAGCAGAGGCAGCCGCGCCTCGCCGCGCAAGCCTACAATAATGTGTTGGCCCCGCGCAGAAGTCTTGGTCGCGGGGCAGATGGACATTGCATGCCTTCGGGAAAACGATTCATCTGTATTCATGGCCACTTTTACCAGCCGCCTCGTGAAAACCCATGGCTCGAGACGGTCGAGACGCAGGACACCGCCGCGCCGTACCACGACTGGAACGAGCGCATCTGCGCGGAGTGCTACGCGACCAACGGCGCGGCGCGCATCCAGAACGAAAAGAACCACATCACTCGCATTGTCAATAACTATTCGCGCATCAGCTTCAACTTTGGCCCCACGCTGTTGAGCTGGCTGAAAGATAAGGCGCAGCGCACGCACCGCATGGTGGTGGATGGCGAGAAACGCAGTCGCCGCGGCTACAAGGGCCGCAGCTCGGCGATGGCGCAGGTCTACAACCACATGATCATGCCGCTGGCCAACCGGCGCGACAAGATCACGCAAATTCGCTGGGGCATCGCCGACTACGAGCACCACTACGGCATGCGCCCCGAAGGCATGTGGCTCGCCGAGACCGCCGCGGACAACGAAACGCTTGAGGTGCTGGCCGCCGAAGGCATCCAGTTCACCGTGCTGGCGCCGCACCAATGTAAACGCATTCGCTCCATGAAGCCCGCATCCGGAGATGGCGCGTGGACCGAAACTCCAAATGTCACTGTCGACACGACGCGGCCGTATCTGGTGCGCTTCGAGTCCGGCTTGTCCATCGCGGTGTTCTTCTACAACGGGCCAATCTCGCGCGCCATTGCGTTTGAAGGCCTGCTGAACTCGGGCGAGATCTTTGCCGCGCGGCTGAAAGCCGGATTCAAAGAGACGGCGCAGCCGCAGCTCGTCCATGTCGCCACAGACGGTGAATCCTACGGGCACCACCACAAGCACGGGGAGATGGCGCTCGCCTATGCGCTCAAGCTGCTGGAAGAGGACAAGACTGTCAAGCTCACCAACTACGCCAGCTATCTGGAGATGTTTCCGCCGGAATATGAGTGCGAGATTGCCGAGAACACCTCCTGGAGCTGCGTGCATGGCGTGGAGCGGTGGCGCTCCGACTGCGGGTGCAACGGCGGCAGACCCGGATGGAATCAAAAATGGCGCGGGCCGCTCCGGCAGGCTCTCGATGAGTTGAGAGACCGGCTGGCCGAGCTGACCGATCGCGAAGGCGCAGCGCTCTTCCACGATGTATGGGCAGCGCGCGACAGCTACATCGCTGTCATCCTCCATCGGCATGAAGAGACTCT
>JBBIVH010000181.1:0-6173 GCA_037439805.1 Acidobacteriaceae bacterium
GCATGGTTATCCGCCAAGGCGAACTGGATTCGCCTGAGTGCGATGACCATGACGAACCATTCCCGCCTGGGCCACACGGGCGGCGACCTGTCTTCCGCCGACATCCTGGCCACGCTGTACATGGGGCAGGTACTCAAAGTAGATCCATCCAAGCCGCTCTGGCCGCAGCGGGATCGATTCGTCATGTCGAAAGGCCACTGCTCCGGGGCCTTCTATTCGACGCTCGCGCAGCGGGGCTTCTTTCCGCTGAGCCAGTTGAAGACATTCATGGATCCGCTTTCGATGCTGAATGGGCATCCGGACAGGAACAAGCTTCCGGGCGTCGAGGCCAACACGGGACCGCTCGGGCACGGCTTGCCAATTGCGGTTGGGATGGCGCTGGCGGCGCGGATGCGGAAGGAATCCTGGCACGTCTTTGTGCTGGTTGGCGATGGCGAGCTGCAGGAGGGGTCCAACTGGGAGGCTGCGATGTGTGCGCAGCAGTACGGTCTCGACAACCTCATCGTCATCGTGGATCGCAATCGCATCCAGCAGGGTGACTTCACGGAGAATACGATCTGCATGGAGCCGCTCGCGGACCGGTGGGCTTCCTTCGGATTTGCAGTGAAAGAAGTGGATGGGCACGACCATCTCGCACTCCTGAAGGCTTTCACTTCCTTACCCCTGGCGCAAGGAAAGCCCACTTGCGTGATTGCGAAGACGATCAAAGGCAAAGGTGTTTCCTTTGCGGAGAACAAGCCGGCGTGGCATCACGGTGTGCCGACGAAGGAACAGCTCGATCAGGCCAGCCGGGAACTGAGCGTGGAGGTGGCATGGTGAGCGCCGTAATCGAAACCAGGCAGGATACAGAGAAGCCGCAGTTGTTTGACTGCCGCGATGCTTACGCGACTGCGCTCGAAGAGATGGCTGCAGTGGATGCGCGCATCAGCGTCGTGATTAACGATTCGCTGTCTTCGGCGAAGATGAAGGACTTCAAGGCGAAGTATCCTGAGCGCTTTGTGAATGTGGGCATCGCCGAGCAGAATATGGTGGGCGTTGGCAACGGCCTGGCCAATGGCGGTATGATTCCGTATCTTTGCGGGGCTTCGTGCTTTCTGACGGCGCGCGCCATGGAGCAGGTGAAGGTCGATCTGGCCTATTCAAAAGCAAACGTCCGCATCTGCGGGATGTCGTCGGGGATGGCTTACGGGCAGCTCGGGCCGACGCATCATTCGATTGAAGACATGGCCTGGATGCGCGTGCTGCCGAATATGACGATCATCGTTCCGGCGGACCCTGTCGAGACAGCGGCGGCGATGCATTATTCGCTTGAACATACTGGCCCGATGTTTCTGCGCATCAGCCGGATTCCGGTGCGGAAGGTCCATGGCGACGGCTACAAGTTTGAACTGGGCAAGGCCGTAGTGCTTCGGGAAGGCAACGATGTGACGCTGATCGCGAACGGCGTCGTCGTGTCGCGCGCGCTCGATGCAGCCGATGCCCTGGCGAAGCAGGGCATTCAGGCACGTGTTCTGAATATGAGCACGGTCAAGCCAATCGATCGCGAAAGCATCGTCAAGGCCGCACGGGAGACGCGCGGCATCGTCACCGCCGAAGAGGCCCTGGCTGCCGGTGGTCTGGGTGGCGCGGTTGCCGAAGTGCTGGCCCTCGAGCATCCGGCGCGCATGCGCATGATCGGCCTTCCAGACACCTTCGCGCCGACGGGCACTGCCGAGTTTCTTCTGGACCACTTCGGCATCTCGGCGGACGGCATTGCGAAGGCAGCGCTGGAGCTAGTAAGGAAAGAGGCGTAAATGGCCGGCGACTGCATCCTGGCCATCGACCAGGGAACAACGAACACGAAGGGCCTGCTCTTCGATCGCAAGGGCGACGCCATCTTCAAGACGGGATCGAGTGTATCCCTTCTCCAGCCGCGGGCCGGATACATTGAGCAGGATCCGCTGGAGCTTTGGCATTCCACGATTGAAGTGATGCGAGCCTGCGCGGCTCATGCAGCCGAAGCAGGCACAAAGATTGCGGGCATCGCCATCTCCAATCAGCGGGAGACGGCGGTTGCATGGCGGGCGGCGAAGGGCTCAGGTCCTGCAGGCAAACCTGCGTGCAATGCGATCTCCTGGCAGTGCCGGCGTTCTGAGCCCGTGTGTGAGGCGCTGCGGGACTTCGCCGGGCTGCTACAGGATCGAACCGGCCTGCCGCTGGATCCCCTCTTGTCCGCAACGAAATGGAAGTGGCTGCTGGATGCGCAGCCGGTTCTTCGTCAGCAGGCCGAGCACGGCGACGTTCTGCTTGGAACAGTCGATAGCTGGCTGCTCTACAACCTGACCCGTGGGCAGGTGCATGCAACCGACCTTACGAATGCGTCTCGCGTCGCGCTGCTGAATCTTGAGGCTTTGGACTGGGACGAAGAGCTGCTGGCGCTCTTTCAAATTCCGCGACAGGCCCTTCCGAGCATCTACACGTCGAGCGGAACCATCGGCGAATGCACTGCCGTACCGGAGCTGGCCGGGGTGCCGATTGTCGCCATGATCGGCGACTCGCACGCTGCGATCGTCGGCCACGGCCGCTACGAACCCGGCTCAATCAAGGCGACCTACGGCACTGGCTCTTCGCTCATGATGCTGACGCCCCGACTCGCACCCGCGCAGAAATCGCTGGCCCGCACCATCGCGTGGTCGTTGCCGGGACAGGTCCAATATGCGCTCGAAGGCAACATCGCGATGAGTGGCGCAGCGGTCCACTGGGTGGGCGAGTTCCTCGGACTTCCGCACCCCGCGGACGATGCCGCGGCACTTGCAGAGACTGTTCCGAGTGCGGGAGGAGTGATTCTTGTACCAGCGATGGTAGGGCTGGGCGCTCCGTACTGGGACTCGGCCGCGCGAGGATTGATTGCCAATCTCGAACGTGCGCACACCGGAGCGCATCTCGCGCGGGCCGCGCTGGATGCGATTGCGATGCAGGTCGCCGATGTGCTGGAAGCGATGGAAGCCGCATCCGGAGTCGAGACGCCGGTCTTGTTGGCGGATGGCGGAGCAACGCGGAATCGGGCACTGATGCAGATGCAGGCGGATGTTCTTCATCGCAAAGTGAGACGCTCGATGCAGGAGGAGCTTTCGGCACGTGGCGCAGCACTTCTCGGCGGACTGACGCTGGGATGGTGGAAGAACATGGATGACATCGCTGGGCTGCAGTTGCAGGGCGACTGGTTTGAACCGGTAATGAACGAGGCCGAGCAAAGTAGGATGCGGGAGCAATGGCGGCTTGCAGTCTCCAGGGCCCGCTTGCAGATGCCAACGAGGTAGAGAGCACGAATCTGATCGCAGGGAGAATGAGATGCTGGCGATTCACAGTTACCCCATCGCAGTTGCGCTGTGTATCCTGACGATGACCTGTTGGGGTTCCTGGGCCAACACGCAAAAGCTTGCAGCGCGCGCCTGGCGGTTCGAGCTCTTTTATTGGGACTTCGTCTCGGGCCTTCTGCTGACGTCGCTCCTCTTCGCGTTGACTCTTGGCTCAACCGGCCAGACGGGACGCACCTTTCTCGCTGACCTCGCGCATGCCGACGCTTCCAGCATCGGATGGGCGATGCTGGGCGGCGCCGTCTGGAACGCCGGCAACCTGCTTCTCGTGGCCGCCATCGCCGTCGCAGGAATGGCCATCGGCTTCCCCATCGGTGGCGGGATTGCATGGGTGCTGGGCATCCTGATCAACTTCGTGCTCGTAATTGCAGAAGGTGGAGTTAACCCCGGAAATTCGACACTGCTCTTTATCGGTGTCGGGGTGATTGTCGTCGCCATCGCTCTGAGCATGATCGCGTACAAGCAGCTCGCTCATGCGGTAAAGCAGGGCGGCGCAAAAGGCATCTTCCTCTCTGTCGCCGCAGGCCTCTTCATCGCATTCTTCTACGGACTCGTCGTCCGGTCGTCCGATCCGGCCTTTGTGACCGGTGGCGCAGGCAAGCTGATGCCGCTGACCGCATCTTTCTTCTTTACGCTTGGCGCATTCGTGACGACGTTCCTCTTCAACCCGATCTTCATGCGCCGTCCTGTTGAAGGAGCTCCAGTCGCATTCTCCGATTACTTCAAAGGAAGCGTGGGCACGCATCTGACCGGCGTGCTCGGAGGATCCATCTGGTCGCTTGGCATCACGGCGAGCTTCATCGCTGTCGGCGCCGCGGGGCCGGCGGTTTCCTATGCTCTCAGCAATGCGGCCCCGGTCGTCGCCATTCTGTGGGGTGTTCTGGTATGGAAGGAGTTCGCCTCCGCGCCGCGCAAGGTCAACCTTCAGCTTGCCGGCATGTTTCTTTGCTTTCTCGTGGGGCTTGTTCTCATTACGTATTCACGACTGTGAAGCAGTGCCCCATCGCGAACCAAAGAACAAATTGCTGCGACAATGCCGTGCAACTGCCAAGAGACTTTTGAACGATCGAACGAGCCGTACGAGGAGTGATTCATGACGAAGACAGCAACATTGGGCGTAATTGTGGGCAATCGCGACTTTTTTCCGGACGTGCTCATCTCCGAAGCGCGCCGCGATCTGACGAAGCTCTTCACCGAACTTGGGATCGAGCCGGTCTGGCTCAGTCCTGAAGACTCGAAGCTCGGCGCCGTCGAAACCTGGACGGATGCTCGCAAATGCGGCGACCTGCTGCGGCGCGAGCGCGAACGCCTCGACGGCATCCTCGTCAGCCTGCCGAACTTCGGCGACGAGAAGGGTGTGGCGGATTCTATCCGGCTCGCGGACATCAACGTTCCGATTCTTGTGCAGGCTTACCCGGATGATCTCGATCAGTTCGGCCTCGATCGCCGCCGGGACGCATTCTGCGGCAAGATCTCCGTCTGCAATAACCTGCGCCAGTTCGGCTTCAAGTACTCGCTCACGCGCGATCACACGGTGGCGGTTCTGAATTCACGCTTTCGCGAGGACCTCGTGCAGTTCGTGCAGACCTGCAAAGTCGTGCGCGGCCTGAATCGCGTGCGCATCGGCGCGGTAGGCGCGCGGCCGAATGCCTTCAACACAACACGCTATAGCGAAAAGCTTTTTGAGAACACGGGCATTTCCACCCATACTATCGATCTTTCCGAAGTCTTCGGCGACGCCCAACACATCGCCGACAACGATGCGCGCGTGAAGAACCGCATCGAGCAGATCAACGCGTATGCCGATACATCTGCCGCTCCTGCCGAGTCGCTGGTGCGCATGGCCAAGTTTGCCATCGTTCTTGACGACTGGATGGACTCGCTGAGCATCTCCGCGACCGCCATTCAATGCTGGAGTTCGCTCCAGAAGAACTTCGGCGTCAACGTCTGCACCATCATGTCAATGATGAGCCAGCGCATGATGCCCTCAGCCTGCGAAGTGGATATCGCCGGCGTCATCAGCATGTATGCCCTTCAACTGGCCAGCGGCCGGCCCAGCGCGCTCGTCGACTGGAACAACAACTACGGTGGCAACCCGGACAAGTGCGTGCTCTTCCACTGCGGCAACTGGGCGACGGAGTTCCTGCCCGGCGCGAAGATGGGCACAGCGCCGATTCTGGGCACGACGCTTGGCGAGGAGAACACGGTCGGAACGCTGAACGGACGGACCGACGCCGGACCCGTCACCATTGCGCGCGTCAGCACGGATGACCTCACAGGCTCCATCTCCGCCTACGTCGCCGAAGGGCAGTTCACGGACGATCCTCTGACCACGTTTGGCTCACGCGCCGTCGTGGATGTCCCCGGTCTGCCCGGCTTGATGCATGTGATCTGCCAGAACGGATTTGAGCACCATGCGGCAATGAGCCGAAGCCTCTGTGCCAACGCGGTGGCCGATGCGCTGAGCCGCTACAAGGGATGGCGCACGCATCATCACAACCGCTCCGGCGAGCTGCCGGGCATCCCCTGTGCAATCTGACAGACGTCGTGAAATCCAAACGAACGCAGCGAGACTTTTGCAGTGTGCATTCTTATGCGCACTGCACAATCTATTCGTAACGGATTGGTTTCGTGTGGAAGAATGGTTGTCATGGCGCGAGTCGATGAAGTCCGGTTGATGGCGAAGGTCGCCCGGATGTACTACATCCAGGAACTCAATCAGCAGGCGATTACCGAGAAGCTGCAGCTGCACCAGTCCACCATCTCCCGAATGCTGAAGAAGGCGAGGGCACTCAACCTTGTCCGATTCAGCGTTAC
>JBBIVH010000182.1:0-6152 GCA_037439805.1 Acidobacteriaceae bacterium
GATGGATACGGGGCTATGCGGCGTGGCCCGTATACTGGCAGGCATGTTCAGGGCTTTGCGAGCGTTCTTCCCCCTGGGACTGCTTGTGTGCGCAGTTCCCGCGTTGGTTTCGGCACAAGTCACAGATTCGGCAGCGGGCGGGCAGCAGCCCGCGGCAAGCGCAGCGCCGACGCCGGGCGGCGGGCAGGCGACAGGTTCGCCGCATGCGATTCAACTGGACGCGCAGCACAGGCCGATTACCGAGGGCGGGTTTGTGAAGTCGGGGCCGGTCGTGTTTGAGGACGCCTCAGAGAAAGCCGGGCTGACGCACTGGACGCACATGATGGGCACGCCGGCGAAGCACTACCTGGTGGAGACGAAGGGCAGCGGCGTGTGCCTGCTGGACTATGACCACGACGGCTGGCTGGACATCTATGTGGTGAACGGCTCGACCTTTGACGCGCTGGACGGCAAGGCCGCACCGCCTCATGCGGCGCTCTTCCACAACAATCACGACGGGACATTTACCGAGGTGGCGCAGAAGGCGGGCGTGACGAACGACCGCTGGGGGACGGGCTGCTCGGTGGCGGATTACGACAACGACGGCTGGCCTGACCTGTATGTGTCGAACTGGGGAAAGAACCGGCTCTACCACAACAATCACGATGGAACCTTTACCGATGTGGCGGAGAAAGCCGGCGTGACGGTCGGCGGCTGGTCGACCGGGACGACGTGGGGCGACTACGACGGAGACGGCAAGCTGGACCTGTTTGTGGCCGGGTATGTGCAGTTTGACCGGAACAGTCCGCCGCAGAGCA
Organism: Acidobacteriaceae bacterium; assembly: GCA_037439805.1. GTDB lineage: Bacteria > Acidobacteriota > Terriglobia > Terriglobales > Acidobacteriaceae > Telmatobacter. The sequence goes on from JBBIVH010000182.1 coordinate 798, forward strand.
GCGAGGGCGGAACGGTGAATGCGTACTGCACGTTTCGCGGCGAGCCGGTGGCGTGTGGGCCGCGCGGGCTGAAGGGCGAACCGGATCACCTCTTCCACAACAACGGCGACGGGACGTTTACGGACGTAAGCGAGAAGGCGGGCGTGGCGGACAAGGCGGGCTACTACGGGCTGGGCGCGGTGTTTGCGGATATCAACAACGATGGCAAGCCGGACCTGCTGGTGGGCAACGACTCGACGCCGAATTATCTGTACATCAACAAGGGCGATGGGACGTTTGAAGACGACAGCTATGCCTCGGGGTTTGCGGTGAACGAGGCGGGGCAGGAGACGGCGTCGATGGGAATTGCCGTGGGCGACTATGAGAACAACGGAATGCTGGATGTGTTTGACACCGCGTTCTCGGACAGCTACAAGCCGCTCTATCACAATGAAGGCGACGCGAACATGACGGATATCAGCTACCACATCGGGCTGGGCGAAATTACAGTGCCCTTTCTGAGCTGGGGCGATGCCTTCATGGACTATGACAACGACGGCTGGAAAGACCTGCTGATGGACAACGGCCACGTGTATCCAGAGGCGGACAAGTACAACTGGGGCACGAGCTGGAAGCAGCGGCCGATGCTCTTCCGCAACAATGGCGGCAAGGGATTTGAGAATGTGCCGGCGGTGGAAGGCACGGGGCTGGCGGTGGTGATTGCCGGGCGCGGCATGGCGGTAGGCGACCTGTTCAACCGCGGCAAGCTGGACGCGGTGATCAACGTGATGGACGGGCATCCGGTGCTGTTGAAGAACGTGGACACGGACACCAACCACTGGCTGGAGTTGCAATTGATTGGAGGGCCGAAGAGCCCGCGGGATGCCGTGGGCGCGGCGGTGTATCTGACGGCGAACGGCATGAAGCAGCGCGACGATGTGCTGAGCGGCGGGAGCTATCTTTCGTCGAATGACCAGCGCGTGCACTTCGGGCTGGGGCAGTCAGCAACGGCGGGCGATATTGAGGTGCACTGGCCGAGCGGCGCGGTGGAGCACTTCACGGTGCCGGGCGTGGATCGGATTGTGACGATCAAAGAAGGCACAGGCAAGGCGGCTGCAGCGGGCAAGGCGACTGCGGCGCAGTAGCGACGATGATGCTGGGACGCGCGGGGGTGCGCGTCCTGCGATGTGAGCCGACGATTTGCAATCCGGTGCGGGGAGTGTTTCAATTTGGTTATTGAAACAGGGGTGCTCCGCGGTGCGGGGCTGAGAAATACCCTCGAACCCGATCCGGATAATACCGGCGTGGGAAGCTTTCAGGGCAAGCCGCCTTTCATCGATTGACGCGCGAGTTCTCCTGTTTCGAGCAAATGGAAACGAGGAGAAACCATGCAGGCGTCGATTGCTCCAGCCAGAGACAAATTCACCCGAAAGACTGCAAAACCTGCGAGACACGTGTGCGCGGTGGCGGCGGCGTGTGCGCTGCTGGCGGCGATGCCGTGTTGGCTGAAGGCGGGTGCGCAGGAGCAGAAGCAGACGCAAAGCCAAACCCAGCCGACTGGCGCGAGCGCGCAGCAACTGCCGCAGCGCGTGACGACGACGGTGGTGGTGCACGGCGAGGTGACGGACGATTATGTGTCCGGCGCGAGCCCGGTGGGGAGCCTGGACGGTGCGGTGCTGCTGGAGACTCCGCTGGCGGTGACGGCGGTGACGCGAGCGGTGCTGAACGACCAGGTCGCGCGCGTGCTGAGCGACGTGGTAAAGAACGACGCTTCAGTGGGCGAGGATTATGCGCCGGTGGGCTATTACGGCGACTTCCAGATTCGCGGGTTCCCGATTGATCTGGCGACGGGGCTGCAGATTAATGGGTTGACGATCTCCGGCAATCAGGATGTGCCGCTCGAAAACAAGGAGAGCGTGGAGATTCTGAAGGGCATTGCCGGTGTGGAGAGCGGCGTGGCCAATGCAGGCGGCGTGATCAACTACGTGACGAAGGAGCCGCGCGCGGGACTGCGCCCGGCGCTGGATCTGGCGACGGATCACCGGGGGACGTCGTATGGCGCGCTGGATGCGGGGCTGCTGCTGCACACGCGGTATGAGCCGGGGCTGCGGCTGAACGTGGCGGGCGAAAACATGCACACCTATGTGCAGCACGCCAATGGCTGGCGCGGCGTGGGCGCGCTGGACACCTCGTGGAAGATTGACGACAAGACGCATGCGTACACGGACTTTGAGTATCAGCATCGCGTGCAACGCTCGGAGGCGGGGTATCAACTGCTGGGCGGAACGATGGTGCCTTCGCCGGTGTATCCGTCGGTGATGCTGGGCTTTCAGCCGTGGGACAAGCCGAACACATTCGATGCGTTTAACGCGGGGGCGCGGCTGGAGCATTCATTCAACGCGAAGTGGTCGGCGCGGGTGGCGGGCGAGTACAGCCACTCGCTGATTGACGATAACGTGATCTATCCGTATGGCGCGGCGCTGGATGCGAACGGGAATTCGCTGTGCCCAAATGCGCCGGCGTATTTCTTCTGCCCGGATGGGAGCTACGAGATCTATGACTATCGCAGCCCCGGTGAACTGTGGCTGAATGCGGACGGCGAGGCGCTAGTGCAGGGACACTTCACCACGGGATGGCTGGCGCACGATGTGGTGGGCGGCGGCGAGCTGTTTCACCGGCTGGTGGATCTGTCGCCGACGATTGTGTATACCCCGATTGGCGTGGAGAACGTGTTCCAGCCAAACGTGGCGTATCCGATTGAGAGCCCGGTGCAGCATGCGGGGCCGTCAACGCTGTCGGATTTTGACCGGCAGGCGTCGGGGATTGTGCAGGACCGGATTCACGTGCCGGGCAGGATTCAACTTCTGGCCGGCGGTCGCTATGCGCGGGTGACGGATTTCAATTACACATCGGCGCGGACGATGTGGCTGCCGCAGTATGCGGTGACCTACTCGCCGGTGAGCGATGTGACGCTGTACGGCAATTATGGCGTGCTGCTGTCGCTGGGTCCGCAGGCTCCGTGGTGGGTGGATAACCCGTATGTGTTTCTTGATCCGTACAACACGCGGCAATCGGAGATTGGGGTGAAGTATGAGCACACAATTCTGCTGACTGCAGATGTGTTCAGGATGCGGCAGCCGTTTTTCTATCCGCGGGTGATTCAGGGGCCCGATACATTCTGCACGGGGACCGTGAATCTGGGCGACCTGTGCTTTGAGGCGCAAGGGCATGAGACGCATGACGGCGCGGAGTTCACAGCGCAGGGCAAGGCGGCGAACTGGGTGCAGCTGACGGCGTCAGTGATGGCAATTGAGGCGACATCGACGAATACGGGCACGCCGGCATACGACGGCAAGCAGGTGATCAACGTGCCGCGTGAGCATGCAACGGTGTTTGCCGACATGGTGGTGCCGCACATCGGCGGGCTGCACCTGATGCCGGGATGGAGCTTTACCAGCCGCAAGGAGGCGACGCGCGACGACCTGGTGAGCGTGGGTGGATACGACCTGTTCAACCTGGGGGCGCGCTACCAGCCGGGCGGCGAAAATGGGCATCTGACGCTGCGGTTGTATGCAGATAACGTCCTCAACCGGCGCTATTGGAAGGACACAGGCGCGAGTTATGGCGATACGTTCATTCATCTGGGTGCGCCAGCGACGGTGCGGCTTGCGGCCCATTACACTTTCTAAATTGGCACGAGCGGGCGGAGATGGGCGCGAAGAGCATGACTGAGACAGCGAAGGCGCACGGGATGGACGGGACGCTGGTGGAGCCGGACTGGCCGCCGCTGACCGAAGGCGAAGTGCGCGACGTGCTGGAGCAATTTCCGGAATGTGCGGGACCGTATGCGATTGAGACGGTAAGCCCGCGGCCATTTTCCGCGGCGAGCGTGGTGCGCGCCGGTGCTGGGCGCGTATTTGTGAAGCGGCATGGGCGCGCGGTGCGCGATACAGAGGGATTGGCGGAGGAGCATCGATTCATTGAGCATCTGCGCGCACATGGATGCAGCGTGCCTCGGGTGCTGCGAACGCGCGCGGGCGCGAGCGCGGTGGAAGATGGCGCATCGTGCTACGAGGTGCACGAGACGCCGCGAGGCCTGGACCTGTATGAAGACGCAATCTCGTGGACTCCGTTCCGCTGCGCGGCGCATGCACGCGAGGCAGGACGCGCACTGGCCCGTCTGCATCGGGCGGCGGAAGGATTCGATGCGCCGGCGCGCAAGGCGAGGCCGCTGGTGGCGAGCTTCACGATCTTTGCGGCGCAGGATGCGACGAAAGCGATGGATGCATATCTGTCCGCGCGGGCATCGCTGCGGGATGATGCGGAGACGCGGCAGCACTCCGATGCGGCGCTGCATCTGCTGGAGCCATTTCATGCGGAGCTGCGGCCACTGCTGGAGGAGTTGAAGCCGCTGTGGACGCATAACGATCTGCACGCGTCGAATCTGTTCTGGAGTGGGGCAGACGAGGATGCGCGAGCGACGGCGGTGATTGACTTTGGACTGGCGGACCGGACCAACGTGGTGCATGATCTGGCGCTGGCGCTGGAACGCAACTGCGTGGAGTGGCTGACGCGGATGGTGCATCCCGAGGCGACGGACGAGGTGGCGGTGCGGATGGACCATGCAACCGCGCTGCTGGACGGCTACGAAGAGACGCGGCCGTTGACGGATACGGAGGCGGCAGCGCTGGCTCCTATGATGGCGCTGTGCCATGCGGAGTTTGCGCTGACGGAGGCAGATTATTTCATGGGCGTGCTGGACTCGCGCGAGAAGGCGCGACTGGCAAGTTGGGATTATCTCGTGGGTCACGCGCGATGGTTCCGGAGCGCGGCTGGCGGGCGGATGCTGGATGGACTGCGGCGCTGGGCGGAGCTACGCCGGATGAGCGCAAAGGGAGCAGTGCGCTCATGAGTTGGATCCTGCTGATGCATTACGTGGCCACACATGGGCTGGAGGTCGCCGGAACAGTCACGACGCTGGTTGGCATCTGGCTGACGACGCGGCGCACGTTGCTCTGCTGGCCCATCGTGCTGGCTGCGGATGTGATTTATCTGGTGGTGTTCTATCAGGCGCGACTGCTCTCGGATGCACTGCTGCAGTTGTTCTTTGTGGTCTTCACCCTGTATGGGTGGTGGCACTGGTGGCGCGGTGTGCAAGAGGATGGCGAGGTGCGCGTGGAGCCGCTGACGGTGACGGCGCTGATGGTGGCGATGGTGGCGGGCGCAGCGGGCAGCGTGGTGCTGGGCGAGCTGGCGAAGCGGCTGCATGCGGCGCTGCCGTTTGTGGACGCCTCGCTGACGAGCTACAGCCTCGTGGCGAGCTGGTGGCAGGCGCGCAAGCACACGGCCAACTGGTGGCTGTGGATTGTGGTGAAC
>JBBIVH010000183.1:0-2864 GCA_037439805.1 Acidobacteriaceae bacterium
TCGGGCAGCTTCGCGCCGAGTTCGAGGATGTTTCCGGTCGGATCCACCGTGTGAGAGGCAGTCTGTGCAATCGCAGCATCCACGTTGGTTGCAGAAGCACGCAAGGGTAGCCAGGCCGTGAGGGATGCGGCTGGGATTGTGCCGGGTCCGTCGCCGTTTGGAGTGCAGTTATTGTCGATGAGCCCGGGATGGACGATGGCGTCTCCAGGGCTGGCATGATCGCTGAGCGCCAGGATGTGGTTGTTGCTCAGTAGAAATTGGCGCCCTGAGCTGTCCTGAAGCAGAGCGCCCAGGGTGCCGCTGCAGCAATCCGCCACCGCACTGCCGCGCCGGTCGAAATCGTTGTTGTTGCCGCCGGAACTGCCCAGAGCGATGGGGGCCGTAAGCTGGCCCTGGTGATTGAAGGGATTGCTTGTGACGCCTTCGGCGTTCAGGAGGATCGCCGTTTCCGCGCGGGCTCCCTCCACCCCTGCGGTCGCAACGATGTAGGTGACGTCAGTCGTTGCGATGGTGGCAGGCGCGCTAAACGTGACTGAACAGGTGGTGAAAGTCTTCGTCGAGTGCTTGCAGAGTGGTGCGCTGAGCGCGCCGGCGCCTCCAGTTGTTCCGGATGGAGTATTCGCAACGGCGAAGTGGATGACCGCGCCACCGCCTGCTTCTGCCAGTGTTCCAGTGACTGTTACAGTTCCTCCTGGTCCCAGCGCGATTCCTTCCGGAGTCAATGGCTGCTGGAAGCCCGGAGTGACCGTCAGGATCGCTGACGCCTGAATCTTTGGATGATCCTTGAGCGCCGCAGTCGCAACGACTCGCACGCGATCTGCTGTGAGGTATCCAGGTGGAGAGTACGCACCGGTGGAAGTGATCGCGCCGGAGCCCGCCACTGGATCGCCGCCCGAAAGAGTCCAGACGACGTCGGCCGGTTCTCCGTTCGGCAAGGCTGCTGCGAATTGAAGAAAGGCTGCACCGTGCGATTTGTTCGCATTGCATCCAGTGCAGTTTGTGTCGATGATTGCGGTTCCCGGGGTGAGGGTAAAGAATGCATTGGCAGACTGCGGAACAGTCGAAGCGCCGTTTCCGCATCCGGACACCAGAAGGCCGACTGCGGCAAGGGGCGCCGCGACTCGCAAGACTCTCCGCACACGACCTTTCACAAGTCCTCGCATCGAGGACACGCTAATGTGAATCAGCTTGTTGAGTGCCGGTTTGAGCAAGCGCCGTTCCTCCCATGCGCCCTGTGGCCTTCATTCTGAAGACGCAATTCAGCGTTAAGAGTAGCGTATCTTGTCCTGACTGAGAGCAAGGAGCCTGCCCGATTATCCGTTCCGCACAATGCGCAGACGGACGTCCCTCTTGAGGCTACGGCGCAGTCGCATCCCGACTGATTGCCCGAGTCCGAAGGCAAATTGCGTCGCGTAGCGCACTTTTGTCCTACACGAAAGATGCATGACACTTTTTCGCCATAGCCATGCGACCAGTGCAGGATTCCAGCGTTTTGTCAACGCGGTTATAGTCAACCTTACTTACTCGCCGAGAAGTGCTCTCCGTTGAGTTTCATCGTCACTTCCTCGAGTCGGCCAGGATGCACGAACGGCGAATAGCGCTCTGCGTGAATGATCCTGGAGGGCCATAATGCCATGCAATGGACGGAGGGAAATATGGGCTCGATTTCAGGATTTGTCGAATTGGAAGCCAATCCACTGGATCTGTGCGCTGCGAAGTCTGCAAGGAAGTTTTTCCGATCTCTCTTCGCAGTGAAGACTCCTATTTCGCTGGACGGCTATCTCATGCCCAGCGATGCGCCGGGCTGCATGATGTTCAGCCAGTCTTGCGCGACCCCGATGTGGATCCGGATTCCTGCTTCGCGGATTCGCGAACTGGAGTGGATGGGACACGGCACGAACTCGGAATTGAATGTTGAACACGTGCGCTTGACTCTCTGACTGCCCGACGGCTCGTGAAAGAGGCTTCGCCGGGAGTCTCTCTCAAGGACCGCTATGGCAGGATGAGACAGATAGCGGAAGACGAATCGGGCTCTTCCTTTTGCTGACCCGGTTCGTCTCCGCGAATTCATGAATCCCCGAACTCAACTGTCCAGTTGCATCACCAATTTTCCAAAATGCGATCCATCTTCCATGCGGTTGAGCCATGTGCGCGCTTCCTTCCATGGATGCGTCTCAAAAACTGGCCGCAACTTTGCCTGCCGGATTGCATGATTCATCTGCTCGAAATCAGATCTCGATCCGACATAAATGCCCCTAATCCTGACCTGCTTGTGAAGAATGAGCGGCAGCGGTACGGAGTTGGACGGGCCTGACAGCACGCCAATCTGGGCGACGTGGCCGCCCATCCGCACCGCGCGAAGAGACATTGGCAGCGTCTGCGCCCCACCCACCTCCACCACGATATCCACGCCTTCGCCGTTCGTCTGGTCCAGCACCCAGCTGTCCCAATCCGGAGTCTTACGGTAGTTCAGGCCTGCGTCAAGTCCTAATTGCCCGGCACGCTCCAGCTTGTCATCGCTGCTGGAGATTCCCAGCACGCGGTGACCCGCCAGCCGCGCGAACTGGAGCGCGAAGAGGGAGACGCCGCCCGTTCCCTGAATCAGAACCGTCGCGCCCGGCATGAGTCGCGCCGCAGCCAGCGCATTCCATGCCGTGACAGCGGCGCAGGGCAGCGTCGATGCCTCTGCAAAGCTCAAGTGATCGGGAATCCGAACGAGTCCGTCTTCGTGGAGAACTGCCATCTCGGTGAGCATCCCATCCGCATCGCCGCCCAGGGCTCCCTTGGTTTTGGCGGGCGTGGGAGCGCCTTCGAGCCAATTCTGCATGAAGATGCCAGCCACCCGGTCACCAGGCTTCCACTTG
>JBBIVH010000183.1:2964-6118 GCA_037439805.1 Acidobacteriaceae bacterium
GTGTCGCCGCGGAACCGGACGAGGCTGAAGTCCGTCTCTACCATGCCGGGATCGACACTGGTGACCCGAACGGGCGTGCCGAGCAAATCCTGGCGTAGTCCATCGTTGATGGAGCGTTCGGCTGCCTTGGTTGCGCAATAGACCGCCCCATTCGGATAGGTCAGTTCTCCCGCTGTTGAGCCAAGGTTGATCACGTGCCCGCGGCCTCGCACCACCATGCCCGGCACCACCGCGCGGGTTACATACAGCAGACCCTTCACGTTGGTGTCGATCATCTCTTCCCAGTCCTGAATCTTGCCCATGTAGAGCTTTTCCAGCCCCCGGCTCAGACCGGCGTTGTTCACCAGAATGTCGATCTCACCCCAGTCGGGCGGCAACTCATCAATGGCTGTCTGAACCGCAAAGTGATTGCGCACATCCAGGTCGATGCAATGGACGGCATGGGCGCCCCGCTCGCGCGCTCGAAGGCTGACTTCGGCCAGCTTACCCGCGCGTCGGGCAGCCAGGATGAGCCGGCAGCCCTCCACCGCAAACGCCATCGCGCATGCGGCGCCGATGCCGCTGCTCGCGCCCGTAATCAAAACTGTTTTGTCCCGTAGGCTCATGCCACCATGCTAAAGGACCCAGACGGGGATCGCGGTGATGGAAGCCACAACCTTGGTTGACGCCTCTCCGCGCGGGCCGGTGCTACCGGCTCTTCGCAGTCCCGCGCCGCTGGGCCATGCGATATTGCCCGACCGCCCAATCCGTCTGCCCGAGCCCGGCTTTCTGAGCTTCGACAAAGACCTCCGCCATCTGCTCGGCGAGACTCAATTGGACGCTTGCGTCAGCCGCCGCCTTGCGCAACAGGCTGAGATCTTTGGCGCCAAGTTCTACCGTAGCGCCGGGCTGAGCCGGAGGATGCAGCATCACGTTCCCATATGCCGCGTAGAAAGGGGACTGAAAGAGCGCGCTGTTGACCGCGCTCAGAAACTCGGCGGGGTCGATACCCTGAGACTCCGCATACACGAAGGACTCTGCCAGCGAATGAATCATGGCGCTGATCAGGAAGTTGCCACCCAACTTGAGCGCATGGGCCTGGCGCGGTTCCGGACCAATCACCGAGATGCCCCGCGAGAGGCGCTCAAGGATGGGGCGAGCCTGCCGGATGGAAGCATCGTCTCCGCCGATGACAATCCAGAGGCGGCCTTCCGCTGCAACATTCGGCCGGCCAAACACCGGAGCCGCGACGAAGTTCTGGCTACGACGGCGATGTTCCTCGGTGAGCTGCTTGCTCAGCTCAACACTGATGGTTGAGAGAGAGACGTGGAGGGTGCCCGCGCGCATGGCGTCCAGTACGCCGCCCTTCGCCAGCAACACATCCTCGTGTGCCGCATCGTCAAAGAGCATCGTAAGGACCAGGTCTGAGTGGGCAACGGCCTCGGATGGGGTGGCTGCGACCTTCGCGCCGTGGGCTGCGAGCTCCTGTGCTTTATCGATGGTCCGGTTCCACACCACGACGCTCTGCCCGGCTGCAAGCAGACGCTTTGCCATGGCGAATCCCATCTTCCCGAGACCGAGAAAGGCAATCTGCATCGGGTGAACTCCGATCCGACGACATCAAGATGTGAGCGAGGAAGGAAAAGTGCCGGAGCGTGCCACCAGCGTACCTCCTGCTCACTGCACCAGGACACGCGAGCACTCGTGGAGCGGTTCTGCCTACTGGGGGGTGACCAAATGATGCGCAATTGCAAACAGAGCCAGTTCAAGCCGTGTCGATACGCCGGTCTTGTCGAAGATATTCGAGAGATGCCGCTTAATCGTTTCTTCGCTCAGGCCAAACTGCTTTGCAATGTCGCGGTTGCTGCAGCCTTCCACGATGCAGCCCACTACTTCGAGCTCGCGAGGCGTAAGTCCGTATGTCTTGTGCTGCGGGGGAGCAGCCTGCAGCATAAGGTCGTGCAGAGCGGCTACCAGATTGACGACGCGCTTGCCGCCGATCCAGAAGTCTCCCGCGTGCACGGTTCGGATCGCCACCTTGAGATGTCCTGCCAGCGCGTCCTTGAGAACGATGCCGCGCGCTCCGATGTGCAGGGCCTCGATGATCTGCTGCGTGGTGATGGTCGAGGTGAGCAGGAGAATCTTGACCTCAGGCGAACCCTTCATGATGGCGCGCATCGCCTCCAACCCAGGCAGGCGCGGCATGGCAACGTCCAGCAGCAGGATATCCGGCTTCAGTTCCAGCGTCTGGGTAATCGCATCGTCGCCGTCGTCGGCCTCGCCCACAACGCTGAAGCCTTCCTCGACCATCAGCATGTTTCGCACGCCGATGCGCACTACCGGATGATCGTCTGCCAGTACAATTCGGATCGGTCGTTCCACGCCAGCCTTTAACCCCCGATACGAGTCTTTGCCGGCAGCCTGTAACTGAAGCTGAACTTCGAGCAAAGGTCGAAGTCTTTTCTTTACAGCTACATTGCCTGCACGGGAAACTCAGCCTCAAGCATACGCTCAAGGTTCTGAGTCACTGCACGTAAATCCTTGAGAACTGTAGCAGAGTTATCCAGTTGGTCACTCTCGGATTCCAGAAGCGCACCCAGCCGTGCGGCTTGACGGACGCCAGCCATCCCGCACCCTCCTTTGATGGCGTGGCCGATGCGGCGCACCGTGGTCGCGTCCTTTTCCGCGATGGCAGCCCTCAAAGCTTCGTTCCGCTGCTTCAGGTCGGCGGCCACGGCTGCATAAATCTCCCGCACCATCGGCTCTGGCATGATTTCGCGGAAGCGGGCGAGGGTCTCTTTGCTCAGGACAGGCTCGGAGGTGTCGGCAGACAATGGTGGAATTGGGCTGTCCCCACTTTCCATTAGTTGCACAAGAGCTTCTGCCGAAAAGGGCTTCAGCAGAAACCCGTCGGAAGCCTCGATCACATCCGGGGCGCCTTCACTGCCGCTGATGACGACAATCCTGGCGTTGAGGCGGGTCTTGAGCGCTCGAATCAGATCCAGGCCATGCATCCCCGGCAGTTGGGCATCCATCAGAATGAGCTTTGGCGCGACCGCTCCCTGATCGAGCAGGTTGAGCGCAGTTGCACCATCTTCGGTGCTGTGGACGGTGTATCCGCGCAAAGTCAGAAGCGTAGCGGTTACCTCGCGGCTGATCAGATCGTCATCGACAA
>JBBIVH010000184.1:0-6105 GCA_037439805.1 Acidobacteriaceae bacterium
GCTGAATCGGAAAGTTGAAGGCGTACTGGTCCTTCGGTCCCGCCGGGTCCAGCCGTACGCTCGTCGGCAGCCCCGTCGGCCGCTGCGCCGCCGTGCCCACGATCGTTGCCCCTTCGGGCAGGGAAATCAGAAAGGTCTTCGGGCTCCACTCCGTCTTCGGCGGCGAGCTCGTGTTGTGCACGAAGTACCGCTCCGTCACGTGCAGCCCGCCGTTGTCGGTCTCCAGCTCAATCACGTCTGCTTCAATGGAGACGCCATCCACCTTCGCCGCCACGTCATACACGGGGATGTCGCCCGGCCCACCGCCCTGGGGCGCCGCAATAAAGTATCCCGCGCCCTGGTGCGTCACGCGAATCAGATAAGGCCCGGGCCCCGGCGTGTTCAGCGTGTAGCGGCCCTGCGCGTCGGTCGTCGCCTGCGCCACCTCGGCCATTCCCGCCTGCACATCCACCAGCGCCACCTTGTCGCCCGCCGCCGGCTTGCCTGTCGTCTTGTCCGTCACCGTGCCGCTCACGCTGGCGGCCTGCGCCAACGCTCCGCCAAGGCACACACTCATCACCGCCGCATACAGAACTTGCTTCATCGCTTTCATCTTGTTCGTGGATTCCTTGTTTTGTCGAAAACCTTTGTCAGCCTCATGCCTGCTGCAGATGCTCAATCTCCGCCAGCAACTGCGCCGCTTCATCTTCCAGCAGCGCCCGCTGCGTCAGAAAATCTTCTTCCGGATACTTGCCCGCGCGGTGCTCAAAGTTCAGGTCGCGCAGGTTCTCATACAACTGCTCCTTGCGCTCCAGCAGATAGTCCAGCCGCGTCTTTTCCCGCTGGCTCGCAAACGCGTTCTCCGGCCAGAAGGTGTAGATGCCCAGCGCCAGCGCCAGCATCGCCCCTGCAATCACGCCCTGCAGTTCCGTCATCGCTTACACTCCCCCGTCCGCGCCCGCTTCGGTCTCGCGGCGAATCTTCTCGCGCAGCGCCGCCATCTCCGGCGTCATCGCCTGCGCGGATGCTGCAGCCCTGCCCAACGACCAGTGCCGCACCAGCAGAATCGTTCCCAGCAGCGCCGCGGCAAACACCGCGAACGGTGCCACCCATGCCACCAGGCTGAAGCCCTTCGTCGGCGGAGCAGCCAGCGCCGTCATGCCATACTTCGCCGCAAAGCTCCCTAGAATCTGATCGTCTGTCGCGCCTGAAGCGATCGCCGCGCTCAGCTCGTTGCGCTCCCGCCCAGACTCCGTGCAGCCCACATGGTTGCACTCGCCCAGCAGTTGCGCGCAGCCGCACGTGCACATCAGCCGGTGGCTCAGGTTGTTGAATCGTGCGCTGTCGCTCGCCGCTCCGGCCCAGAAGCACACCGCCACAGCCAGCAGCAGTGCCTGCGCAGCCCTCATCCCGGTAGACCCGCTCATTCGCCTCCGCATCAGTCGCCCCCTCGCACTGCCGCCTCGGCGGCAGAGGGCTGCGCAGCCGCTACCCGCAGCGCCACAGTCGCCGGCGCCAGGTTCGGCGTCAGCGCCACAAATGTCCCAAAGACGATGAAGATGACGCCCGCCCAGATCCAGCTCACCAGCGGATTCAGAAACGCCTTGATGATGGGATTGCCTGTATCCGGATTCGTTCCCTCATACACCACATACAGGTCCCAGCCCGGCACCGAGTGGATCGCCACCATCGTCTGTGGTTGCTGGCTCGCCAGGTAGACGCGCTTCTCCGGCGTCATCTGGAACTGCTTCTTGCCGCCGCGATATACATCCAGCAGCGCGTATTCGGAGTTGTAGTTCAGGTTCGAGTCCTGCGTGAAGCCCACGCACTTCAGCGTGTACGGACCCACCGACATCGTGCTGTTCAGCGTCAATTCGCTTTCGCTGTTGCGGTTGAAGGCCGACCCCGCCAGCCCCACCACCACAATCACCACGCCAATGTGGATCAGGTAGCCGCCATACCGCCGCGTGTTGCGCCGGATCAGCAGATACATCGCGGAGAATAGATTTCGCCGCGTCTGCTTGCGAATCACGTTCGCGCCGCGCAGGTATTCCGAAAGAATCGCCGTGAACACCCCCGCCGACAATCCAAACGCGACCAGCGCGTAGAAGTTGCCCACGTCAAAGTTTCCTTCGTGCCACGGCTTCACGCCCGCCACCAGGCACACAATCAGCGTGCCCCACAGCGCAATCGAAGGAATCACGAAGTTCCGCCGAACTGCCCGCAGCGAGGTCGACCGCCACGGCAGCAGCGGCCCCACTCCTGTCAGGAAAAGCAGGAACAGCCCAATCGGCACCGCCACGCGGTTATAGAACGGCGCCCCCACCGTCACCTTTGTGCCCTGCACATACTCGGAGAGAATGGGGAACAGCGTGCCCCACAGAATGACAAAGCACGCCGCCAGCAGCACCAGGTTGTTAAACAGGAAGCTCGACTCGCGGCTCACCAGCGACTCCAGCCGCTGCTCGCTCTGCAGGTGGCTGCGCTGCAGGATGTACGTGAAGATGCACACCGCCAGCACAATCACAAGGAAACCTACAAACCAGTTCCCAATCGAAGACTGCGCGAAGGCATGCACCGAACTCACCAGGCCGCCGCGCGTCAGCAGCGTGCCCAGAATCGACAGCGCGAAGGTCGAGAAGATGAGCCATACGTTCCAGCTCTTCATCATCCCCTTGCGCTCCTGCATCATCACCGAATGCAGAAAGGCAGTGCCGGTCAGCCACGGCATGAAGCTTGCATTCTCCACCGGGTCCCATCCCCAGTAGCCGCCCCAGCCCAGCACCGCATAGGCCCAGTGCATGCCCAGAAAGATGCCGCAGGTCAAAAACAGCCACGTCACCAGCGTCCAGCTCCGCGTAATCTTGATCCACTTTTCACCGGGATACCGCATCATCAGCGCGCCCAATGCAAAGGCAAAGGGAACTGTGAAGCCCACGTAACCCAGGTACAGCATCGGCGGATGAATCACCATCTCCGGATACTGCAGCAGCGGATTCAAGCCATTGCCGTCATCGGGAATCGCACCCCGCAGCAGCGAAAACGGCGGCGCCACAAAATTCACCAGCGTCAGAAAGAACACCTGAACGCCGGCCAGAATCGTCCCCGCATAGGCGTAGAGCTTCACGTCGGTCTTGTGCAGCAGCCGCAGCACAAAACCATAAGCCCCCAGCAGCCACGCCCACAGCAGCAGCGACCCCTCCTGCCCGCTCCACAGCGCGGCGAACTTATACGCCGCAGGCAGCGCCCGGTTGGAGTGCTCTGCAATGTAAGCAATGGAAAAGTCGTTGGCGAAGACCAGCCACACCAGCGCGAATGCTGCCCCGGTCACGGCCACAAACCCCGCGATGCCCGCCCGCCGCGCCGTATCCGCCAGCCGCTCCGGCGAGATCCGTGCCGGCTGGCCCGTCGCAATCAGCCGCAGCGCCACAGCGCCGGCAAACAGGTTGTACGCGGCCAGGGCCAGCGCAATCAAAAGAACAAAACTGCCAAAGGCTGCCATCTCGTCTCCAACACGATTCTCGCACGCAGACTGGCAGCCCGTACCGCAGCGCCAGCAAGCTCATTCTTCAATAAGAATAGGGCAAGTGGATGTGATTTACCTCACACCGTGGTTGGAGACTTTGTATATATGGCTATCGCGCGGCAGTGTGTCGCTTGGGAGTCTTCCCGGCCGTGCCTTCCAGCAGCTCGCTTGCCGTCGAAAGAACTTCCTCGGAAGGAGCAGTGCGCGGCAGAAAACGCACACCTTCCATCTCGTAGTCAGAAGCAGCGTCCTGCTGGTTGCCGAGCACGATGACGGGAACCTTCGGCCGCCTTGCATGCAGCTCGGCCACAAACTCGGGACCACTGATACCCGGCAGGTGCAGCCCGGAGATCACCAGCCCCAGTTTGTCGGCAAACTCCGGCTGCTCCAGCAGGCACAAAGCCTCGGCCGCATCCGCTGCACGTTCCACGTCTTTGAATCGCTTCCCCAGCAGCGACTTGCGTGCGATCGCCTGGAATGGGTCGTCGTCCACAAGCAAGATTTTCAGCATGATCCCCTAAGCCCGTGCAGCCCAGCAGTGGCCGGACCAGGAATTTACGAACTTAACCTCTACGATGGCGCATCGCATCCTTCGGTTGCCTTCGTTCTTTCTCAGGGTTTCTCGGGGTCACCTTCATCACCCAAACAGAAATTCCTTCTCCCGCAGTTCCTTGATGCTGTCCCGCAGCTTCGCCGCCCGCTCAAACTCAAACTTCTTCGCCGCCTCGCGCATCTCCGTCTCCAGCTTGCCAATGAAGGCATCCACCTCCGCCTGCGAGTTGAACTCCGGAATCCCTGCCGTCTCTTCCTCGGCTACATCGCCGTACTCGGCCTTCAGAATCTGCGCCAGACCCATATCCACAGCGCTCACCACGCTCTGCGGAGTAATCCCATGCTCCTCGTTGTACGCCCGCTGAATCGCCCGCCGCCGCTCCGTCTCGCCCATCGCCCTCCGCATCGAGTCGGTCATCCGGTCCGCATACAAGATCGCCCGGCCCTCCACATGCCGCGCCGCGCGCCCCATCGTCTGGATCAGCGACCCCGCAGACCGCAGAAAGCCCTCCTTGTCCGCATCCAGAATCGCCACCAGCGACACCTCCGGCAGGTCCAGCCCCTCGCGCAGCAGGTTAATCCCGATCAGCACGTCGTACTCGCCCTTGCGCAGCCCCGCCAGCAGCCGCACCCGCTCCAGCGTCTCAATCTCCGAGTGCATATACCGGCACCTCACGCCCACCTCGGCGTAGTAGCCTGCCAGGTCTTCGGCCATCCGCTTGGTCAGCGTCGTCACCAGCACCCGCTCGCGCCGATTTGCCCGGTCGCGAATCTCCGCCAGCAGATCGTCAATCTGCCCCTTCACCGGCCGCACCTCCACCTCCGGGTCAATCAGCCCCGTTGGCCGGATGACCTGCTCCACCACCACGCCCGCCGCCCGCGTCAGCTCATACGGCCCCGGCGTCGCCGACACATAAATCGTCTGGTGCACCCGGTTCTCAAACTCCTCAAACTTCAGCGGCCGGTTGTCCATCGCCGAGGGCAGCCGGAACCCGTAATCCACCAGGTTCTGCTTCCGGCTCCGGTCCCCAAACCACATCCCATGCACCTGCGGAATCGTTGCGTGGCTCTCGTCCACAAACAGCAGAAAGTCGCGGGGAAAGTAGTCCAGCAGCGTCGGCGGCGGCTCCCCCGGCAGCCGCCCGCTGAAGTGCCGCGAGTAGTTCTCAATCCCGTGGCAGTAGCCCATCGACTTGATCATCTCCAGGTCGAACCGCGTCCGCTGGTTCACGCGCTGGGCCTCCACCATCCGCCCCTCGGCCTCCAGCTTGCCCACCCAGTCGCGCAGCTCCGCCAGTATCGACTCAATCGCCTCGGCCTTGCGCTCCGGCTGCACCACATAGTGGCTCTTGGGATAAATCGGTAGCCGCGCGTACTTCTGCTTCACCGTGCCAAACAGCGGATCAATCTGCGCCAGCGACTCAATCTCGTCCCCGAACATCTCAATCCGGTACGCGCTCTCGTCATAGGTAGGGAAGACCTCAATCACGTCGCCCCGCACGCGAAACGTCCCGCGCCGGAAGTCCGTATCGTTCCGCTCGTAGAGAATCTCCACCAGCCGCCGCGTAATGTCCTTGCGGCTGATCTGCTGCCCCTTTTCCAGCAGCAGCAGCATCCCGTAGTACGCCTCCGGCGACCCCAGGCCATAAATACAACTGACGGAGCTCACAATGATCGCGTCCCGCCGCTCAAACAGACTCCGCGTCGCCGAGAGCCGCAGCTTGTCCAGCTCCTCGTTGATCGTCGCTTCCTTCTCGATATACAGGTCGCCCGCCGGAATGTACGCCTCCGGTTGGTAGTAGTCGTAGTAGCTCACGAAGTACTCGACCGCATTCCCCGGAAAGAACTGCTTGAACTCGTGATAGAGCTGCGCCGCCAGCGTCTTGTTGTGCGCCAGAATCAGCGCCGGCCGGTTCGACTGCTCAATGACCTTCGCCATCGTGAAGGTCTTGCCCGACCCCGTCACGCCCAGCAGCACCTGGTGCTGCTCGCCCGCCGCGAGGCCAGCCACCAGCTCCTCAATCGCCCGCGGCTGGTCCCCACGCGGC